>NZ_JBVMAE010000044.1:0-20331 GCF_055597485.1 Crenobacter sp. CS_VA4
TGTATACCGCCGCAGCGCGACCACAGCGCCAGAAAACGTGTTTCCATCCGATTCATCCCGACTCCTCTGTCCCCCAGGGCGCGTGCCGAACGTTCATAGGATCGAGGCGCGCGCTTCAGGGGGCGCGGTAGACCGCGTAAGCCCGGCACTCTGCTTCCCGCGTTGGCGTTCGACCCGCCAGAGCCACCTGCTCATAGCTCAATCCGATCCGCGCCAAAGCCGCCAGCCAGGGGTTTGTTAAATTATAAGAACAGCACTCTTCCACTCCGCCAGGACCACCCTAACGGCAAGTCTGCGACCGGCCCCGGCTAACTGAGTCATGAAGTGCAGCGGGGTAGGTACCGGCATCCGGCCGATGTGATCACCCCGGCGCGTGAGTCGCTGGGCATGATCGATGCCTGGATGTGAGCCCACCAGTTCAAGCCGGCCGAGGGCCCCCGACCCGGGCCGACTGCGGCGTGCCGTTTGTCGACCGGTCATCAGCCGCCTTCGCAGGGTCGTTTAACACGCGCAGGGTCAGCCGATCGGCGATCTTGCGTTGCCCGGCCGGAGGGGGTCGGCTTACAATCGAGCAGGTAAGATTGTTCGAAATCGAATATTCGAATTTCGCTTAAGACACAAGATTGGGACGCTACATGACGATTTTGCAATTGATCAACGAGCGGGTGCAGGCGGCACTCGCCGCGGCCGGTGCACCGGACGCGCCGGCCGTCGTGCAGCCCGCCTCCAAGCCGGAGTTCGGCGACTACCAGGCCAACGGCGTGATGGGGGCCGCCAAGGCGCTGAAGACCAACCCGCGTGCGTTGGCCGAACAGGTGATCGCCAAGCTGGATCTCGCCGGCATCGCCAGCAAGATCGAAATCGCCGGTCCGGGTTTCATCAATATCCATCTCGATCCGGAATTCCTCGCCCGCCGCGCCGAAGCGGCGCTCGCGGACGCCAAACTCGGCATCACCGCCCCGACCCCGCAGCATGTGATGGTCGAATACTCGTCGCCGAACCTGGCGAAGGAAATGCACGTCGGCCACTTGCGCTCGACCATCATCGGCGACGCGCTGGCCCGGGTGATGGAATTTCTCGGCCACGACGTGGTGCGCGCCAACCACGTCGGCGACTGGGGCACCCAGTTCGGCATGCTGACCGCCTACCTGGTGGAAACCCAGCAGGCCGGTGACGCTACGATCGAGCTGAACGACCTGGAAACCTTCTACCGCAACGCCAAGATCCGTTTCGACGAGAGCGAAGAATTCGCCGACCGCGCCCGCGACTACGTGGTGAAGCTGCAGGGCGGCGACAAGGAAGTGCTGAGGCTGTGGGAACAGTTCGTCGACGTGTCGCTGGAACACTGTGAGGCGGTGTACCAGAAGCTCAACGTGGGCCTCAAGCGCGAGCATGTGTGCGGCGAATCGTCGTACAACGACGACCTGCCGGTGGTGGTGTCCGACCTGAAGGACGCCGGCCTGCTGGTGGAGAACGATGGCGCCAAGGTGGTGATGCTGGAAGAGTTCCGCACCCAGGAAGACAAGCCGATGGGTGTGATCATCCAGAAGAAGGACGGCGGTTACCTGTACACCACCACCGACCTCGGCGCGGTACGCTACCGTCACAAGACGCTGGGCCTCGACCGGGTGATCTACGTGGTCGATGCGCGCCAGAGCCAGCACTTCCAGCAGCTGTTCAGCATCTGCCGCAAGGCCGGTTTCGCGCCGGAAGGCATGTCGCTCGAGCACATCGGCTTCGGCGTGATGATGGGCGACGACGGCAAGCCGTTCAAGACCCGTTCCGGCGGCACCGTGAAGCTGGTCGAACTCTTGGACGAGGCGATCGAACGTGCCTATCAGCTGGTGAGCGAGAAGAACCCGGACCTGTCCGAGGAAGAGCGCCGCCACATCGGCCGCGTGGTCGGCATCGGCGCGGTGAAGTACGCCGATCTCTCCAAGAACCGGATGAGCGACTACATCTTCAACTGGGACACCATGCTGTCGTTCGAGGGCAATACCGCCCCGTACCTGCAGTACGCGTACACCCGGGTGCAGAGCGTGTTCCGCAAGGCGACCGACTACGACGCGGGCGCCAAGATCGTCCTCACCGAGCCGGCGGAGAAGCAACTCGCCGCCGCGTTGGCGCAGTTCGAAGACACCATCAATGCGGTGGCCGACGGCTGCTACCCGCATTACCTGTCGCAGTACGTCTACCAGATCGCTACGCTGTTCTCGCGCTTCTACGAGGCCTGCCCGATCCTGAAGTCCGAGGGCGAGGTGCGGCAGAGCCGTCTGCAGCTGGCCGCGCTGACCGCCAAGACGCTGAAGACCGGCCTGGACCTGCTCGGCATCGAGGTGCTCGACGCGATGTAAGCTTGGCCTCGGCATCACCATCAAAGCCCGGAGCGATCGCTGCGGGCTTTTTTCATGAAAGGTGGATGCTGCCGCATTGATCTATCATGGATTTTCTGAGTCCTTCAGCGCTTTCCCCGTCTCGCTCGGGATGACCCGCAAGTGGAGGGGAGGCACCGCATCCAAACCGGCCGGCACAGGCCCGACATCAGAGAAGGAGTTGTCCATGGCATCGGCACTTCGCGGCGCATTTCTGAGTTATACCGGCAACCCGTTCAAGGACGGTGTGGAGGGCAGCTTCCGCTACGAGTCCGACGGGCTGATCGTGATCGACGGCGGCACGATCCGTTACGCCGGCGCCTACGATGCCAGCCGCGTGCCGGCCGGGGCGACGCCCGAGCACTATCGGGATGCGCTGATCGTGCCGGGTTTCATCGACGCGCACGTCCACTATCCGCAGACGCCGATGATCGGCGCCTACGGCAAGCAGCTGCTCGACTGGCTCAACAAGTACACCTTCGTCACCGAACAGCGTTACCACGACAAGGCCTTTGCCAAAGACATCGCCCGCGTCTTCCTGCGCGAGCAGCTGAAGGCCGGCGTGACCACGCCGATCACCTATTGCACCGTGCATCCCGAGTCGGTCGACGCCTACTTCGAGGAGGCCGAAGCGCTCGGTCTGCGTACCGGCGCCGGCAAGGTGCTGATGGACCGCAATGCGCCCGACGCGCTGCTCGACACGGCGAAGACCGGTTACGACCAGTCGAAGGCGCTGGCGGACAAATGGCACGGCCGAGGCCGCTTCTTCTATGTGGTGACGCCGCGTTTCGCGCCGACCAGCACCCCCGAGCAGCTCGAGGCGGCCGGAGCCTTGTACAAGGACATCCCCGGCGTCTACATGCAGACGCACCTGTCGGAAAACACCAACGAGATCGCCTGGGTGAACGAGCTGTTCCCCGGTACGCAGGGCTATCTCGACGTCTACGACCGCTACGGCCTGGTCGGGCCGCGCACGCTATTCGGCCACGCGGTGCACCTGACCGATGGCGAGTGGAAAAGGCTGGCCGAGGCGGGCGCGACCATCGTGCACTGCCCGACCTCCAACCTGTTCCTCGGTTCGGGCCTGTTCAATCTGGAGCGGGCGCTGGTGTCGAGCAACCCGGTGCGTACCGCGCTGGGCTCGGACCTGGGCGCCGGTACCAGCTTCTCGCCGCTGGTGACGCTCAACGAGGCGTACAAGATCGCGCAGTTGCGCGGTTACTCGCTGTCGGCGCACCACGCCTTCTACCTCGCTACGCTCGGCTCGGCGCGGGCGATCTATCAGGACCAATACATCGGCAGCATCGAGGCCGGCAAGGACGCGGACCTCGCCGTGCTCGACTTCAACGCGACGCCGATACTCGCCGACCGCCAGTCGTTCTCGGCAACGCTCGAGGAACAGTTGTTCGTGCTGATGACGCTCGGCGACGAGCGGGTGATCAAGGCGACCTACGCCGCCGGCCGCAAGGTGCACGAGCGCGCCGACTGAGTTCCAGCTTCTATCGTTACCGACTCGGAAGAGGGGCATCCGTAAGCCGTCGGAGCGGGTTTCGGCCAACCTTCTCCTCAAACGCCACGGCATGCCGTGGCGTTGTCTTTTCTGGGCGGATAGCCTGGCCGACGCGCTGGATGAAAGCGGAGAGGCTCTGTCACTGTCGTATCGATGTAGCGCTGCGGCTACCGGATGGCGGTGGCAGCGCTTAGCCTGAAGCCATCGTCAATCGACAACGGAGCAAGCATGAAAACCATCGGTCTGATCGGCGGGATGAGCTGGGAATCGAGCGCGCTCTACTACCGCTTCATCAACGAGGCGGTGCGCCGTCGGCTGGGCGGGCTGCATTCGGCCAAGGTGATCGTCAACAGCATCGACTTTGCGCCGCTGGCGGCCTGGCAGGCGGCGGGCAAATGGGAGCGGGCCGGCGACTTGCTGGCGAGGCGCGCGCAGGAGCTGGAACGCGCCGGCGCCGGCTGTATCGCGATCGGCGCCAACACCATGCACAAGGTCGCCGACAAGGTGGCCGCGGCGGTGTCGGTGCCGCTGCTGCACATCGGCGACGCGCTGGCGGCCCAGGTTCGCCAGGCCGGGTTGCAGCGGGTGGCGTTGCTCGGCACCCGCTTCGTGATGGAGGAGCCGTTCTACCGCGAGCGGCTGGCCGCGCACGGTCTGGAGGTGAGTGTGCCCGACACTGCAGGCCGGGACGCCGTGCACCGGATCATCTTCGACGAGCTGTGCCGCGGCGAGGTACGCGAGGCGTCGCGCCAGACGCTGCAGGCGCTGATGCGACAGTCGGCTGCCGACGGCGCCGAGGCGGTGCTGTTGGCGTGTACCGAGCTGGTACTGCTCGGTGAGGATGGGCCGCTGCCGGTGTTCGACAGCACCCGACTGCACGCCGAGGCGCTGGTCGACTGGGCGCTGGACTGAAGAAAAACCGGGCCTGTAAGGCCCGGTTTTCGCATGGAGAGCTCAGCGCGCTTCCTGTTCCTTGTCCGCTTCTTCCTCGAGCGGGGCGGCTTTCGCCGGAGGCAGGAAGAACTGCAGCGGATTACGGACGAAACGGCGCAGCAGCAGCGGCACCAGCGGCCAGGCGTCGCGGCCCCTGAGCTTGCGCGAGCGCAACGCCACCCACAGTGCCAGGCCGAAGCTGACCATCAGGTTGGTCAGGCCGATCAGCGCGACGCCGGCGAGCGACAGCAGCACCACATCGAGCGGCAGCTGGAAGTTGCTGGTCACCGCGGAAAACGCCAGATACGCCGACGAGAAGGTGATGTGGCGGATGTCGAGCGGCAGGCCGAGGATGACGCCGACCGTGCCGGTCAGGCCCAGGAACATGCCGAAGTAGAAGTTGCCGGCCAAGGCGCCGAGGTTGTGCTCGATGTAGCCGGCAAGCCGGTTCGCTCGGTGCGGGCCGACCAAGCGATTCAGCCACGGTAGCGCGGCGATCCGCTCCGGGATGCGGCGGTAGATCGCCAGGTTGTCGTAGTAGCCGGCGATCAGCCCGGACAGGAACAGGTACACGCCGGCGATTGCCGCGTGGAAGATCGCCAGGCTGCGGATCGGGTCGAGGTCGTGCAGCAGGTGCTGCGCCTTGGCGGCGTCGACCAGGGGTTGGCCGAACAGCGCCTGCCAGCCGATAGCCAATAGCCCCGCGGTCGGGATGACGAGCAGCACGTTGCCGAGGATCGCGACGAACTGAGTGCGCAGTACCTTCACCACCAGTTCGGCCAACTCGTCGGCGTGTGCCTTCTTGCCGACAGTATGGATCACCGAGGCGATCCGCGCGGCGGTCATCGCCGGCTGCTTGGTGGCGATGGTGAAGCCGAGGATCTGCACGATGATGAAGCCGAGCGCGTAGTTCAGGCCGAACGCGATGCCTTCCCACAGCAGCGGCAGGTGACCGCGTGCCGTCAGCATCTTGATCAGCGCCATGAAACCGACGATCAGGCCGGCGCCCATCGCGGCGCGGGCCATGCCGTTCCATTCGCCGCGCGTCTCGGCGATGTAGTGCTCGCCGTGGCGGCCGGCATGCTCGGTGACCTGCAGCGCCAGCAATTCGGTGTTCGACTTGAACAGGTCGCGCAGGCTGTACTTGCGGTTGTCGGCTTCGATCAGCCGCACGATCAGCTGGAACAGCGTCGGGTCGACGGCCGGGTCGTAGTCGGGGTCGAGCAGGATCAGCAGCGCGCGCAGCCGGTCGATGTGCTGGGTCAGGCGCAGCGCATGGTAGGTCAGGTTGACCGAGATGCCGTAACGCGCCGCGTTCTTGCGCAGCTTGGCGAGGATGTCCTCGCACTGGTCGAGCAGCACCAGGATGTGCTTTTCGTCCTCGTCCGGCCGAGCGTGCTCGGACAGGCTCAACCGGTAGCTTTCGACATAGCGCAGCACCTCGGCGTTCAGGTGCAGGAATGGCGACTCAAAACGCTCGATATCCGGGTAGACCCGTACCAGCTCCGGCTCCAGGCCGATCGCGGTGATCCGTGCCGACAATACCTGCACGGCTTCGAGCAGTTGCAAGCGGGTGGCGGTGTCGCCGCCGTTGAGTTCCTCTTCACTCCAGGCGAGCGCGCGCCACAGCCCGCTCCATACCTCGTCGGGGATCTCGGCCAGCCACAGGTGGTCGTCCTCGGGCGCGAACAGTTGGCCGAACACGTCGCGCAGCGACTCCGGCCGTACCGGCGGCGGCAGCAGTCGCTCGCCGATGCGCCGTGACAGTGCGCTGAAGAAGCCCTCGTTGGCGAGGATGCCGGATTCTGTATAGAGCGCGATCTGCCGGGTTTCGGTCAACAGCGCCAGCAGGCCGTGGCGTAATGCTCGGCGATAGTCGGGCTGGTGTTCGAGCAGATAGGTGAGGGCGCGCAGGTTCTTGGTCGCCTGTTCGGTGTGGCGCGCCGAGTGGGGGCGCAGCGTGGCGATCAGGTCGGCCAGCGCCTCGGCCGGCGGATGCTCGGCGGTGGCGAGCCGACGCAGCGCGTCGTCCATCGAAAGCGGGGTCTTGTTCATCATGCGGTGGCGGTCGGAAATTCTCTCTAGTGTAGGTTAGGCGGGGTGGGCATGGGCCAGCAGGTCGAGCAGCGCGTGCGCCGGGGCCGACAACGCGTCGGCCGACTTGAAGCACAGTTTCATCTCGCGGATCGCCCACCGGTCGCTCAGCGCGATTACTGTCAGGTTTTCCAGCGGGGCCAGGCGTTGTGCGGCGCGTTCCGGCAGCACCGCCAGGCCGGCCCCGGCCCCGGCGAGCGTCGCCAGCGCGGCGAAGCTGGCCACCCGCACTCGCGGATGCAATACCCGGCCGTGCAGCCTGGCCATGTTCTCGACGTGGCGCTGCATCGCGCTGGTGCCGGGCAGGCCGACGAAATCGTGGTCGAGCGTGTCGGCCAATGCCAGCTCCGTGGCGCCGGCCAACGGGTGACCGGCGGCGGCGACCAGCACCAGCCGGTCGCGGGCAAACGGCAGCACGGTCAGCGTACCGATGCCGGTGCTGCCGTCGATCACGCCCAGGTCGGCCTCGTCGTGCTCGATCGCCGGCACGATGTCGCGGCTGGGGCGTTCGAGCAGCGTCACGTCGACGCGTGGCGTGGCGGCGAGAAAGCGGCCGAGCTGCACCGGCAGGAACTCGTTGCACGCTACCGTATTGGCCATCAGGCGGATTTCACCGCGCAGACCGTGGGCGTAGTCGCCCAGTTCACCGTTGAGCCGCTCGGCGGCGAGCAGCAATTGGCGGGCGTGGTGCAGGAACAGCTGGCCGGCGGCGGTCAGCTCGATGCCGCGGGCGCGGCGCTCGACCAGCTCGACTCCGTAGAGTGTTTCCAGTTTTTTCAGCCGCTGGCTGGCGGCGGACAGCGCCAAGGCCTGTCGTTCGGCGGCCAGTGTCAGGCTGCCGCAATCGGCCAGGCAGGCGAACAGCTTCAGGTCGATAAAGTCGAGACGCATCGAAAAGGCTTCGTAATCGGCGAAGGTAAGCTACGCAAAATGGCTAACATTGCTTGATGAAAAGCTACCATAATCTCGGCATACGAGGAGAATAATATGGATGTTTCTGCCAACACGGCCGGGGTTCCCCGCCATTTTGCATTCGCCAAACACAAAGGCATCTTGTTCGCGCTGCTCGCGGCGGTCGGTTTTTCGATCAAGGCGATCCTGATCAAGACCGGTTACCGCTACGGCGTCGGTGCCGAGGCGCTGCTGGCGCTGCGTATGCTGTTCGCCGCGCCGTTTTTCCTGCTGCTGGCGCGGCAGAGCGGCGGCACCGACAAGCTGGGCCGCCGTGACTGGGGCTGGATCCTGGTGCTCGGCCTGCTCGGCTACTACCTGTCCAGCCTGTTCGACTTCTTCAGCCTGTTGACGATCTCGGCGGCGCTGGAGCGGATGACGCTGTTCCTCTACCCGACGCTGGTGCTGCTGCTCTCTACGCTGCTGCTGAAGAAGCGCTACCCGGGGCGGGTGTGGGGTGCGGTGCTGCTGTCGTATCTGGGCGTAGCACTGGCGTTTGCGCACGACCTGGCGGGCAGCACCTTGGCCGCCGACGCGTGGAAGGGGCTCGGCTGGGTGCTGGCGAGCACCTTCACCTACGCGCTCTACCTGATCGGCACCGGCGAGGTGGTCGGCCGGATCGGCGCCAGCCGGATGGCGGCGCTCGGCACCCTGGTCGCCTGCGCGGCAGTAGTGCTGCATTTCGCGCTGGCCGAACCGCTGGCGAGCATCCTGCACCTGCCGTGGCAGGTGTACCTGATCGGTCTGGCGATGGGCGTGTTCTCCACCGCCTTGCCGGTCTGGTGCCTGAGCCAGGCGATCCGCCTGCTCGGCGCGGGAAGGACCGCGTCGGTGGGCACGCTCGGCCTGGTGCTGACGCTGTTGATGAGCTGGGCGTTTCTCGGCGAGGCCTTGTCGCTGGAACAGGTGCTCGGCGCGGTACTGGTGGTGGTCGGCGTAACGCTGGCGAACCGGCAGAAGGTCTGAGCCGCTCGCTGCGGCGCCAGAAATGAAAAATGCCAAGCAGGACGCTTGGCATTTTTTCTGCTTCTGGGGCGATCAGCCGTGGTAGCCGGTGACGGTCTCCACTTCCTCTTTCGAGCCGAGGAACACCGCCACGCGCTGGTGCAGTTGCTCAGGCTGGATGTCGAGGATGCGCTCGCGGCCGTTGGTGGCCGCGCCGCCGGCCTGTTCGACCAGGTACGACATCGGGTTGGCTTCGTACATCAGGCGCAGCTTGCCGGCCTTGCCCGGTTCGCGCGCGTCGCGCGGGTAGCTGAACACGCCGCCGCGCATCAGGATGCGGTGCACCTCGCCGACCATCGACGCCACCCAGCGCATATTGAAGTCCTTGCCGCGCGGGCCGGTCAGGCCCGCCAGCATCTCGCTGACCCAGCGCTGCACCGGGGCTTCCCAATGGCGCTGGTTGGACATATTGATCGCGAACTCGCGGGTGGCTTCCGGCACCTTGATCTCCGGGTGGGTCAGCACGAAGCGACCGCTGTCGGCGTCGAGGGTGAAACCGACCACGCCATGGCCGAAGCTCAGCACCAGCATGGTCTGCGGGCCGTACAGCACGTAGCCGGCGGCGGCCTGGCGGGTGCCGGCCTGCAGGAAGTCGGCTTCGGTGAGCGGTGCGTCGCCGTGCTTTTCCAGGATCGAGAAGATCGTGCCGACCGAGATGTTGACGTCGATGTTCGACGAGCCGTCGAGCGGGTCGAACAGCAGCAGGTATTTGCCCAGCGGGTACTCGGCCTTGATCGGGTACGGGTCGTCCATTTCCTCGGAACCCATGCCGGCGAGCAGGCCGGTCCATTCGCAGCCCTCGAGCAGGCGGTCGTTGGCGATCACGTCGAGCTTCTTCTGCTGCTCGCCCTGCACGTTGCCGGTGCCGGCTTCGCCGAGCACGCCCGACAGCGCGCCTTGCGCCACGTCGTGCGAGATGCTGACACAGACGTCGGCAACGGTTTCGATCAGCCGGGCCAGCTCGGCGTCGGCGAGGCGGCCCTGCTGCAGGGCTTCGGTCAGATAGCGGGCGAGTGCGATGCGGCTCATGCGGTCCTCGGAATCGGGTGGTGGGCGAAAGCCCGGATCAATACGGCGGCATTATACCGTCAAACCTTGGCCGAACGTCCTGCCGGCTCGGCCAAGCAGCGGCTCAGTTTGCCTGCTGTTCCAGCACGAATTTGGCGCTGCGGTCCTGCGCCAGCACCTTGGTCAGCCACGGCATCACCGACTTTAGCTCCTCGTGCAGCGTGTACGGCGGGTTCAGGATGAACATGCCGCTGCCGTTCATGCCGAAGCCGTCCTGCGACGGCGACTGCACCTGCAGCGCGACGTTCAGCCAGCCCTTGGCCGGCAGCTTCTTCAGCCTTTCCGGCAGTTCGCGCGCGTCTTTCCTTGCCAGCATCGGGTACCAGACCGCGTAGGTGCCGGTGGCGAAGCGCTCCAGGCTGTCTTTCAGCGTGTCGACCACGTGCTGATAGTCGCGCTTGTCTTCGTACGGCGGGTCGATCAGCGTCAGCGAGCGGCGCGGCGCCGGCGGCAAAAACGCCTTGATGCCGGCAAAGCCGTCCTCGGCCTTGATGATGGCGCGCTTGCTGCGGCCACGGAAGTTGTCGATCAGGTGCACGCTGTCGGTCGGGTGCAATTCGAACAGGCGCAGCTTGTCGTCCTCGCGCAGCACCTGGTCGGCGCAGTAGGGCGAGCCGGGGTAGAGCTTCAGCACCCCGTCCGGGTTGAGGCGGCGCACCACGGCTACGTAGTCGGCGACCAGCGTCGGCAGGTCGGTGCGATCCCACAGCCGGGCGATGCCCGATTCGTACTCGGCGTTCTTGCTGGCGTACTCGGAGTCGAGCGAGTACACGCCGGCGCCGGCGTGGGTGTCGATATACCAGTACGGTTTGTCTTTCTGGTTGAGGTAGCGCAGCAGTGCGATCTCGACCAGGTGTTTGAGCACGTCGGCGTGGTTGCCGGCGTGGAAGGCATGGCGGTAGCTGAGCATTGAGGTGAATCCGATGTGATTGCCGACGATTTTACCGGATTGCGCCGCCGCCTGCCGATCAAGCTGGGCCGAACCGCCGCGATTTCGGCCAACGGCGGGGTTCAGGACTCGGCGGGTGTGCCGATGGCGCGGGTGAACTGCTGCAAGGCGCGGTGTAGTGCCGCGCTGGTGCCGGGGGCGACCAGGATGGCCGTGGCTTCGTCCGCCGTCTTGCCGAGCAGCGGCACGGTCAATGTTGCTGCATCGATCAGTCGGGCCGACATGGTGGTCAGGATTTCGGCGAGCGCCGCCCGGGCATGCTGGCCGCGCGGCGAGGCGTGCAGCAGCGCCACCGGCTTGTCGACCAGCTCGCCGCTGACCACCACCCAGTCGAGCGCGTTCTTCAGCGCACCGGGTACGCCGTGCGCGTATTCCGGGCAGGCGATCAGTACACCGTCCGCGTCGCTCAGCGCCCGGCGCCAGCGGGCGACCGTAGCAAGCGCCGGTTCGCCGTCGAGGTCGGGATTGAAGGCGGGCAGGTCGGCCGCACCGTCGTATAGCGTCAGCGTGGTCGCGGGCGGCAGGCAGTGAGCGGCGGCGCGCAGCAGCGCGGTATTGCTCGAGTCGGCGCGCAGGCTACCGGACAGGGCGAGCAGATGCATAGAATGATTATTCCGTCGGGGGGCAATACGCCATGATAACGGGATGCCCGCCTGGCCGCTCAGCCTGCCGGCGGTGGCAGCCAGCGCGGTTCGATCGCGTCGCGCCAGCCGAGCCGGTCGACCAGTGCGGCGAAGTCGTCGGCCAGCGGTGCGGTGAGGGTGAGCACCTCGCCGGTGAACGGGTGGGTCAGGCGCATCTCTACGCAGGCGAGCAGCAGGCGTTGGCAGCCGAACTGGTCGGCGAAGAAGCGGTTGTGGATGCCCTTGCCATGCGTCGCATCGCCGATGATCGGGTGGGCGATGTGCTTCAGGTGGCGACGCAACTGGTGGCGGC
This sequence comes from Crenobacter sp. CS_VA4, assembly GCF_055597485.1. Classification (NCBI taxonomy): domain Bacteria; kingdom Pseudomonadati; phylum Pseudomonadota; class Betaproteobacteria; order Neisseriales; family Neisseriaceae; genus Crenobacter; species Crenobacter sp. CS_VA4. The sequence goes on from NZ_JBVMAE010000044.1 coordinate 11,819, forward strand.
GACCGGTGAGCGGCTCCAGCTCGACCAGCGCGTAGCGGCTGCTCGGATAGCGGTCGACCGCGAACGGCAGCTCGGTGCGCGCCAGCGTGCGGTAGCGGGTGACGGCGCTCTGCGGCTCACCGCTGACCTTCTCGCCTATCCATTCCAGATCGTCGACACGGCGCGACAGTGGGTGGTCGATCTCGCCCTGATCGGCAGGGTGGCCGCGGACGATGGCGAGGTAGCGCTTGCCGACCTCCTGGCGTTCGAACGCCCACGACAGCTCGCGGCCGGCGTCTTTGGACAGGCCGAACAGCAGCACGCCGGACGTTCCCTTGTCGAGCCGATGCGCCGGGTAGACGCGTTGGCCGATCTGGTCGCGCAACAGCTGGATCGCGAACCAGCGTTCGTGGCGGTCGAGCACGGTGCGGTGCACCAACAGGCCGGCTGGCTTGTGGATGGCGATCAGGTGCTCGTCGCGGTAGACGATGGGGAAAGGGGCGAACGGGCTGGTCACGGCGGGCTTTCGAGATCGGGCGGCCATTGTACGCAGGTAGCGTGTTAGCGTCTCGTTCGACGACTGTGATTGCCGACCGGGATGGTCTTCGAGTCCAGATTGGGCTGCGCCTGCTGCAGTTGCTCTTCGGTCGGATTGCTGTCTTGCAGCATCTTGGCGGTGGCCTTGTCCTCTGGGCTGTCGGTGGTGATGACCTTGGGTTGCTGCTGTTGTTGAGCTTTTTGCTGCATGCCGTCCAGCACATGGTTGGTCCGGCCGGCGGCGTCAGCGCCGATAGCGACGCCAGCGCCAACGGCAAATGCCGAGGCGGACATCAGGCTGAGCAGCAGGCCGATACCGAATTGGGTGGTTTTTGCGTTCATTGGATGACTCCTTTCAGGGTGCGAATTCATCCTCTGGCCGTCGTATGGGGCGATGCTACGTATTCAGCATGGCACACGCTCGTTATAACCGGCAGCCGTCTCGGTCAAGTTGTCTGCGGACAGAAACGAAAACGGGCGCCGCGTGGCGCCCGTCGTTACCGTCTTGCCCTGGCTCAGCCGTTGGCCAACAGCTCGCGCAGTACGAACGGCAGGATGCCGCCGTGACGGTAGTAATCGACCTCGATCGGCGTGTCGATGCGGCTGATCACCGGCACCCGGTCGGTCTTGCCGCCAGTGCGGTGGATCAGCAACGTCAGCTCCTCCTGCGGCTGCATGCTGTCGCCGACCCCCTCGATGTCGTAGGTCTCGGAGCCGTCGATGCCGAGGCTCTGCCAGCTATCGCTGCCCTTGAACTGCAAGGGCAGTACGCCCATGCCGACCAGGTTGCTGCGGTGGATACGCTCGAAGCTCTTCGCCACCACCGCGCGCACGCCGAGGAGCTGGGTGCCCTTGGCCGCCCAGTCGCGGCTGGAGCCGGTGCCGTACTCCTCGCCGGCGAACACCATGGTGCCGACGCCGCGCTTGATGTATTCCATCGCCGCTTCGTAGACGGTGGTCTGCTTGCCGTCGAACAGGGTGTAGCCGCCCTCGACGCGGCTGCCGTCGTCCTTGGCCGGTAGCATCAGGTTTTTCACCCGCACGTTGGCGAAGGTGCCGCGGATCATCACATCGTGGTTGCCGCGCCGGCTGCCGTAGCTGTTGAAGTCCTGCTTCGCGACGCCTTCGGCCAACAGGTACTGACCGGCCGAGCTGGTGTCCTTGAACGAGCCGGCCGGCGAGATGTGGTCGGTGGTCACCGAATCGCCGAGCAGCAGCAGCGCACGGGTGCCGGTGATCGGTTCGACCGGTTTCGGCTGCGCGGCGAAGTCCTCGAAGAACGGCGGTTCGGCGATGTAGGTGGACTTCGGCCAGTCGTACACCTGGCCCTGCGGCGCGGTGATCGCGTTCCACAGGTCGTGGTCGCGGGTGAAGTCGGCGTACAGGCGCCGGAACGCCTCGGGGTTGAACGCCTCCGGCAGCAGCTTGGCGACCTCGTCCGAGGTCGGCCAGATCTCCTTCAGGAACACCGGCAGGCCGTTGGTGTCGGTGCCGAGCGGTTCGCGGGTCAGGTCGATGTTGGCGCGGCCGGCCAGCGCGAATGCGACCACCAGCGGCGGCGAAGCGAGGAAGTTGGCCTTGATATTGGGGTGGATGCGCGCCTCGAAGTTGCGGTTGCCGGACAGCACCGCGGCGCAGACCAGCTCGTTCTGGGTGATCGCGTCGTTGAATTCGGGCGCCAGGTCGCCGGAGTTGCCGATACAGGTGGTGCAGCCGTAGGCGGCGACGTTGAAGCCGAGCTGGTCGAGGTAGGGCTGCAGGCCGGTCTTCTTCAGGTATTCGGACACCACCCGCGAGCCCGGCGCCAGGCTGGTCTTGATCCGCGGATGCACCTTCAGGCCTTTTTCGACCGCCTTCTTCGCCAACAGGCCGGCGGCGAGCAGCACGCCCGGGTTCGAGGTGTTGGTGCAACTGGTGATCGCCGCGATCAGCACGTCGCCGTTACCGATGTCGATGCCGTTGGCGCTGGCCGCCAGGTGGTCGGAGGTCGGTCGGTTGTCGACCATCTCCACGACGTTGCGCGACTGGCCGTTGCCTTCCAGCTGCTGGCTGTTGTCGTCGCTTTGCGCGCCGGCGCTACGGGTGGTCTTGATGCGGCGGTTCAGCTCGGCGGCCGGCCGGCCGAAGCCGTTTTCACTGACTGGCTTCGAGTACAGCGATTCGAAGCTCGTCTTCATGTCCGGCAATGCGATGCGATCCTGCGGGCGTTTTGGGCCGGCCAGGCTTGGCACGATGCTGGAGAGATCGAGCTTCAGCGACTTGCTGTAGTCGATGTCGCCGGCGCCCGGCACGCCGAACAGGTCCTGTGCCTTGAAATACGCTTCGAACAGCGCGATGTCGGCGTCGGAGCGGCCGGTGTCGCGCATATAGGTGATGGTTTTCTCGTCGACCGGGAAGAAGCCCATCGTCGCGCCGTATTCGGGCGCCATATTGGCGATGGTGGCGCGATCGGTGACGGTCAGGCTGGCGGTGCCCGGCCCGAAGAATTCGACGAACTTGCCGACCACCTTTTCGCGGCGCAGCAGCTCGGTGATGGTCAGCACCAGATCGGTGGCGGTGACGCCTTCGTTGAGTTTGCCGGTCAGCTCGACGCCGACCACGTCCGGGGTCAGGAAGTACACCGGCTGGCCGAGCATGCCGGCCTCGGCCTCGATGCCGCCGACGCCCCAGCCGACCACGCCGACGCCGTTGATCATCGTGGTGTGGCTGTCGGTGCCGACCAAGGTGTCGGGGAACAGCAGGCCGTCACGCTGCTGCACGCCGCGGAACAGGTATTCGAGGTTGACTTGGTGGACGATGCCGATGCCCGGCGGCACCACCTTGAAGGTGTCGAACGCCTGCATGCCCCATTTCATGAATTGATAGCGCTCGCGGTTGCGCTGGAACTCGATCTCCATGTTTTCGCGTAGCGCGGTCGGCGTGCCGAACTTGTCGATCATCACCGAGTGGTCGACCACCAGGTCGACCGGCACCAAGGGTTCGATGGTCTTCGGGTTCTTGCCCTGGCGGGCGGCGACGTTGCGCATCGCCGCGAGGTCGGCCAACAGCGGCACGCCGGTGAAGTCCTGCAGCACCACGCGCGCGACGATGAACGGAATCTCCTCGCTGCGCGGGCCGGTGGCCGCCCAGTTGGCCAGTTGGCGCACATGCTCTTCGGTGACCTTCTTGCCGTCGCAATTGCGCAGCACCGACTCGAGCACGATGCGGATCGACACCGGCAGCCGGGAAACCGGGCCGATGCCGTGCTCTTCGAGCTTGCCGAGGCTGTGATAGGAGTAATCGCGGCCGCCCACGGACAGGGCGGACAGGGTGTTGAACGGGTTCTGACTCATGGTTCCTCCGGATAGGGTGGATGCCAGGTCGGGCCGGCGGTGCGCCGGTTCGGCCAACGTAGTGACATTATGGGGGAGAATTCCGGCGAGTGTCGCTATCCGATACGGGTGGTGGCGATTTGATTTCGGGTGAGCCGTCAACCCTCGTTTTTCATCAAAGTGTCGACACTTTTCCTAAAAATAGACGGTGCCGGCCTAGTATGAGAGCCGTCGCCTGACGGTCACGGCGAGACAAGAAGGTCGATCAGGATGCCGTGTTGTTCTTCCCAGAAGGCTGCAGTGACGGTAAAATGGCGACGCTGCCAAGACCCGTTGCCGTCTTGACGCCACCCCCTATGCCCGTGGGGGTGCGGCCGGTGGATCAGTCGACAGTTTGCCGTTTGGCTGGGGTCCCGCCCGTACCATTACCCGATGTTTCCGCGCTTGATATAAAGCAGAGAGGATGTAGCCGTGCTTGAAGCCTACCGCCAGCATGTAGCAGAACGTGCCGCCCTCGGCATTCCACCGCTCCCGTTGTCCGCCAAGCAGACCGAAGAACTGGTCGAGCTGTTGAAGAACCCGCCGGCCGGCGAGGGCGAGACCCTGGTCGAGCTGATCACCCACCGCGTGCCGCCGGGCGTCGACGATGCCGCCAAGGTGAAGGCGTCGTTCCTGGCCGCCGTGGCCGAAGGCAGCGTCGCGTCGCCGCTGATCTCGCGCGAGAAGGCCACCGAGCTGTTGGGCACCATGGTGGGCGGTTACAACATCAAGCCGCTGATCGACCTGCTCGACGATGCCGCGCTGGCGCAGATCGCCGCCAACGGCCTGAAAAAGACCCTGCTGATGTTCGACTCCTTCCACGATGTGCAGGAGAAGATGGAGAAGGGCAACGCCTTCGCCCGTGAAGTGGTCGAGTCCTGGGCCAACGCCGAGTGGTTCACCAGCCGCCCGGAAGTGGCCGAGAAGATCACCGTGACCGTGTTCAAGGTGACCGGCGAAACCAACACCGACGACCTGTCGCCGGCGCCGGACGCCTGGAGCCGCCCGGATATTCCGCTGCATTATCTGGCGATGCTGAAGAACGCGCGCCCGGGCATCACCCCGGAAGAAGACGGCAAGCGCGGCCCGATCCAGTTCATCGAAGACCTGAAGAAGAAAGGCCACCTGGTCGCCTACGTGGGCGACGTGGTCGGCACCGGTTCCTCGCGCAAGTCCGCGACCAATAGCGTGATCTGGGCGACCGGCGAAGACATCCCGTTCGTACCGAACAAGCGCTTCGGCGGCGTCTGTCTGGGCGGCAAGATCGCCCCGATCTTCTTCAACACCCAGGAAGACTCCGGCGCGCTGCCGATCGAAGTGGACGTGTCCAAGCTCGACATGGGCGACGTGGTCGACATCTACCCGTACCAGGGCGAGATCGAGAAGAACGGTGAGCAGATCGCCGAATTCGCGCTGAAGTCCGACGTGATCCTCGACGAAGTGCGCGCCGGTGGCCGTATCAACCTGATCATCGGCCGTGGCTTGACCGGCAAGGCGCGCGAAGCGCTGAATCTTCCGGCGTCGACCGAATTCCGCCTGCCGCAAGCGCCGGCCGAATCGACCAAGGGCTTTAGCCTGGCGCAGAAGATGGTCGGCCGCGCCTGTGGCCTGCCTGAAGGCCAGGGCGTGCGCCCGGGTACCTACTGCGAACCGAAGATGACCACCGTCGGCTCGCAGGACACCACTGGCCCGATGACCCGCGACGAGCTGAAAGACCTGGCCTGCCTGGGCTTCTCGGCCGATCTGGTGATGCAGTCGTTCTGCCACACCGCCGCCTACCCGAAACCGGTGGACGTGAAGACCCACAAGGAGCTGCCGGCGTTCATCTCGACCCGCGGCGGCGTAAGCTTGCGCCCGGGCGACGGCGTGATCCACTCCTGGTTGAACCGTCTGCTGCTGCCGGATACTGTCGGCACCGGCGGCGACAGCCACACCCGCTTCCCGATCGGTATCTCGTTCCCGGCCGGTTCGGGCCTGGTGGCCTTTGCCGCCGCCACCGGCGTGATGCCGCTGGACATGCCGGAGTCGGTGCTGGTGCGCTTCAAAGGCGAGATGCAGCCGGGCGTCACCCTGCGTGACCTCGTCAACGCGATTCCGCTCTACGCGATCAAGCAAGGCCTGTTGACCGTGGCCAAGGCCGGCAAGAAGAACGAGTTCTCTGGCAAGATCCTCGAGATCGAAGGTCTGCCGAACCTGAAGGTTGAGCAGGCGTTCGAGCTGTCCGACGCGTCGGCCGAGCGTTCGGCCGCCGGCTGCACCGTGCACCTGAACAAGGCGCCGATCGTCGAGTACATGAAGTCGAACATCACCCTGATGAAGGTGATGATCGCCGAAGGCTACCAGGATGCCCGTACCCTGGAGCGCCGCATCAAGTCGATGGAAGAGTGGATCGCCAACGGCGAGCTGCTGCAGCCGGATGCCGACGCCGAATACGCGGCCGTGATCGAGATCGATTTGGCCGACATCCACGAGCCGATCGTGGCCTGCCCGAACGACCCGGACGACGTGAAGACCCTGTCCGACGTGGCCGGCGCCAAGATCGACGAAGTGTTCATCGGTTCGTGCATGACCAACATCGGTCACTTCCGTGCCGCGTCCAAGCTGCTGGAGGGCAAGCGCGACATCCCGGTGAAACTGTGGGTGGCTCCGCCGACCAAGATGGACGCGCAACAGCTGACCAAGGAAGGTCACTACGGCGTGTTCGGCACCGCCGGTGCGCGCACCGAGATGCCGGGCTGCTCGCTGTGCATGGGTAACCAGGCGCAGGTGCGCGAAGGCGCGACGGTGATGTCGACCTCGACCCGTAACTTCCCGAACCGTCTGGGCAAAAACACCAATGTGTACCTGGGTTCGGCGGAACTGGCGGCGATCTGCTCCAAGCTCGGCCGCATTCCGAGCAAGGACGAGTACATGGCCGACATCGGCGTGATCAACAAGCAGTCCGCCGAAGTCTACCAGTACCTGAATTTCGACAAGATCGACGACTTCAAGGACGTGGCCGACACCGTGTCGGTGTAAGCGCCGACTGGTATCGCTCGACCAACCCCGCCGAAATCGGCGGGGTTTTTTCATGCGGCGACCACAACGCTTGGCCGAAACCGGCCGATGTCATTCCGATGACGACCCAATTTCAGGGCGGAGTAGGGCAGGGAAGGCTTGCATGACGCGGAGACGCTGTTACCCTTGTCGGTTTCCGGCTTGAGTGGTGCTATGCCAGTTGCCCCCGGGCCGGATGCGGGTTGTGTGACGGATTTTTCTGGATTGGGAACCGAGTTGGCTGTTTTTGTCCTGATGGTGCTGTTGCTGGCCGCCGCCGCCGGTGGCGTGGTGTGGTTCAAGCGTAGCGGGCGACCTCTGCCCGAGTGGTTGGAGCGCTGGCGGGTCTATTTCTTCGAGGACGGCCGGCTCCCGCTGCCGTTCAACGAAAAGCCCGATGGACCCGTCGAGGAGGCCGAGTCCGGCGCCGTGCACAGTGCGTCGGCACGGCGGGAAGCGCTGGAGCGTTCCATGTCCGATTGGCTGGAGCGCGGGCGCCGCTATCTGCCGAAACGGCGTGCGGCCGAGCTGCAGGGCGAGGCCCTGGCACGGCCCACGGCAGCGCGAGTCGAGCCCGAGCTCGACTGGAGCCCGCGTCAGGCAACGCCGCCGCAGCCGGCTGCCCCGGCGCGGCCCCTGGCCGCGGCACCGCAGCGGCCGCTTCCCATATCGACCCCGCGGCCGCTTGAACAGCCGTCGGCCGAGCGCCCGCAGGCGTCTTCGGTCAAGCCGGCGACCCATACCGCTGCACCGCAGGCGGTGCGCGCGGCGGCCCCGCCGCCGGAGAGACGCATCGAGCTGCCGCGCCGCCGCGAACCGCCGCGCGACCGCTCGGTACCGCTACGCGACCCGGTGGCCGACCTGCCGGTGATCGGGCTATCCGACGTGCAAGACAATCTGCGCGACGGTTACCGCCGCCGCCAGGCCGAACGCCGCCACGATGTGGTCGGCCGCGATAGCAAGGCCGCACCGTTGCCGTTGATCGAGCCCGAATCGGTGCGTGCCCGGGTGCAGGAAATCCACCAGGAACGCCTCAGCCGTGAAGCGGCCAGTGCCAAGAAGAAGCCGCTGCCGCAGGTGGTGCTGGCACCGATCCCGTCGCGCCCAAGCCCGGTCAGCAAGCCGGTCAAGGTGGAGCCGCCGATCCCGCCGCTCTACCAGCCAAGCAGCCCGATCGCCAAGTCGCCGCTGCCGGCTTCGGCCAACCCCATGCCAAGCACGGTGTCCTCGGCCGCCACCACCTCGGCCAAGCCGCGTCCCGAACCGGCGCGTGTCATGCTGCCGTCCGGCTGGCCGGGCTCCTTGCCGGCTCCCCGTGCCCCTGCCACGCCGACAGTCGGTGCGACCCCGTCGTACCCGACTGTGGCCGGGGAGTTGCCGGTGAGTACCGTTCCAACGGCTGCAGTAGAGACGTCGACAACGTTGGCCGAACCGACCCCGCCTGCGACGCCGCTCGTGCTGGACGCCAAGCTCGCCGACGATCAGGTGCTGTCGAAATTAGTTCCGCTGCCGACACTGGCGGGCGAGACTGTTGCCGCAGCCACCGCAGCCACCGCAGCCACCGCAGCCACCGCAGCCACCGCAGCCACCGCAGCCACCGCAGCCACCGCA
>NZ_JBVMAE010000045.1:0-19722 GCF_055597485.1 Crenobacter sp. CS_VA4
TGTATACCGCCGCAGCGCGACCACAGCGCCAGAAAACGTGTTTCCATCCGATTCATCCCGACTCCTCTGTCCCCCAGAGCGCGTGCCGAACGTTCAGAGGATCGCGGCGCGCACTTCAGGGGGCGCGGTAGACCGCGTAAGCCCGGCACTCTGCTTCCCGCGTTGGCGTATGGTCCGCCAGAGCCACCTGCTCATAGCTCAATCCGATCCGTGCCGTCGCCGCCAGCCCTCCTAGTCGTTTGGCCAGTTCTTCTGCCTGCAAATGCGTATAGCGCTTGAGCATCCGCAAGTCCTTGTGCCCGGTTACGAAGGCGGCTTCCATGGGGTTGAGCCCTTTTTCGAAAAGGCGGATGGTTGCCTCGTGTCGCAAGTCATGGAAGCGGAGGTCTTCAAGAAAGCCCGGGGCGGCTTCCAGTCCTGCTTGTTCGCTGGCTTTCACGTACTCCCGCCTAGCCTTGCTGCGCGCCCGCTCGAAAGCCTGGGTGATGCTGTCTCCCCGCAGTCCAAAGATGCGGCCATCTTCTCGTCGGGTCAGTGCTTTAGAGAAGTTCTACGGCCTTGCTGGACAAGGGGACTTGGCGTGCGTCCCCATTTTTGGTCTCGGACAGCAGAAGGTATTTCTTGCCTTTGGGACAGCTTGACCAGGTCAACGAAACGATCTCGCCACGCCTCATCGCCGTCTCGACGGCCAACTGTACGATGGCTTTGAGGTCGGCGGACTCCGATGCCTCAAGGATCTTTTCCAGTTCGCCGGGTTTACTGCAGAGGAAAGCCCTTACGGCGGACGCGAACCGCCCACTGGAGGTCGCCGCGCTTGCAGATAGATGCCATGAAAAATGCCCCAACAAATTTCGGCTGTTGGAGCATTTTTGGAGCAAAAAATCAGCGCGTCAATTGTTGGGGCAGGCTGTGAGGTGAGACAGGAACCATTTTTTTGCATCCGCTGGTAACCATACTTTTGCAGAAAATCGGTCTATTCAGGCATTTGAGTGAGCTATTTTCAAGCCTGGCGATACCCAATTTTTTGCACTTTGTCTGGAAGTGACGCATATCCTTGCAGTTTGTCAGCGATGCCATTGAACTGTGAATCTCGGTGTGACTGAGCGTTCGTCCCGGTGAAGTTGGCTAACTTCTAGCACTCTCCGTTGGTGTTGACGGTTGACGGTTGACGGCAACAGGCGATCAGTTTGTTGTTCGGCCGAGGTGGCGCTCAACATATCCCTTCCGACTGAGCGGTCATCGGCCATTGTTGCCGTTGGCCTCCCCCGGACAACTTCAGCAATGTGGCCTGTAGTTGACGGTGGTGGCACTGAATGGCTGAATGTCAGCTTCTTGCACGGTCGAACTCACGCTTTCATCCCAGCGCGAGCATTAGGGTGAGCCCGGAGAACTTTGGATTCATGCATGACACTGGTGGTACGAATCAGCCCCATGGCGTGTGTGACACGGTGCACATAAGCCTTGGTGCTATCGTCCTCATGCGTTTCGCTGGATAGGAAAAAGAGTTGTAGGCTCCTGTCTGGCTTTGTTGCATAAATCAAATTTATTGCTTCATTGCAGCAAGAAACCTTTCAAAATTGCTCTAAGGGGAGCGCAATTTTTGAAAGGTTTCTTGGCGCAGGAAGGTGGATTCTGCTTTTTTGCAATAAAGCTGTTTGCAGAGGCATACCCATACCTTCACGGGCAATGGCAAGTTTCCAGATGTGTTTACTCAAATGATCGTACGGGAGTACGGGATGCGACACCTATCTCGACCAGGAGTCTTTTCCACCGGAGTGGGGCGTCCATTTCATTAACAACGCCACTCTTCGTCCAAGTTATTCGACCAGAATCAGCGTGTCCCGGATGCCTTGAACCGCCGTCTATAGTCACCGGGGCTAGTTCCAAGCCTAGTCCGGAAATGATTGCGTAACGTGGCTGCAGCAACAAATCCGACTTGCACAGAGATTTCTTCCATGGATAAGTCCGTCTCTTCGAGCAAAATCCTGGCTCTGGCCATGCGCTCCGTTAGCAGCCACTCCCCTGGCGGCATGCCCATCGCTCTGACGAAATGCCGCTGGAAGGTCCGGGCACTCATGGCCGTTCGTGCAGCCATTCTTACTATCGGCCAGTCTTCGCCCAAGGTTGCGCGCACCGCGTCCAAGAGTGGGGCAAGCGAGGAGCCGCTGCGCTTTGAGACCGGCTCGTCGATATATTGCGCCTGCCCACCTTCTCGGTGTGGTGGCGTGACAAGTCGACGAGCGACATGATTTGCTGCGCGAGGGCCAAGATCGCGACGAATAAGGTAGAGGCACAAATCGATTCCTGCGGCACTTCCAGCAGAAGTGAGGACATTGCCGGCATCGACATAAAGCATATCCGTTTCAACCCGTACTTCTGGATACTGCGCAGCGAGTGCTGCCGCATGACGCCAATGCGTAGTCGCATGCTTTCCATCGAGCAAACCTGCTGCAGCCAATACAAATGCACCCGTGCAGATTGACATGACGCGGGCCCCACGCTGGTTCGCCTTTCTCAATGCGTGGCAAAGTTCCGTTGGGACGGTGGCTTCGATACCGCGCCACCCAGGAACAATGATGGTTTTTGCTTTGGCGAGAAGTTCAAGACCACCATCAGGCTGCACTTGAATGCCGCCCGACCCTCGCAACATGCCAGGTTCGGCCGCACAGGTCGCGAAGCGATACCAGTTATTCCCCATTTCCGGTCTTGGCAGGCCGAAGACTTCAACGGCGCACCCGTATTCAAAGAGGCTCAGGCCGTCATACACGATGACGGCTACCAGCCCCGCATCTACATGAGATTGTGATTTCATCTTGGCACGATATGGACGGAGGTATTCATTGATGCCACAGGCGGATCTTGCACTATCTACTTGGCGTCTCGCAAGTTTCCTGAGCGCTGGTCGTGAGTGCTCTGCGACGCCTTTTGCAGGTGTGCGGGTTTTAATTATGGTCACCCCCTTAATTTGGCATGATCTTTATGTAAGTTGTCATTTGTGCCACTCGTGCGCTCAACTCCCACTGCGTAGCATATGAACTGAGATTCGCGTTCGGCAAGGGATGTGTGTCTCCAAACAATTTCAACTCGAAGAGAGGTAGAGAAAGTGAAAGACAAACTATTGATGCTTCGTCCCGGTTTTTTCAAAGAATCGGAAGGTCCGTTCTATTGTAGCGATTCCGTTGCTGTTGAAGGCTTGCTGAGTTTCTTCCCGCAGTTGCGCAGTGAAATCGATGTCGAATACATCGATGCGCCCCGGCCTCGTTCTGCAATTATTGAGCTGATCGGCGAAGCGAATCAATCCGCCCCCGTTCTGGTACTTGGTGCCGGGCGGGTGCCGCTAGATGACGGTGTGGAGATTCGCTCACACAACCAGACTTGTTTTATTGATTCGCCCGACCATATCCGGCGATATCTGTCATCGCAGTACGGGGTTGCGCGTTCCAGCTGACAACAACCCAACTTGTCACAGTCGAGGCCTTCCTAGGGAGGCCCCGACTGTGACCTTGCTTGGTAAGCACCACGCATTTTTCAATATCTTTATGCAAAAATTCCAATATCGTGATTTATGCACCAATTGCTGATTTACGGTGAGAAGGCTCTTTTTACAAAAATCGTCGAGCTGCCTCTGCTGGGTAGAATGTCGGCATGAGAAAGCCCCTCCCTCCCAAATATAAGACTATCAACTGATAGCGTTGCATAACCCCCGAAAGTTAGCTGGATGGACTTGGTAGATTGCCGGCATGAATCCCTACAAGACTCACTATCACACCATCAACTGGCCAGAGAACAACTGCAGCCTGCAGAACCAAGCCAATCTTGCAGTCAGGATGTCGCTAGACGTGTCCTAGTTGGGTAATGTGCGCCCAAGTGCCAACGGTCTATACCGATGCAGGCATACAGGCAGTGTTGACCATGAAAGTCTTATTCATACTCGCACTCCGGCAAACCCGCGGCTGGTCTGTAGCGTACTGAAACTATGGGGCTGGACTGGCCGGTGCCCTGCTTCAGTACTGTCAGTCGTCGACAAGCTGCATTAACCGTCTACATTCCTGTTCGTCGTCGGGTAGAGCCCTTACCCCTGCTGCTAGACAGCACTGGGCTAAAAATCTGTGTCGAGGGTGAATGGAAGGTCAAAAAACATGGTGCTGAGTACCGCCGCGCCTGGCGGAAGGTGCATCAGGCCATCGATGTGGAGACCCTGGATATTCGCGCGGTAGAAATGACAGACCATCGTCAAGGTGATGTAGACCAGGCGGAAGCGTTGCTGCCCCAGCTCGCCCCCGACGAGCAACTGGCCAGTTAGGGGGAGACGGTGCTTATCGGCACAGTTTGGTCGAAACGACCATGATGCGTTTCAAGTTATTGGGTGAGCGACTAGCAGCTCGTCGTCAGGAGCGTCAGGCGGCGGAGGCCCATGTGCGCTGCGTTATTTTGAACACCTTCAACAGACTGGGGCTACCGATTTCGGCGGAATTTTCCTGAAATTCATCTCGGTTTTGGGTAGTTTCGCCTACGCTCTAATTATGCAACAACGCCAAAAAGTTGCAGGCCGCAAAATAGACGGATAATGCATGGACAATAAAGACCTTCAGATTCTCTCGTTATTGCAAAATAATGCTTCTCTGCCACTTGCCGATCTGGCACAAGCAGTCAATCTTTCATCCACGCCCTGCTGGCGTCGTGTCCAACGCTTGCGGGAAGAGGGAATCATCGAGAAGGAAGTGGTCCTTTGCAATGCCGAGAAGCTCAAGCTTGGTTTGACTGTATATGTCACCATTCGCACCCGCCATCACAATGAAGAGTGGACACAGCGGTTTATTCATGGCAGTCGGGCGATAAATGAAATCGTGGAAATTTATCGCATGACCGGCGATATCGATTACATGCTTAAAATTGTCGTTCCTGACATCGCAGGCTATGACACGGTTTATAAGAAATTGATCAAGGTGGTGGACCTGCTAGATGTCAGCGCCGGGTTTGCCATGGAGGTCGTAAAGCACACCACCGCATTACCCCTGGATCATTTGATGTAATTACAGAGTGGGCCTTGGCCCACCCAAGTGTTTTTGGAATGTCAGTTGATCATTTCCATTCCCGGCATCACAGAAGAGGCTACTGCCGATAATTGGTCAGCATAAGCAAATAATCCGGCCTGCCCTCCGGTATGCAGAAACACCACATGGTCGGCGCTGGTCCAATGCCCGTGCTTGGCCATGTCGATCAAACCGCTCATTGCTTTGCCTGTGTACACCGGGTCCAGCAGCACGGCCTCGAGATGCGCCAGCAAATGGATCGCTTCGATCCCCATGGCGGTCGGCAAGCCATAACCATCTCCAATGTAACCGCCAACCAGCTTCAACTCTCCTTGTTCGAACGGTCTTGTAACACCCGCTTCAGCCAGGGTGGCCTGCACTTGCCGCCATACCATGGCAGACTGTGCTGCCACTTCATTCATGATGTTAATGCCAATGACTTCGACAGGCAGGTCAAGGGCCAGCATCCCCGCCTGCAAGCCGGCATGGGTGCCGCCGCTACCGGTCGCAAGTACAATATTGCTGATCGGGATCCCCATCTCTTCTGCCTGCTGCGCCAGCTCCTGCGCACAAGCCATATAACCAAGATTGCCTGTGGCGCTCGAGCCTCCCATTGGAACCGCATAGGGCCGCCGCCCACGATGGCGCAGGTTGTCGCAGGTTCTGGTGAGTTGCTCTGCCATGTTCGTGCCGCGCGGATAGCGCAGCACCTTTGCCCCAAGGAGTTCATCGAGCAACATATTGCCGTTGTGCTGGTAAGCCGCGGTACCGATATCCACCTTGTCTTCCAGCAAGGCGATACAGGGGAGGCCCACTTTGGCCGCAGCGGCAGCCGTTTGCCGTACATGGTTTGATTGGAGAGCGCCAACCGTGACGACCTCCGTTGCCTGCTGTGCCAAGGCCTCGCCGAGCAGGAATTCGAGTTTGCGTGCCTTGTTGCCGCCGGTGGCCAGGCCCGAACAATCATCCCGCTTGATATACAGCTGCGGGCCGCCAAGCAGTTTGGTCAGACGGGGCAAGGGTTCGAGTGGGGTTGGCGCATGGTTCAAACGGACGCGTGGTTTATGGTTGATCAAAGTGTCCACGAGGTTCTCCATGGTTGTCGGCTGAAGGCGAACCCTGCCTGTCCTCAACACACCAGGCAGGGTTGATGGAGTGCGGCGTTAGACTGCTGCGGCCCAAGGAGAACGGATGTCCGCCAGGAAGCGCTGCGCACGAGGATGCTCGGGCTGGCGGAAGAAGCTCTCCGGTTTTGCCCGCTCCAGCACCTTGCCCTGATCCATGAAAATGACCCGATCTGCCACTTCGCGCGCAAAGCCCATTTCGTGCGTGACGCACACCATGGTCATGCCGTCGCGGGCCAAGCCCTTCATCGCCTGAAGGACTTCGCCCACCATCTCCGGGTCGAGAGCCGAGGTCGGCTCATCGAACAGCATCACTGGGGGGTTCATGGCCAGGGCGCGCGCGATCGCCACGCGCTGCTGTTGGCCGCCGGAGAGTTGCGCCGGGTAGGCATCCGCCTTGTGCGCCAATCCGACGCGCTCTAGCAGCGCGAGCGCCCGCTCGCGTGCCTCCACCTTGCTCTGCTTGAGCAGGCGTGTAGGAGCCAGCGTGCAGTTCTGCTGCACGGTTAGATGCGGGAACAGGTTGAACTGCTGGAACACGAAGCCGATGCGGCTCCTGAGCGTGTCCACGCAGACGTTGGGGGCGTGGGTGTCCTGGCCGTCGATCAGAATGCGCCCGCTCTGGATCGGCTCGAGCCGGTTGAGGGTACGGATCATGGTCGACTTGCCCGAACCGGACGGACCGCACACCACCACGACTTCGCCTTTGGCGACGGTTTCGCTGACGTCGTTGAGGGCATGGTAGTCGCCATACCATTTGTTCACGTTTTCCAGAGTGATCATGGGCTTACACCTTTACGGTATGGAAAGCGAGCTGTCGTTCGAGCCAGAAGGCGCAGTGAGACAGAGCAAAGCACATCAAGAAGTAGGTCAGGCCGAGCAACAGGTAAACCTCGGCAGGCCTAGTCATCAGCTGGGTATTGATTTGTCCCGCCACGAACGAGATTTCGGACAGGCTGATGATGTAGCCGAGCGAGGTTTCCTTGATGGTCGAGACGAACTGGTTGACCAGCGACGGCAGCATGTTGCGCAGCGCCTGCGGCAGGATCACCAGCCCCATCGCCTGCAGGTAGGACAAGCCGAGCGAACGGGCGCTTTCCATCTGCCCGCGCGGCAGGCTCTGGATGCCGGAACGGATGATCTCGGCCAAATAGGCGCCGTCGAATATCACCAGCGCCGTCAGCATGGTGCTGAACTGGTCGGTTTTATGACCAGTCAGCGAAGGCAGCAGAAAGTAGGCCCAGAAGATCACCATCAGCAGCGGCGTTCCGCGCACCACATAGACCAGCACCGTCACCGGCCAACGCAGGATGGGGAACGGGCTGATGCGGCACAATGCCAACAGCAGGCCAACGGGCAGGGCCAGCAGCAGGGCCAGTGCGGCAAGCAGCAGCGTGAGCGTCAGGCCGCCGAGCGGGCCATTCGGATACTGGCCGATGAGGTAGAACACCCCATAAGTTTTGAGGATCTCAAGCATGTCAGGCACTCCGTACGGGGTAGCACTGCTGGTACCAGCTGGACAGCAGCGTGATCAGGATGGAAATGCCCAGATAGCCTGCCGTGGCGAAAGCGAACGCCTCGTAACTCCTGAATGACGCGCTTTCTACCTGCTGTGCCTGATACATCAGTTCGCCCACACCGATCACCATGGCGATACTGGTGTTCTTCCACAGGTTGAGCGTCTGGCTGATCAATGGCGGCACCGTGACGCGCAGCGATTGCGGCAGAATCACCAGCCGCATCGATTCGAGAAAGCTGAAACCAATCGCGCGACTGGCTTCCATCTGTTCTTTCGGAATCGAACGCAGTCCACTGCGGATGTCTTCCGACATGTAGGCGGCGGTGTAGAGCACCAGTGCAATCACGGCGCTGGCGGCCTCGACATTGCCTTCGTACAGCCAGGCCTTAACCCGTTCCGGAAGGAATTCCGGTGCGCCGAAGTACCAGAACAACATGTGCGCCAGCAGCGGCACGTTGCGAATACCCTCGACATAGGCCACGGCAGCGGCACGCAGCGGCGTGATGGGAGAAAGCCGCAGCACGGCGATGAGCAGCGCCAGCGGCAAGGCCAAGGCCAACGACAGCAGGGCGAGTTTGACCGAGAGCAGCAAGCCGTTGAGGAGCCAATCGTGATACTGGCCGGACAACAGCATGGAGAGATTGAATGCATTCATGGCCTGTCGCTGCGCCCGGCGCGGGCCGGGCGCTCCTGTTGAGTTAGTCGATCTTGTCGGTCTCGATCTTGAAGCCGCGATGCTCGAAGTGCATTTTGGTGGCCGGGCCGAACCACTTCGCGAACAGTTTGTCGGCTTGCCCGGAGGCTTCCAGATTGCGCAGCACCTGGTTGACCTGCTCGCGGAAGGCTGGCTCGCCCTTCTTGATGCCAAGCGCGAGGTGTTCGGACGACAGGTTCTGCGGCAGGATCACGTAGTCCTTGGTGGCGCTGCCGAGCTTGGAATAGTTGTTGAGCAGCGAGGTCTCGTCGTTGACATAGCCGATACCCTTGCCTTGCTGCAGGGCCAAGAAGGCCTGCGGGTTGTTGTCGAACGAAACAATCTGTGCCGTCGGCAAGGCCTTCTTGATGTTCTGCTCCATAGTGGAGCCTTTGACCGTCAGGATTTTCTTGTCGGCCAACTGCCCCAGTTGGGTGATGCCGCTTGTCTTCTTGACCATCACCTTCTGGCCGGTGATGAAAGTGGAGAGCGAGAAGTCAATCTGCTCCTCGCGTTCATGGTTGTGAGTGAGCGAAGCGGCCAGCAGGTCTACGCGGCCTTGCTGCAGCTCCGGGATGCGCGCGGTCCCTGCCAGCTGGTGCACCACCGGCTTCACGCCCAAGCTCTTGGCCACGGAATTGCACATGTCCACGTCGTAGCCGACGACCTCTCGCGTCGATTGATCCTTGATGAAGCTGAACGGCTCGTCGGTGCCGAGCACGCCGCACACGAGCTCGCCCTTGTGCTTGATGTCGGCCAGTTGGTCTGCCAGGGCCGGCAGGCTGGCTGCAGCCAGCATAGCGGCTAGGGCGATGGCGTAATGGCGCTTCGACTGTTGGCTTTTTTTCATGCGTGATCTCCTTTGTAATGAGGGTGCCGGCCTAGCCGGCCGGTCTTGGGCGGGCCTGCTTGGCCCGTTCTAATTAGGAGTAAGTGGCGTCAACCACACTGCGTAGCCGATCGAAGCCGGCATCGAGGTCGGTGATCAAGTCTTCAGGGTGTTCGAGTCCGATATGCAGGCGTACCAGCGGACCTTTGCCTTGCCATGGCTTAGCGGTGCGGCTTTTGCTTGGGTCGGTGAGCAGGATCAGGCTTTCGAACCCGCCCCAGCTGAAGCCCATGCCGAACAGCTTCATGCCGTCGAGCATGGCGGCGATGGCCTGCTGCGGCATCGGCTCGAGCTGGATGGCGAATAGACCGCAGGCTCCGGTGAAGTCGCGCCGCCAAATAGCGTGGCCGGGCGCGCCGGAGAGTGCCGGGTAGAGTACCTTTTCCACCTCGGGCTGGGTGGCCAGCCATTCGGCCACTTGGCGCGCATTGTGTTGGTGACGTTCGAGCCGGGCCGACAGCGTGCGCAGGCCACGCAGCGCCAAGTAGGCATCATCGGCGCT
The DNA here is from genome assembly GCF_055597485.1 of Crenobacter sp. CS_VA4. Lineage (NCBI taxonomy): Bacteria > Pseudomonadati > Pseudomonadota > Betaproteobacteria > Neisseriales > Neisseriaceae > Crenobacter > Crenobacter sp. CS_VA4. The sequence continues at coordinate 9,762 of NZ_JBVMAE010000045.1, forward strand.
GACGGTCAGGCCCAACTGTCTGTAGAAACCGCGGATGCGCGGGTAGAGCGCCTCGGTAGTAAGGATTACTCCCATCAATACATCGGAGTGCCCGACGATGTACTTGGTGGCGGCGTGGATCGACACGTCCACCCCGTGCTTGAACGAGGCGAAATGGATCGGTGTGCCCCAAGTGTTGTCGAGCATCACTAAGGCCCCGTGTTCATGCGCCACTTGGCTGATGGTGGGGATATCCTGCATTTCAAAGGTGAGGGAGCCTGGTGACTCGACAAAAACCACCCGGGTATTCGGACGCATCAATGCACGGATATCGGCGCCGATCAGCGGGTCGTAATAGGTGGTTTCGACGCCCATGCGCTTGAGCGTTTCGTCGCAGAAGGTACGGGTCGGGTCGTAGACCGAATCGGTCATCAGCAGGTGGTCGCCCGGCTTGAGCGTGGCAAGCAAAGCACAGGTCAGCGCAGACAGGCCGCTTGGCGTCAGCATGGCACCATAGGCGCCTTCCAGATCGCATAGTGCCGACTCTAGCGCGCGCGTGGTGGGGTTTCCATGTCGTCCGTAGGTATGGAATGTCCCATGTACAGAATGGAGGGCATCGACTGTGGGGAATAGCAATGTGGAAGCACGATAAACTGGCGTATTTACCGTACCACCCAACTTTCTCTCTTCCCGACCGCTATGGGCCAGGAGTGTTTCCATGCGAACCTTGAGATTCTGCATAAACGTTTCCTCATGCGAATGGTTAGGAATCGAGCGCTCGATGTCCGTTTATTACCGGCACGTGTGAGAAAACTATATCGATAATAGCGAGAAAGATGTTTTCATAAATTTTTGATCTATATCGTTTTTTTGGAATAAATATCTAAAAAATTTCCGCTGTGTAGAAAGTTTTTCTATCGTTCCCTCGGCATCCCCCTTGCTGCACGCTGATCGGTCCTCGTGCCTTAGGGTTTCATCGCCTCTACAACCGATGGACGCATCGGCCAAGCTCTGTTCACGCAAGGCGCTAAGGGCTGTAAGCACGATCTGGTAACACTCGACTTCGAAGAAGCTGCGCAAGGCACGGCGGGTGTCGCTGCGGTCTAAACCATCGGTGCCGAGCGTAATGAAAGGAGCTCGCACGTGGCGGGCAACCAGTTGTGGCCAAGCCCGTACATAGTCGATCGCTGCGATGATCGGGGCATCGCCACTCAGGCACTGCTGCACATGGCTGTATCGAGACGGCTTGCTCTGGGTTCAACCAGTTCCAACGCTCGACTTCCCTTGCTTCGCGCACAAGCCCGCTGAGACTGGTGGTTCTTCAGACTTCGGATTTGATTTACCAGTCGTTTAGCAGCAATTCGGTGGCAGTGAGCACCTCGCACAGGATGGCGCCCGAACAGAGCAGATACTTTGGTGCTTGCGTTGTGCGGCGTGAAGGAGGCAAACCGGTACATGCCTTTGATGATGTCGGACTCCACGCCGGAGGGCCGTGAAGGCTGAGCATAGTTTTCATTCATCAACGTGACGTAATAAAACACGTCTTCCTGCTGTTCCAGCATCTGGCGCATGCCGTGATCGAACAATCACCGTAAATTCGCCTGCGAAGCAGGGATCGTTAGTGCGGCAATTCGGAATCGTCAAAGCCTGTAGTAAGCTGTTGCCATCCTGATGCTGGAGACCTTCGCCGCCCAAGGTGGTGCGGCCAGCCGTGGCGCCCAGCAGGAAACCGCGTGCACGCTGGTCGGCAACCGGTGATCGAACAGCGACCAGGTCAGATGCTGATTTCTACCGTGTACAGTAGAAGTGCTCTTTGAGATATGGGGTGCTGCCGGTGGAGAGTGCACGCAAGAGGTGCTATGACATCGGCTGCTCGAAGCGCATTACTTGTATGAGAAGAACATTGCGCGCCCGCCCGTAAGCCTATGGCCAAGCAAAAGCGCTTTAGCGTTACAAGCAGAGGCGCTCAATTGTTCTTTACAAGTGCAGCACACCCAGTACGCGCAGCAATAGCAGCACTGCCACTGCGCCGGCAGTCAGGGCGAATGCCTGCTGCAGCCGCGCGCCAGCCAGTCGTGCACCGAGCCGCCGGCCGGCCAGCAGGGCCGCGGCGGCGCCGGCTGCGAAGGGCAGCGCTACGGCCCATTCGACGGCGCCCTGCGAGGCAGCACCGGCCACACCACCCACCGACACCAGCGCGATCACTGCTAGCGAGGTGGCGATGATGCTGCGCATGGGCACGTTGCTGATGGCACCCATCATGGGCACGATGACGAAACCCCCACCCACGCCCAGCAGGCCGCTAAGCAGGCCCGAGAGCGCGCCCGTGCCGGCCAGTGCGAGGACGCAGGGTGGGAGCAGTGCTAGGCGACCACGCGCCGGGTCGAGCTGGCAGACCAGGACGGCAGAGGGCTTGTGCCCGGGGGGCGTTACTTGTGCGCGCGATTGCCGCCAAACGCGCAGCGCCACCCAGGCCAGCACACCTGAGAAGGCGAGCGTCAGCGGCGCATTCGGTAGCCGGTGCGCCAGTTGCACGCCCAACGGCGCGCAGGCCATGCCCACTAGCCCGATGATGGCTGCCGCGCGGTAGCGCACCAAGCCCTCGCGCAGCTCCAGCGCGGCGCCGATGGCGGAGGCTAGCCCGACGGCAATGAGGCCAACCGGGGCCGCCTGAACCAAGTTCATGTGCAGGCCGAAGACCAGGAGCGGCACAGCTAGGATGCCTCCACCCGCGCCGGTGAGCGCGAGCACAACACCCACTGTCGAGCCCATGAGCAAGCTGATGACGAAGCCACTCATCGTGCGACCTTCATGCGTGTGCCCCATCCGCCAGCACCGGCTGCGCCAGCCACTCCCGGCCCTTGAGCATACCGTCCCAGTAGACGGGCGGCAGTATGCGCTCCTTGAGCAGCCAAGCCAGCGTCGAAGGACGCGTGCCGTCGATGAGCCACTTCGGGAACGAGGGCGCTACCTTACCGCCATAGAGGAACTCGGCCAGCACGATCTTGCCCCGCTCCACCGTCAGCGGGCAGGACCCATAACCATCGTAGCGGGCTTCCCCCTTTGCCTCTCCTAGCGCGGCCAAGAGGTTGTGCGCCACCACCGGTGCCTGCTTGCGCGCGGCTGCCGCGGTCTTGGCATTGGCCGTGTTGGTGCAGTCGCCCAAGGCGAAGATGTTGGCGTGGGTCTTGTGGCGCAGCGTAGCCGGGTCCACGTCCACCCAGCCGGCAGCGTCGGCCAGCGGGCTCACGCGCACGAAATCTGGTGCCTTCTGCGGCGGCACGACGTGCAACATGTCGAAATGCAGCGCTACCGTCTCCTTGGTGCCGTTGGCGTTGGTGCGGACGAAGGTGGCCTTGCGCGCAGGGCCATCCACGGCGGCGAGCTGGTGGCCGAACTGCAGGTGGATGCCATAGGCGTTGACATACTCCATCAGCGCCGGCACGTAATCGGCCACGCCGAAAAGCACCGCGCCGGCGTTGCAGAACTGGATATCCACGCCCTCAAGCACACCCCGGCGGCGCCAGTGGTCGGCCGAAAGGTACATCGCCTTCTGCGGGGCGCCCGCGCACTTGATGGGCATGGGGGGCTGGGTGAACACGGCGCGCCCGCCCTTCAGGTTCTGTACCAGTTTCCAGGTGTACGGAGCAAGGTCGTAGCGGTAGTTGGAGGTCACGCAATTGCGGCCCAGGGTGTCGGCCAAGCCCTCGATGCCGTTCCAGTCGAGCTTGAGCCCTGGGCAGACGACAAGCTGCCGGTACTTGACCACGCGGCAGCCGTCGAGCACGACTGCGTCCCGCTCTGGCTCGAAGGCGGCTACGGCCGCCTTGATCCACTTGACACCGCGCGGCAGTACGCTGGCCATGGTTCGCGCGGTGTGCGCCGGCTGGAAGACGCCCGCGCCTACCAACGTCCAGCCAGGCTGGTAGTAGTGCACGTCAGCCGGGTCGATGACAGCGATGTCCAGACCCGGCCGGCGCGCCAGCAAGCTGGCAGCGACGGCGATGCCTGCGGCGCCGGCACCGACTATAACAATGTCGTGCTCGGCGTCCGCCGCCTGCGGCGGCGTACGTCCGCCATTGGCGATGCGGCGGGCCACTCCGTGCAGGTCATAGCCGGCGCCGCGCGCGGCTTCCAGGATGGCGGGCAGCGGCTGGCGGCCGGCTTGGCTCAGCGCCCACAGCGTGGCCGAGCGGGTACCGGTGCGGCAGTAGGCGAAGACGGGCCGGGGCACTTCGGCCAATAGTTCTCCGAAGGCCTTAGCCTGCGCATCGCTTACCTTGCCGGACTCGACCGGCAGGTGGCGCACCAGCATGCCCATTGCCTGCGCGGCGTGCTCAATCTCGCGAAAGCCGGGCTGGTCCGGCGCCTCGCCGTCGGGCCGGTTGCATACCAGCGAGCGGTAGCCGGCGGCAGCGAGGGCAGCGATATCGCCGGCGACGATCTGCGGGCCGACGGCCAGTTCGCTGCTCAGGGAGCGAATGTCCATGGGTGTCCTCTTAGGATGTGGTTATTGGTGGAACGAGAACATGCAGTTACAGGACGTCGACGGGAATCTTGAGGTAGCGCACGCCATTGGATTCGGGCGCCGGGAGCTCGCCCGCGCGCATGTTCACTTGTACCGAGGGCAGGAGCAGCACTGGCATGGGTAGCGTGGCGTCGCGCGCTTGCCGCATGGCAACAAATTCGTCTTCGGTGATGCCGTCGCGCACGTGAATGTTGCTGTGGCGCTGGTCTGCCACGGTGGTTGTCCAAGACAATGCGCGTCCGCCCGGCCCGTAGTCGTGACACATGTAGAGCACTGTTTCCAGTGGCAACGCCAGAACTCGGCGGATGGACCGGTACAGCGTACGCGCATCGCCGCCGGGGAAGTCGCAGCGCGCAGTGCCGTAGTCAGGCATAAACAGAGTGTCGCCAACGAAGGCGGCGGCCGGCGCGTCGGCTTGCTCGTTAGTGCCCACGACGTAGGTCATGCAGGCCGGAGTGTGTCCGGGCGTGTGTAGCGCCCGGAACACCAGGCCGCCAAGTGAGAAGCGCTCGCCATCGGCAAACAGATGATCGAACTGCCGACCGTCGCGGGCGAAGATATCCCCGGCATTGAACAGGCCGCCGAAGGAGTTCTGCACGGTCCGGATGTGCGCCCCGATGCCAGTGCGTCCGCCCAGGCGAGACTTGAGATAGGGTGCTGCGCTCAGGTGATCGGCATGCACGTGTGTCTCTAGGATCCATTGCAAGCTGGCGCCCAAGGCCCGAACGCGCTGGATCAGCCGGTCGGCTCCTGCGTGCGAGGTGCGGCCGGACTTCGGGTCGTAGCCCAGCACGCTGTCGATGACGGCACACTTGCGGCTTAGCGGGTCGAGCACGATGTAGCTGAAGGTGGAGGTGTCCTCGTCGAAGAAATGCTCGATCTGCAAGGCATCGGTGGAGGTCATGGGCGTCTCTGTCATGGATGTGTTGAACTGCATCAATCCAATATCCGTGCCTGAGGCTGCCGCCCCGGTGCCGAACACCTGGAAGTGGTCGAGGGCCTGCACCTGCTGTGTTCAGCTCTCCGGAACATGCAAGGCAGTTTGATTCCGATCTTTAGCGTCGTAAGCTCGATTAAATACAATGCCATGTATTTAATCGAGTGAAATTACAGCTTCGATTTCGATTTGGGCGCCCTTCGGAAGAGCGTTCACTTCATAGCAGGCCCGTGCTGGAAATGGCTCTTTGAAGAAATTTGCGTAAACGTCATTCACACGCCCGAAATTGCCAAGGTCGGTTAACAAGACGGTAGTCTTCACCGTTTTTATGAGACTGGTGCCTGCTTGATGCGCAATCGCTTCGATGTTACGGATGCACTGCTGAGCTTGGAGGGCCGGATCGTCAGACACGAAATCTCCTGTAGCTGGATCGATCGGAATCTGGCCAGACACAAATAGAAGTGTTCCAACCTTAACGGCTTGCGAATAAGGACCAATTGCGCTTGGCGCTTTTTCTGTAATGATTTTTTCGATCATTTCTACACTCCTTCTTGAAATTTCTATATCTAAATGAGAATGGTTGAACCGTATTTTTCCGCAGGGATCGTGATGAAACTTGCACCGGGATGCGGTGCATAGAGCGACGTGAAGAGCCGAACACTCGTGAAGCACACCCGTCACTCTGAGTCGAGTGCCGTACTGGCTAGCACGCATCTCATGCGCAACCAATGCCTTAGAGTTCTATCTCCATTTCGTGCCAAGCCATCCCGCTGTGCTCGGAGTCCGAAGGCTTGACGTAGCGGTATCCGAGCCGTTTATACAATTCGACATGCCGGTCCTTGCATATTAGGAGGATGGTCTTCTTGCTCATCCGTCTCATTTGCTCGACGAAAGTACACATCATCGACGTCGAATATCCCTTGCCCTGATGGGCCGGGTCGATCACCACCGACATGATCACCACGTTAGGCGCCTGTGGGTCGTGCCCGACCAGTTCCTTAAAGGATTCGTCGGACATCACGACTTCGTGCGCGCATCCGCTATTGATGAAACCGATAACTTTCCCCGCCAACCCCATGATCAGAAAGCCATGGGGGTATTGCGCGATCCTCGTGGCGGTCTTCTCCCATGTGGCCGCCTCGTCCCATTCATAGGCTGAGCTTTCGATCTGGTAGCAGAGCATGGCATCCGAAGAAGCAGTCTGCCGGAAGATTGGTGTAGTCATGAATAGTTCTAACCACAATGCAACTCCAAGAATCGCAAGCTTATCGTTGTCAAAGTAGAAAGTGCTTCCAAAAATTTGTCGGAAATGACTGTTCAGGGGAAAATTTTTCTACCTTATCTCGAGATAGCACAACCGAATAAGCGCTGAGCCCGATCTGTTCTGCCAATTCGGTGACGGAGAGATGCGCGTCGGACAGGAGTTCGACAAGAGTCATGTACTAAATCTCGGCGTTGTAGAAAATTTTTCCAAAAATTGAGAAAAAAGTATGAAATTTTGGGAACAAATTCTAACGTCTAGAGAATATTATTTTCGACATCGAAATGAAATTGGAAATTTCCCAACTTAAGAAGATGATTGATGCGGCGACATGTCATAGCTGAACGCGTCGTGACTATATTGACGTATTCAACGAATGCTAATCGTGGCCAACCATGACCATGAGGGGATAACAATGTCTTTTGATTTCGACTTGTTCGTGATCGGCGCCGGGTCCGGCGGCGTGCGCGCCGCGCGTTTCGCCGCCGGTTTCGGCGCCCGCGTGGCGGTGGCCGAGAGCCGCTATCTGGGGGGCACCTGCGTCAATGTCGGCTGCGTGCCCAAGAAGCTGCTGGTCTACGGGGCACATTTCAACGACGACTTCGAGCAGGCCGCCGGTTTCGGCTGGGCAGTCGGTCAGCCGCAGTTTGACTGGCCGACCCTGATCGCCAACAAGAACCGGGAAATTCATCGCCTCAACGGCGTCTACCGCAACCTGCTGGTGAATAGTGGCGTGACCCTGCTGGAAGGACACGCCAGGCTCTGCGATGCGCATACCGTGGAGGTCGACGGGCAGCGGTTTCGCGCCGCGCACATCCTGCTGGCCACCGGCAGCTGGCCGCAGGTGCCGGACATCCCGGGCAAGGAACACGCGATCACCTCCAACGAGGCGTTTTTCCTCAAGGAGTTGCCCCGCCGCGTGCTGGTGGTCGGCGGCGGCTACATCGCCGTCGAATTCGCCTCGATCTTCCATGGTCTGGGCGCGCAGACGACCCAGCTGTACCGTCGGGAGCTGTTCCTACGCGGCTTCGACCGTAGCGTGCGCGAACACCTGCGTGAGGAGTTGCAGAAGAAGGGCCTGGATCTGCAGTTCAACGCCGACATCGCCCGCCTCGACAAGCAGGCCGACGGCAGCCTGGCGGCCACGCTGAAGGATGGCAGTGTGCTGGAAGCCGACTGCGTGTTCTACGCCACCGGGCGTCGACCCATGCTGGACAAGCTGGGGTTGGAGAACACCGCCGTCGAACTGGATCAGCATGGCTTCATCAAGGTCGATGACGAATACCGCACCACCGAGCCGTCGATCCTCGCCCTCGGCGATGTGATCGGGCGGGTGCAGCTCACCCCGGTGGCGTTGGCCGAAGGCATGGCGGTGGCTCGCCGGCTGTTCCGTCCCGAAGAATACCGTCCGCTGGATTACACGCTGATTCCCACCGCCGTGTTCAGCCTGCCGAACATCGGCACGGTCGGCCTCTCCGAGGAGGACGCGCTCAGCGTCGGGCACCGGGTCAAGGTGTTTGAAAGCCGCTTCCGCCCGATGAAGCTGGTCCTGACCGAATCCCAGGAGAAGACCCTGATCAAATTGGTGGTGGACGCCGACACCGACAAGGTGCTCGGCTGCCACATGGTCGGCCCCGATGCGGGGGAGATCCTGCAGGGCATCGCCGTGGCCTTGAAAGCGGGTGCCACCAAGGCGGTGTTCGACGACACCCTCGGTATCCATCCCACCGCGGCGGAGGAGCTCGTCACCTTGAGAACACCGGTCGACGAATGAACCGAGCTGCGCGGCTTGTGAAAACTGAGTCGCCCCCTTGTTTAGCTCCGGTCTCCTTCACAATGCGTTTCTCTACCCTTTATTGGGCTAAGTCGCGTCTTTGCCGGAAAGGTCTTTGTTGCGTGCTTCAAAGAGCTTGATCTGTCGGTCGGCTTCGGTGGTGGTGATATCGTCAGTCTCCTGGCCGTCCTCCTCTCTAGCACCGTGGACACTCCCGACTCTCACGCCGAGGTCCATTCAAAGGCCTCGCCCTCCTCATTAAGGCCCGCTTCTCGGCTTTAGCGGTCGTTCCAACCTTTGAAGGAAATGGCTGCTTTTAGATGTAAAGTGGACTGTCCCAGGGTCAGTAGACAAATGCCTGCCTCGTGCCGAGGCTCGATCAAAGGCCTCTGGACAGATAGCACCGGCACAACTGGCCGGATTTGCCGGAATCTACGGACTCAGACCAGACGTCACAGCAGGGCCGTCACCTGCTCGGCCGTTGCCTTGGCCGACTGCGGGTTCTGGCCGGTCACCAGCCGGCCATCGACGACGACCTTCGGGGTGAACGGCAACAAGGTTTTCTCATAAAGCGCACCCCGCCGCTTCATCTCCTGCTCGGCGTTGTAGGGTACTTTCCTGGCAACGCCGGCCAGCACTTCCTCCAGCCAGGAAAAGCCGGTGACCCGGCGCCCGGCGACTAGCAGTGTACCGTTCGACAACTTGGTGTTCAGCAGGCCGCAATAGCCGTGACAGACGGACGAGACGATTCCGCCGCGCTCGTAGATGTCGCGCGTGATCCGCTGCAGCCCCGCATCGTCGGGAAAGTCCCACATGACGGCGTGCCCGCCGGTGAAATAGATCGCATCGAAGTCCGCCGGGTCGATCTCGTCGGGCCGAGCGGTGTTCGACAGCAGCGCCTGGCTGGCCTGGTCGGCCAGCCACGCCTTCACGGAGGCATCGGCATTCGGCCATTTGAGGGAGCGGGGCTCCAGCGGCGAGACACCGCCTTTCGGGCTCACGAGACGCTGCTCATAGCCTTTCGCGGCGAAGACGTGATAGGCATGGGTCAGCTCCGACAACCACAGGCCGGTCGGCTCGGACGGATCGGCATAGTGGGCGATGTTGCTAACGACGTGAAGTAAGCGCTTGGTCATGTTGGAAACATCCTCTTCATCGGCCATGGGCGGCCGTCACGAACGTGTCGCCTTCCCTCTGATGGCAGAAAACATACCGATGGCCACGATACGCTTGCCAGGTAAAACCGTAGGCAGCTCCCAAGACATGCCGCCAGCAGCAAGCACTCTAAGGTTAAACATAACTTTAAGGTCAAGTGTTCAGATACGGATCGTTCCGGTGGGCCTCCGCCATGACCGCTGATGTGCAATTACGCTTGCAGCCCCGCACATTTCTTGGCTGGCCTTGGGTGTTGGCGCTCACTGAAAATTGACCAGATAACCGAGGGTTTGCTCATTGAAAATTGACCAGGGTGACTAACCATCC
>NZ_JBVMAE010000046.1:0-18717 GCF_055597485.1 Crenobacter sp. CS_VA4
GGGTGTAGCTTAGCCTGGTAGAGCGCTACGTTCGGGACGTAGAGGCCGGAGGTTCGAATCCTCTCACCCCGACCAGATTCGCTGTTTTCGATGTGCAATGCCCAGCGTTGCCAAGCCGGACCAAACCGTGTAAATTGCCGCTTCTTCAACGTTCGCGTTGAACTAATTCGGGGTGTAGCTTAGCCTGGTAGAGCGCTACGTTCGGGACGTAGAGGCCGGAGGTTCGAATCCTCTCACCCCGACCAGAATTAAAAAGAGCCTTGGTGATATTTCTCGTCAAGGCTCTTTTGCCAAGTTGGTTTGCCAATGTAGCTCAGTCGGTAGAGCAACTGATTCGTAATCAGTAGGTCGAGTGTTCGATTCACTTCATTGGCACCATAAAAACAAGGGGTTAGCGCAAGCTAACCCCTTTTTTTGCTCCTGGCGCCCAACAGAATGTCAACCGCGTCAACGGGTTCAGTTCTCTAGCCTCTAGCAAGCAGTCAGGGGCAAGCCTTCAGGTCCGCCTCGGCAAGAGCGTGATCTTGAACGATCCATGCCAAGAATGTGCGCTACGGTGGGGCAGGCCACAGCCTGGAAAGGCGCACTTACTTCGGTTTGCCGTACTGCTGATCAAGGTAGTCGAGTATCTTGGGTATGTCCTCGGCTTTGATCGGGGCGCCCATGACTTTCACCATCTTGTTGACCGTCGTTTCCCAACCCTTGCGGTCGAGAAAGCGCGAGTTCATCTGGATGTAGTCCAGGCTGTGACACATGGCGCAGTTTGCGACGACGAGATCCCTGCCTTCGCCGGGCCTGAGCGTCACCGTACTCTCGTTCGCCGACGCCAGAGTCGGAAGCAGCAGCAAGCACCAGTAGAGTTTCGGTTTCATGGCGGGCTCCGTTCACGCTACTTCGACGACGACGCGATGGACCAGGTTGTGGTGATAACCCGCTGGATTCGCGATGAGTTCGAATGTTTGCGTTTGGCCGACGCGATTGGTGGCTCTCGCCATCAGTGTGTAGCGGCCTTTTCGATCAGGACGGAACAGGTGGCGCCATTGGCGGAAGGAGAAGCGGCCATGGTCGGTGCCCAACTCGGCATTGCGCCAGCTCGTGCCGCCGTCGGTGGAGACCTCCACCTGCCGGATGCCGTAGCCGCCGTCCCAGGCGATCCCCGCCACCTCGATCGGCGTGCCGGGACGAAGCCGTTGTCCATCGTGCACGCTGGTGATCAGGGAGTTGACGACCATCTCGGTGATGGGGGTGTTGACCGGCGTTTCTTGCGATAGGAAGCGGTCAATCAAGGGAAACTTGCCGACGGGCACCCGATAGGCGGTTTTCATCCAGAAGCCGTCGAACGGCTTAGCGACGACGTTGATGGTGGTCAGATGTTTGACCCAATAGGTGGCCGTCCAACCGGGGACGACCAAGCGTGCCGGGAAACCGTTCCAGTGCGGGAGCGGCTCACCGTTCATCTCCAGGGCGATGAGCGTATTCTCGTCGAGCGCCTTCCATAGCGGCAGGCTTTTGACGAAATCCGGCGTCTTGTCGATGACGCCTTCGTCAGCACCGTCGAAGACAATTTCGAGCGCTTCTTTTTTGACACCTGCTTTGTTCAGCACGTCGCGTAGCCGAATCCCACGCCAGCGCGCATTGCCCATCGCGCCGTAAGCCCATTGCACACCTGGTACGTGCGGCTGAAACAAGCCCCGTCGGTTGCCAGAGCATTGGCAGACTGCCGCGATTTCAACCATCTCGAACCGTCGCAACTCCTCGAGCGTCAGCACGAGAGGACTGGCAACTTCTCCACTTATGCGCAGTTGCCAGGTATTCGGCTCGACTTGAGGAATATTGGCCAGGTGATAGCGTACAAAGAACGCCTTATTGGGGGTAAAGGCGGTGCGAAAGTACTCTATGGGTGTTTCGTAGTTAGGCGGGCGAAAGCTTCGTTTGATCAAGGGCACCTTGCCGGGGAGCGCCTCCAGTAGAGAGGATTCTCGGGTACCGTCGGGTAGCTCCAGTGGACCCATTTCTGCGCTTTGCGCAGGGGACGGGAATCCTCCGCCCGCCAGCAACAAGCCGCCGGCACTCATGCGCAGAAACTCGCGCCTGCTAACCACACCCATAGCAGCCTCCTGACGCGTTTTTTTTTCGAGTTGGCTCTATGTTAGCTCTCGCCGAATGGAATACAACATCCTCCAATGACTGGCCGGTTTGGGCCGAGCAACGCCCTAGAAATGGCGGAGCAGACCGAGGTGTGCGCAAGCAACCCCGTTCCGCTGCCCGTCAAAGTAGCTTTGACAAGGCGTGGTCGATATTCGATACCCAGAATGGTGTCTGGCGGATTGGGGGAGGGGGATCATGGGCGATGGAAAGTGGTTGGCGGGCATGCTGCTGTGCCTGGTTACAACGCAGGTGCTGGCCGATGAGCAGCTGGTGAGCGAGATTGCCCGCTCGCTGAGAATCGCGAAAGTGGCTAAACAGGAAGCGGCCGCTGCAGCGGCCCAAGCCCCGTCGGCCCAGTCTCCTCTCCCGACCACCCCTGCCAATCCCGCGACTAACGCGCTTTGCGAGGTAAGAGGCGGGCAGATCTACAAGATGGATGGTGGCAAGGCGCAGCCGTCCAAGTGGCTGCGCACCTGCGGGGCTTTCCCCAAGCAGGCGTTCAAGAAGGAGGAGGTGACGGCGTGCCTGCGCCATCGCGCTTATTCGGAGATCCTGTTTGAAGACAATACCGCCATCCAGGTCGAAGAGAACGTGTCGACCGGCGATCTGTGCCAGGGCAAGTGGGACAATAGCGCCTACAAGGCCGATGGCAATACCTGATAGGGAAGCGTCGCCTGTAGCAGGGGGCAGGGGTCACGCCGTGTCGGCGTCATACTCGGATTGGATGGTGCGACGCGGCGCGGCGAAATTCAATGGTGTTTATGTGGCGACTGTGTGATGGCGGGTTTGACTCCGGTGGCCGGTGGTCAAACAAGTGCTGAGTTTTGTACACAGCCGCTGTTGCCGGCTCGGGCTACGCTCAAGGCTCGCGACATGGTGCGCTGCGGATGGTGTAGGCGCCATGTCATGGCAAGCCTCGGGCGGCCCGCGTCGCCCCCATCACACAGGACCTTGATGCCCAACCGGACCTTCGTATACCTCTACCGCGCCCGCTATGGGCAAACCTTTGCCACCCGCCGCTGGGGGCAGACGGGCTGGCGAGTGCTCGAGAGCGATCAGGCCGAGATCGACATTGCCCCGGCCGCTACCGGCCAATCGACCGCCTCGTTTGTGCGTCGCCATAACCGCCGGGTCGCCCTGCTCAGGGATGTCGTGCCGAGACCGGAACTGGCCGGTTACCGCCGTCGCAAGCCATGCGGTTAGCCGGTGTAGCTGCGGTCAGAGCCACAAGCTCGGCGCGCCCGTGCTCCCGGTACCGCCGTACGCCAGGGCCTGATGCGGCATCCCCAAAGACTCCCCCTGCGCTTTATCCCCTTTCCTCGTGCTCTCCCTCTCGGCCACCGACTGACTGCAGCGGGTGCGTCACACGCTGTTTCCTCCCCCATCGTCGTTCTGATTTTCCCGCCTTGACAGGCTGCTAGGCTGGCCGGCTTGGGTGCTGGCGGTCTCGCTCAGCTCCTCGACCAGCCAGTCGCGGAACGCCTCGCGGCGCGGGTCTCCGTCGATCGGGAGCGGGGAGAGCAGCAGGTACTCCGAGCCATCCGGTACGAAACCGAACGGCGCCACCAGCCGGCCGCCGGCCAGCTCGTCGGCGACCATATACAGCGAGCCGATGCTCAGCCCCAGGCCGGCACTGGCCGCCTGCAGACTGAGGTAGAAATGCTCGTAGCGGTGCTCCGCGTCGGCGGCCAGTGTCTGCCCGGCCGTGGCCTGCCAGCGTGGCCAAGCGTCCGGCCGGCTTTGCGTGTGCAGCCGCGCCGGCCAGGGCTGGCCGCGGCTCAGCCGGGCCGCCAGTTCGGCGCTGCAGACCGGCCCGACCCACTCCCGGCCGAGCGGTGCGACATGGACCGCGTCGCCGTGCGGAAAGTCGTTGCGACGCAGCGCCAGGTCGACCCGGCTGGTGGTGAAGTTGATCGCTCCACCGGCGGTGAACAGGTGGATCTGCAACTGCGGGTGTTGCTGGTGGAAACGCGCCAGCCGCGGGATCAGCCAGCGCATCGCGATGGTCGGCTCGCACGACACCACCAGCGGCGCATCGACGGCCGGCTGGCGCAGCCGCTCGATCGCTTCGGCCAACCTGGCCAGTGCCGGCGCGCAGGCCTCCTGCAGCAGCAGGCCTTCGCGGGTCAGGAATACCGCGCGGTTGCGGCGCTCGAACAGCGCCACGCCGAGCATCGCCTCGAGCTGGGCGATCTGGCGGCTGACCGCACCGTGGGTGACGTGTAGCTCGGCGGCGGCCTTGACGAAGCTGGTGTGACGCGCCGCGACGTCGAATACACGCAGGCTGTTGAGCGGTGGCAGGCGGGTCATTATCGGTGATATTTACTCACATAATTTATTGAGCATAAATCGTTTTTCCTAGGACGGCAACGCGACGAAAATTGGCTTGTCTCGGCCTACCGGCACGGTGGCCTGTCTTGACCAGTGATGAAATCGCACACTCAGGAGAAACAGGGATGGATGCAGTACTCGAGCAAGCCGACCAGCAGCTGGCCCCGCTTCACGACCCGCACACCGCACTCGACGCCTTGGGCCAACGGCTTGCCCAGCAGGCCTTCTGCTTCATACCGGCGGCCCGGGTCGCCACCTTGCTGATGCAACTGAACCCGGCGGCGCTGGCCGAGTTCGGCCAGTTCCAGCAAAGCTGGGAGCGCCTGGCCGAAGACGGCTATATGGCCGATGGCGGCCGTTATCGGCGCCGCCGCCACGCCACGCTCAGCGCCCAGCCGGCGGCGCGTCAGGCGCGACTCGAGCCGCACCAGCCTCACTACCAGACGCTCGACTACAACACGCTGAACGGCGGCATCGCGCGCCATTACCAGCCGATCGAGGCTGAAATCCAGCACGGCGCGACGCTGACCACGCTGCTGAACCTCGGTTGCGAACTGTTCGGCCGACTCGCTCCGGACGCCGCCTGGCATATCGAGGTGCACCAGTTCCGCATCGAGGCCGGCCGGGGCATGGAAGGGCGGCCGACCCCGGAGGGGGTGCACCGTGACGGCGTCAGCTTCGTGCTGATGCTGCTGGTGAAGCGCCACAACGTGATCAACGGCGCCACCACCATCTACGATCTGGAAAAGCGCCGGCTCGACCAGTTCACCCTGACCGAGCCGCTCGATCTGGCCATCGTCAACGATGAGCAGGTCTACCACGGTGTCACGCCGATCGTGCAGCTCGACCCCTGCCACGAGGCGCACCGCGACGTGCTGGTGATCACCTTTCGCCGCCGTGACTGAGCCGCCGTGCCGCGGCCTGTACGGGCCGCGGCAGCCAATTGCCTGCACAGGATATCCGCCATGAACGAACTGATCGCCGTCGCCGTCATCACTATCCTTGCCGTCATCAGCCCGGGCGCCGACTTTGCCATGGTGACGCGCAACAGCTACCTGTACGGCCGCAAGGCCGGCCTCCTGGCCGCACTCGGCATCGCGCTCGGGGTGCAGGTGCACGTCACCTACACCATGCTCGGCGTCGGCCTGTTGATCGCCAAGGCGCCGCTGCTGTTCAACGCGATCAAGTTCGTCGGCGCCGCCTACCTGGTCTACATCGGCTACAAGACCTTCGTCACCCGCAGCAAGCTCAGCGTCGACCTGTCCGGTGGCGCGCCGATCTCGGACTTTGCCGCGCTGCGCACCGGCTTTTTGACCAATGCGCTCAACCCCAAGACCACGCTGTTCGTGGTCAGCACCTACACCCAGGTGGTGAGGGTCGACACGCCGCTCCTGACCCAGATCGGTTACGGCCTGTTCATGTCGTTCGCGCACTGGGCCTGGTTCACGCTGGTCGCGCTGTTCTTCTCGCACAGCCGGCTGCGCAACGCGATGCTGCGCGGCCAGGTGCTGCTGAACCGCAGCATCGGCACGGTGCTAGTGGGCTTGGGCGTGGCGCTGGCGTTTGCGCCGATGGGACATTGAGGAGAGCACGATGAACAACGTTGCCTGTATCGACCTGGAAGGCGTGCTGATCCCGGAGATGTGGCCGCACATCGCCGCCGAAACTGGCCTGTCCGAGCTGAACCTGACCACCCGCGAGGAGCCCGACTACGCCAGGCTGGTGGCGTTCCGGATCAGGCTGCTGCGCGATAACGGCATCCGACTGACCGACCTGCAGACGCTGGTCGACGCGTTAGAGCCGCTGGCCGGCGCGCGCGCCTTCGTCGACCGGCTGCGCCAGTCGTACCGGGTGGTGCTGGTGTCGGACGCATTCCGCGAGATGGTGGTGCCGCTGTGGCGCAAGCTCGGCGAGCCGGAACTGCAGTGCCACCGCTTCGAGTGCGACGACGCCGGCTATATCGTGCAGCCGCATTACGTGCGCCGCGCCGGCAAGCAGGAGGCGCTGCGGCCGTTCCAGGGTTGTCACACCGTCGCGGTCGGCGACGCCTTCAACGACCTGACTATGCTGCGCGAGGCGAGCCAGGGCTTCCTGTTCCGCCCATCGGCCGAAACCCGAGCGGCGGCGGCCGACCTGCCGGTGGCGCACAACTACCGCGAGGTGCTGCAGGGGATAGGGCTGGCGGTGTGATCGGGGCGGCTGGCCGGGAGCAACGTCGGTTCCGGCGCGGCTAGCGCCCGGCCGCTAGCCACCGCTGCGGCCGGGCTCGTTCCGGCAGGCCTGCATCACCCGCCGCCCACCCTTACTCCCGGCCCGGCTGCCATTCCGGATAGGCGGGCAAGTCGTCGCCGTGCGCGAGCCATGGTGCCGCTTGCGACTGCCAGATCGTGTAGGCGGGAGTGACGCCCGGGTCGTCGTCGAGCGTCGCCACCCGCAGGATCCAGTGCGGCTGGCCGGCGCGTTCGGCGGCCAGTTGGGTGCCGCAGCGCGAGCAGAAGTAGCGGGTCTTACCTGGCGACGATTCGTAGCGGCTCAACAGCGCCTCGCCGCGCAGCCAGTGGAAATGCTCGCGCCGCACCGCCGCCGCGCTATTGAACGCGGCGGCGTGCGCCTTGCGGCAGGTATGGCAGGCACAGTGGCCGATTTCCGAGTCGAGCCGATCGATTTCGTAGGCGATTTCGCCGCACAGACAGCTGCCTTGCATGGGGTTTCTCCTTGTTTCTGCCGATCTCTAGAGTCACTAACAACACTCAGCGAAGCGGTGCTGCTCGCCGCGCTGCCGTAGACAGTACAAGTCGTACGGCAAGGCAGCGCAACAACGCCGGGAGGGTGTTGTTAGCGGCTCCTAGTCGGCGATGTCGTCGAGGAAGCGGTACATCACGTAGGCGTCGACCTCGCCGAGCGTGGCGTGGCGGAACGCGCGCGGCAGCGTGCCGACGATGCTGAAGCCGAGCTTCTGCCACAGCTTGACCGCACCGTGGTTGCTCGCCACTACGAAATTGAACTGCATCGCGGTGAAGCCGGCGCGTTTGGCTTCGATTAGGCAATGCCGGCCCAGCGTCAGGCCGACGCCGCGGCCGTGCGCGTTCGGGTCGACCATGAACGAGGCGTTGGCGACGTGGTCGCCGAGGTCGCGCTGGTTGGCGACCAGCTTGTACATGCCGATGACGCGCGCGTCGTCGAGCGCGACCCAGATGGCAATGCCCGGGCCGAACCAGTAGGCGCGTGCATCGTCCTCGCCGGTGGCCGGGTCGAACACATAGCTGTCGCCGCCGGCGATCACCGCGCGGAAGATGCCCCACATCGCCGGCCAGTCGGCGGCGGTGGCGGGGCGGAGGGTCAGGGTATTGCTCATTACAGGGCTTTCATGGGTAGCCGAAATTACAGATAGGGCCGGATCACGGCGAGTGCGTGCTCGACGTAGGCGTCCTTTTCGCCGACCGGCGCGACGTAGTGCAGCGCGGCGGCGGCGCTGTCGAGATCGGCCAGCCGGGCGATCAGCCAGGCGGCCAGATACGCCGACGCCAGGCAGCCGCCGGCGCTGGCGACATTGCCGCGCGCGAACAGCGGTTGGTTCAGCACCGCGACGCCGGCTTCCTCGACCCAGGGCTTGGTGATCAGGTCGGTACAGGCCGGCACGCCGTCGAGCAGGCCGAGGCGGGCGAGCAGCAGCGTGCCGGAGCACTGCGCGCCGATCAACTGACGACCCGGATCAAGATTCAGCTCGGCGAGGAAGGCCGGATCGGCCGCGTAGTCGCGGGTCCTGATGCCGCTGCCGACCAGCACCGCGTCGGCCTGGCCGGCTTCGGCCAACGTTGCCTGCGCGGCCAGCGTCACGCCGTTCATCGAGGTGACCTGCGGGGTGGGGCAGGCCAGCGACACCCGCCAGCCGGGGCGCTTCACCCGGTTGAGAATGCCGAGCGCGATCAGTGAGTCGAGCTCGTTGAAGCCGTCGAGGGTGAGGATGGCGATGTGCATGACACGCTCCGCAACGTTGGCCGAAGCCGTTTCAGGATAGGGATACCGACTGGCCGCGCCAGCCGTTCGCGCCGCGTTCGACGATCAGCAGTGCTTCGCCGCTATCCGGCGCCACGGCGATGCGCTCGCCGTGTTCATCCCACAGCGCGCTGCCGCCGGCGCACGGCCAGCCACCGGACGGTGCTCCGTAGTTGGCCAGCAGCACCGCCATGCGGTGTTCGCGGGCGTAACCCTGCAACTGGCGGGTGTCGGCCGGGTAGCCGTTGGCGCTGAGTAGCATGCCGGCGCTGTAGACGGCGGCGCCGCTTTGCTTCGCGGCGGCGGCGTGTTCGGGATGGCCGGTGTCGGCGCAGATCGCCAGCGCCACGGCCATTGTGTCATCGAGCGTCGGGTCAGGCCGGCCGAGCCGGCCACGAACACCGCGTCCTCGCCGGGATGCAGATGCTGCTTGGCGTAGTGGCTGACGCTGCCGTCCGGATGGAAGACCAGCGCGGCGAGCCGCAAGCTGCCGTCGGTGAGAAGCAGCGGTGCGCCGGCGATGACGGTGATCGCGTGCCGGCGCGCCGCTTCGGCCAACGGTGCGAGCCGCGCGTCGTCCAGCGTCACCGCACAGTCGCGTGCCAGCGCCAGTTCGTAGCCGGTCAACGACAGCTCGGGAAACTGCAGCAGCGTGACGCCGTGGCGGGCGGCGGTGGCGATGATATCGAGGTGGCGGGCCAGGTTGGCCGAAAGGTCGCCGGCGAGCGGGGCGGTCTGGGCGGCGGCGAGGACGAGCGGGGCGGGCATGGGCGGCTCCGGATGGCTAAGCGCTCATCATACCGGGTCTGCTTGGGTTGTTGTGCGGAGGGTGAAAACAGCGCCCGGGCCGGGCGCTATTGGTGCTCAGCGGCGGGTCTTCTGCCGATGCAGCAGGCAGAGCAGCTCGAAGCCGATATTGGCGGCGGCCAGCGCCGAGATGTCGCTCTGGTCGTACGGCGGTGCCACCTCGACCACGTCCATGCCGACCAGGTGCAGCGGGTCGAGGCCGCGCAGGATCGCCAGCGCCTGCACGCTGCTCAAGCCGCCCGGCACCGGGGTGCCGGTGCCTGGGGCGACCGAGGGGTCGAGGCAGTCGACGTCGAAGGTGAGATAGCAGGGGCGGTCGCCGACGATGGCGAGAATGCGCTGCAAGGTCGCCTCCGGACCGTGGGCGTGCACCCACGGCGCGTCCAGCACCTCGACGCCCATGAAGTCGTCGTTCCAGGTGCGGATGCCGACCTGCACCGAGCTTGCCGGGTCGATCAGCCCCTCGCGGATCGCCTTGTAGAACATTGTGCCGTGGTTGAGGCTCATCGGATCGTCGTCGGGCCAGGTGTCGCAGTGCGCGTCGAAGTGGATCAGGCTCAGCGGTTGGCCGAACCGTTCGACATGGGCTTTCAACAGCGGGTAGGTGATGTAGTGGTCGCCGCCCAGCGTCAACATGCGTGCGCCGCTGGCGAGGATGGTGCGCGCGTGCTCGACGATGCTCGCTGCGATGGTGTCCGGGCGATGCGCGTCGAACCAGCAGTCGCCGTAGTCGATCACCGCCAGCTCGTCGAACGGGGCGACGCCGTGCGGGAACGGTTTCAGGTCGGCGAACATCACCGACGCGGCGCGGATCGCCGCCGGGCCGAGCCGGGCGCCGGGGCGGAAGGTGGTGGCGAGATCGAGCGGCACGCCGCTGACCACCACGTCGACGCCGGCGAGGTCGCGGCTGTAGCGGCGGCGCAGGAAGCTGGTGACGCCGGCGAAGGTGTTTTCGATGCTGCTGCCGTAGGGGGAGAGGCGACGGATCGCGCCGTCGCCGTAGAGGAGTTCAGACATAGGGATACCGCTCCAATGGCCGGCCGCGCGCTGGCGGCCGGTGGATGCCCATCGATGTTTCAACAGCCGACGTGTAGAGGCTGCCACGGGTCGAGGCCCGTGCGGGGAGACGGCCGGATCAGTCCTTGTGCGTCTTGACCTCCTGCCACAGCCGGGTGGTGAGGCGCTGGATAGCCGGCGTCATCGGCGTCTGGACGAAGCTGTTGCGCAGCTCTTCCTTGCCAGGAAAGATCGACGGGTTGTTGCGGTGCTCGGCGGCGATCAAGGGCCGGGCCGCCAGGCTGCCCGGCGCGTAGGTGACGAAGTTGGCGTTGGCCGCCGCCACCTTGGGCTGCAGGTTGTAGTCGATGAAGCGGTAGGCGTTGGCGACGTCCGGCGCATCCTTCGGGATCACCATGCTGTCGATCCAGATCGCGACGCCTTCCTTCGGCACCAGCGGCCGGATCTTCACGCCGTTCTTGGCCGCCTCGGCGCGGCGCCGCGCGATGTTCAGGTCGCCGCCGTAGCCGAGCACCAGGCAGAGATCGCCACGGGCCATCTCGTCCATATAGCCCGACGAGGAGAAGCGGGTGATATAGGGGCGGATAGTCTTGAGCAGCGCGGCGGCGGCCTGGTAGTCGGCCGCGTTCTGGCTTGCCGGGTTCTTGCCCAGATATTTCAGCGCAAGCGGGAACACCTCGGTCGGCGAGTCGAGCATGCTGACGCCGCAACTTTTCAGCTTCGCCACGTAGCCGGGCTGGAACAGCAGGTCCCATTGCTTGGCCGGCAGCGGGCCGCCGAGTTTGTTGGCGACCCGGTCGACGTTGATGCCGAGGGTGTTGATGCCCCAGAAGAACGGCACGGCGTACTTGTTGCCGGGGTCGGCCTGGCTCATCAGCTTCAGCAGCTCCGGATCGAGGTCCCGGTAGTGCGGCAGCTTGCCCTTGTCGAGCGGCAGATACAGCCCGGCCGGGATTTGTCTGGCCAGAAACACGTTCGACGGCACCACGACATCGTAACCGGACTTGCCGGTCAGCAGCTTGGTCTGGAGGATCTCATTGCTGTCGAAGGTGTCGTAGCGCACCTTGATGCCGGTTTCCTTCTGGAACTTGGGGGCGGTGTCTTCGGCCAGGTAGTCGGCCCAGGCGTAGAAGTTGACGACTGGAGAGCTGGCGGAAAACGCGGCACTGGGCAACAGCGCCGCCGTGGCGAGGACGAGGAGGGTGCGGGAAGGTTTCATGATGCTCCCTTGCAGGGCACGGGCAGTCTGGAATGCCCGTGCTGCTGCGCCCGATCACGTGGACAGGACGACTCCCATCGATGTTTTAGCAGCCGACACGTTGAGGCTGCCGCGGGATGTAGCTCCCGCGCGGCTATCTAATGCTTGTCGGCGGCTCAGGCCACCACCCACAGCACTTGTGCCACCGTGTCGCCCAGGTTGGCGTAGCGGTGAGGGCGCGACGAGTCGAACTGAAAGCTGTCGCCGGGGCCGAGTTGCTGTTCTTCGCCGTCGACCCAGAGCGTCAGCGAGCCTGCCAGCACCAGGCCGCCCTGCTCGCCGGTCTCGCTGATCTGCCGCTCGCCCGAATGGGCGCCCGGTGCGAGCTCGCCCATCAGCATGTGAAACCGGCCGGTCAGCGCCGGCGACAGCAGCGTGTCGTGGACGCCGCCCTGGTAATGCATCTCGCGCCGCTCCTGCGAGCGCACCAGCCACGGATGCGGCGCCGTCGCGGGCGCGGAGAAGAAGTAGGCGGTGCTGACCTCGAGTGCGGCGGCGATGGCGATCAGATCGTCGATCGCGGGCTCGCTCAGGCCGCGCTCCAACAGCGACAGGAACGCCGGGGAGCGGCCGATGCAGTCGGCCACGTCCTGCAGGGTGCTACCGCGTTGCTTGCGACGCTGACGGATCAGCGTGCCGATGGCCGGTGGCGACATGATGAAAAGCACCGTCGAGGTTCTCGTAAAAAAATTGTGCAATTTTTTTACGAGATAGTAAAGGCTGGCGTAGCGCCGCTAACAAAATCCAGCGGGGCGGTTCTGCTCGTCGCGCTGCCGCAGGCGTACAGGTAGTACGACAAAGCAGCGCAACAACGCCGGAATGGCTTTGTTTGCGAGCTCTTAGAGTATTTGTTCGATTGTCGCACTGTGTTTGCAGCGTCATCCTTGACGCCGCAGACCGGCCTACCTAAATTGATGTTCGATAGCCATACAAAAGGGCGGTAATCGCCCAGATCCCTTCGGCCGCCGCATTACAGCCTGCTGTGGTTGGATGCTCGCCCGGGGAGGATCGATGGCGTTTCCTGGCTGCGCCGTACGACGCAGCCTTCATTTCACCCTTCGCATGTACCAACTGGTACATTGTGGCGTTGGCTACGGTGGGTCTGATGCCGTTACCGAGCAAGGAGAGCATGCATGAGCCTAATTCTTTATCAAAATAATCAACCGGTCGGTACGTTTAAGTGCGCCACCGCACACGGCGGAGGCACGGCATGAGCGCCCGCGTTCTCGTCCTCAGCGGTCCGAATCTGAATCTGCTCGGCCAGCGCGAACCCGATGTCTACGGCTCCGAGACGCTGGCCAGCGCGGAGGCGGATTGCCGATCGGTGGCCGAAGCGCACGGCATGGCGCTGGAGTTCCGCCAGAGCAATTGGGAAGGGCAGCTGATCGACTGGATCCACGAGGCGCGGGGGCGTTTCGACGGCATCGTGATCAATCCCGGCGGGCTGACGCACACCTCGATTGCGCTGATGGACGCGCTGGGCGCCTACGGCGGCCCGGTGATCGAGGTGCACGTCTCCAATGTGCATCGCCGCGAATCGTTCCGCCGGCACTCCTACGTTTCGCTGGTCGCCCAGGGGGTGATCTGTGGCCTGGGCATTCAGGGCTACAGCCTCGCCGTCCAGCGTCTCGCCACCTTGTTCAAGAAGGATCCCGCATGACGACTTCGCTTATTCCCGCAACGCGTCCCCACCTGGTGGGGCTGATCGGCGAGGGCATTCAGGCCTCACGCTCCCCGTCGCTGCACGAAGAGGAAGGCCGGGCGCAGGGGCTGCGCTATCTGTACCAACTGCTCGACCTGGCCAAGATCGCTAGTGGGGTAGAGGCGCTGCCGCAGCTGCTCGATTCGGCCGAACTGATGGGCTTTGCCGGCTGTAACGTCACCCACCCGTGCAAGCAGGCGGTGCTCCCCCTGCTCGACGAGCTGTCGGAGGATGCGGCCGCGATCGGGGCGGTGAACACGGTGCTGTTCAAGGGCGGCAAACGCATCGGCCACAACACCGACTGGTGGGGCTTCGCCGAGAGCTTCCGGCGCGGCCTACCCGATGTCGCCCGTCGCCGCGTTGTGCAGCTGGGTGCCGGCGGTGCCGGCGCGGCGGTGGCGCACGCCGCACTGATGCTCGGCACCGAGACGCTGCTGCTGCACGACACCGACCCTGTCCGTGCTCAAACGTTGGCCGAACGCCTGTGCCGTCACTTCGGCGACGGGCGTGCCGTCGTCGCCCGGTCGCTGTCCGAGGACATCGCCACCGCCGACGGGCTGATCCATGCCACGCCGGTCGGCATGCTCGGCCACCCCGGGATGCCCTTGCCGGCCGAGCTGTTGCGGCCCCAGCTATGGGTGGCCGAGGTGGTGTACTTCCCGCTGGAGACCGAACTGCTGAAGACCGCGCGTGCGCTGGGCTGCCGGACCCTCGACGGCGGCGGCATGGCGGTGTTCCAGGCGGTCGAGGCGTTCCGGCTGTTTACCGGCCTCTCGCCCGATCCGGCAAGGATGTTGCAGCACTTCGCCGCAATGGGCGCTTAGACCCAGCGAAACAGCTACAAGAACTCTCGTCAGAGAGTGTAGAACTACAAAGGAGACAGACCATGACTCAAGCCTATGGTGTACCGGCGACGCCGGCGACACGCGCACAAACGCCCACCCGGGCCCGCTTCTTCATCCTGGGCCTGATTGCGGTAGGCACGATGATCAATTATCTGGACCGTGCGGTGCTCGGCATCGCCGCGCCGACGATGACCAAGGAGCTGGCGCTCAATCCGGCGATGATGGGCCTGATCTTCTCGGCCTTCGCCTGGACCTATACCGCCGCGCAGATCCCCGGCGGCATCCTGCTCGACAAGATCGGTGCCCGGCTGACCTATCTGTTCTCGGTGACGTTCTGGTCGCTATTCACGCTTCTACACGCGTTTGCCGGTAATCTGACGACGCTGCTGGCGTTGCGATTCGGGCTCGGCATCAGCGAGGCGCCGTGCTTCCCGACCAATAGTCGCATCGTGGCAACCTGGCTGCCGCAGCACGAGCGGGCGCGCGGCACCAGCATCTATACGGTAGGGGAGTACATCGGGCTGGCGTTCTTCAGCCCCTTCCTCTACTGGATGCTCGAGACCTGGGGCTGGCACACCATCTTCATCTTCACCGGCAGCCTGGGCTTCCTGTTTGCGATCGCCTGGCTGCTCGGCTACCGCGAGCCGCACGAGAGCAAGCGTGTCAACCAGGCCGAGCTCGACTATATCGCCGAGGGCGGCGGGCTGGTCAGTGCGGCGGCGCAGAAGCCCTCGTTCGAATGGCGGCACGTCAAGGCGCTACTGGCCGAGCGCCAGATCCTCGGCATCTGCCTCGGCCAGTTCGCCGGCAATTCGACGCTGGTGTTCTTCCTCACCTGGTTCCCGAGCTATCTGGTCACCGAGCGCCATATGCCGGGCCTGAAGGTGGGCTTCATGGCGATGATGCCGTTCATCGCCGCCTCGTTCGGCGTGCTGTTCGGCGGCTGGTGGTCCGACGGCATGCTGAAGAAGGGCCGTTCGGCCAACGTGGCGCGCAAGTTGCCGATCATCATCGGCCTCTTGCTCGCGTCCACCATCATCAGCGCCAACTATGTCGAAGACCAGTCGACCGTGATCGCGATCATGTCGGTGGCGTTCTTTGCGCAGGGAATGGCGTCGCTGGGCTGGACGCTGGTGTCGGACATCGCGCCCAAGGGCCAGCTGGGCCTGACCGGCGGGGTGTTCAACGTCGCGGCCAACCTGGCCGGCATCATCACGCCGCTGGTGATCGGCCTGATCGTCAGCGCCACCGGCTCCTTCGTCGGCGCGCTGGTGTTCATCGGCGTGCTGGCCCTGATCGGCGCCGCCGCCTACATCGTCGTCGTCGGGGACATTCGCCGCATCGAACTGGACGATTGATCAGATAGCGATGGTTGAGAAGCGGACGGGTTTCCCGTCCGCTTTTTTCATGCCTTGAGAAAAGCGAGCACGGTGTCGACGACCAGCCGGCGGTGACGCTGCCGATTCTCGTCGGCGGCCATGTCGCGGCCGAACAGCGCGGCAAAGGTATAGCGGTTCGATACCCGGAAGAAGCACAGCGAGCTGATCAGCATATGCACATCGATCGCGTCGACGTCGGCCTTGAACAGCCCGGCGGCGCGGCCGCGCTCCAGCACCGATTCGATGCTGTCGATCACGCTGCGGTTGCTGTTGCGGATGCTGCGCGACTTGGCGATGTGGCGGGCGTAGTGGATGTTTTCGATGCTGACCAGCCGGTTGAACTCCTGGTGGGCGCTGTGATAGTCGAAGGTGAATTCGACCAGCTTGGTGATCGCTTCTTCCGGCGGCAGCGACTCGATGTGCAGCTCCTGCTCGACCTCGCGGATAGCGCCGTAGACCTGTTCGAGCACCGCGATGTACAGCCCTTCCTTGGTCCGAAAGTAGTACACCACCATCCGCTTGTTGGTCCCGGCCCGCTCCGCGATCGCATCGAGGCGGGCCCCGCTCAGGCCGACGCTGGAGAACTCGGCCAGCGCCGCTTCGAGGATGCGGCGGCGCATCCCCTCCGGGTCGTTCTTGCGGCGGACCGGCTGGCTGCTGTCGGTCGGTCGGTAGGAAGAGGCATCCAAGGGAGAGACTCCGCTGCAGGCTGAAAGCCAGCATCTCACGAGGTTTTGCCCGGGCTGTCAACGATTGTCCGAACGACGCGAAAAAAAGCCCCCGCCGAGGCGGGGGGAAGTGGAGTGCAGAGAGTCAGAAGTCTCTCCCTGCGTGATGACTTAACCGGCTGATCTAGTCGAACCAGCGCGGATCGTTGCCCTGCGCCCTGGACCGCGCCTGCGCCAGCGCGGCCAGCCGCACCGGCACGTTGGCCGCACCGTACTGCCCGTAGCCGCCGCGCCGCTCCAGGATCTCGAAGAAGAAGCGCTCCTCGAACGGCTCGGTGTAGACATGCAGCAGCTCGCTGCCGTTGGGCTCGCGGTCGTAGAGCACGTTGGCGGCCGCCAGTTGCGCGACGAACTCGGGGGCGAGGTCGAATCGCGCGGCGAGGTCGTCGTAGTAGTTGCGCGGGATCTCCAGCAGCGGCAGGCCCGCGTCGCGGGCGGCGGCGACCGCGGCGAAGATGTCGTCGCTGGAAAACGCCACGTGCTGCAGACCCGAGCCGCGGTAGGTCGACACCGAACGGGCGATCGCGGTATTGCGGTTTTCCGAGATGTTGAGCGGGATGCGGATCGCGCCGTTCCGGCTCTTCACCACCCGGCTCTTCACCAGGCCGTAGGGATCGGGCAGCACCCATTCGTGCTCGGTATCGAAGCCGTAGACGGTGCGGAAATACAGGATCCAGCTGTCCAGCGCTTCGGCCGGTAGGCCGAGCGCGAAATGATCGATGGTATTGAGCGTAGCCGGCTCAGCGGCTGGCGCGCCAACCGGCTCGAAGTCGCTGTCGTAGATCGAGCGGCCGTCGAGGCCGGGATCGACCAGGTATTGCAGGCTGCCGTCCGGGGCGCGCACCGCCGGAATCTGCCGCTCGTTCGGACCGACGCGGCTGTCGAACGGTCGGGCGCGGTACAGCTTGGCGCGTTCCAGCGCCGCGTGGCCGTCGTCGACGCGGAACGCGGCGGCGCACAGCGACGGGCCGTGCGAGACGAAGAAGGCGTGCGCGAACGAGTCGGACTCGGCGTTCAGGATCAGGTTGACCTTGCCCTGACGGTACAGGTCGACGTTCTTCGACTTGTGCCTAGCGGCATGGGCAAAGCCCAGCTTGGCAAACCAGCCGGCCAGCCGCTTGGCGGCGGCGTCGTCGACCGCGAACTCGAGAAACTCCACGCCGGTGAAATCGACCGGCGGCGGCGGAGAGAACAGCGCCTCGGCCGACGGGCCGGCGGGGCTGGGTGCAGCGGCCAGTTTCTGCCGGGTGTTTTCCTCCAGATACAGCAAGGAGCGCAGGCCGTCGGCGGCGGTGGTCCGGGTCGGCGCGGCGCGGAAGCCGTCGTTGAAGATCTCCAGCGACAGCGGGCCGTCATAACCGCTCCGCAGGATCGGGGCGAGGAAGGCCGCGATGTCAAAATCGCCCTGGCCGGGGAAGCAGCGGAAGTGCCGGCTCCATTCCATCACGTCCATCGCCATCTGCGGCGCATCGGCCAGTTGCAGGAACACGATCTTGTCGCCGGGGATCTCGGCCAGCGGCGCCAGGTCGTCCTGGATGGCCAGGGTATGGAAGCTGTCGAGGATGATGCCGAGGTTGGGGTGGTCCACCGCTTTGACGATCTGCCAGACGTGGCGGTAGGAGTGCACGTAGCGCCCCCAGGCCAGGGCTTCGTAGCCGACCAGGATGTCGCGCCGTGCCGCGCGTTCGGCCAACTTGGCCAGATCGTCCGCGATCACGCCATCGTCGCGGATCACGTCCGGCCGCACACTGCTGCAGACCAGGATGCGGTCGGTTCCCAATTCCTGCATCAGGTCGAACTTGCGCTCGGCCCGGTCGAGGTTCTGTTGCAGCTGGTCGCGGGGTCCCCCTTCGAAGTCCCGGAACGGCTGGAACAGCATGATCTTCAGGCCGAGGTCGGCGCAGATCCGGCGGACATCGCGGGGTGAACCGTCGAAGTACAGCAGGTCGTTTTCGAAGATCTCCACGCCGTCGAAACCAGCGGCCGCAATGGCCTCCAGTTTTTCCGGCAAGGTGCCACTGAGCGACACGGTGGCGATGGAATGCTGCATGGTTTCTCCTCTCACGCATTTTGTACCCGGCCGGGGTTTCCTCGGACCAACCCGAGCACCCATTGAGTAGATCGATAATCGAACAAATGTGCATTATTCGGCCAACGCGACGTTAACTATAGTGTTATGTACCAATTGGTTCAATAGTCGGATGATGGGGAAACGACGCAAGGTCAGAGCAGCTTCCCGCGCGTGGAAGGCAGGGTATGCACGAATTTTTGTTTAGTCAGACCGTCGGCGGGCTTGTGAGAAGGCGCTGAGCGCCGAGATGAAACAAGCATGGCATGGAGGAGCCGGTTTCGAGCCAGTCGGGCGACACCCGCAACGGCCGGAGTCGCAAAATGCCCGAGGGCGAGCCGTTCAACGAGAGGTCCTATGCTGTTGGCGCTCACTGAATTTTGACCAGCCGTGCTCGTTGAATTTTGACCAGGCATGGAGGCCGCCCGCGCAGCGGCC
>NZ_JBVMAE010000047.1:0-18354 GCF_055597485.1 Crenobacter sp. CS_VA4
GACCGATATCGGTAACCCAAAAGAGGTTGGCGCAACCATTCTGGCATCAACAATTCACCGTGTTTCCACACAGCCTCCGGCCTTAGCGGACGAGCCGACTGGCGCCCCTGATGTCCGCTACCGGCCATTTCCAGCCGGTTTCTCTCGCTCTCATACGAACATTCGAAGGTCTGCTTCGCTCAGGCAACACAGGGCGCTTCATCCATGTCGGGGTAGCGACTCGATGTTAGGGCTCGTTGAAGCGGCCATTGCGAGCGTCAATGATTATTTCCTCGCCGCCGAGGCGTTGCTCGTACGGTTCGTGCGGGTTATCCCAAAACCCGTCCCAGCCCTCGGCTTGCTCCGCTGGCAAAATACCATGATGAGCCAAACAAACATATACAGGCTCGATGGAAATAGCGGCCATATAGCCTGACTCTACAGAGCCGTCTCCTTCAACAAGTGACTCAGTCACGACGCCAAGCGCAAAATTCCATTCGATCAAGCAGGGGCCGCCGCTAAAACCACCACGGGCCATAGCAGAGACGACAAAGTGAGGGTGGCCGCCGGTGTACTTGTCGATGACCGCGTTCACTTCGGCACGCGTGGCTATCAGCGTCGGCTCCTTAGAAAAGGGCACCGGCGGATAGCCCATAACGACGACCTCGGCCAAAGAAAACGCTTCGTCGTTGATCCAGTCGTCAAGATGCACCCCTAGCGGAATGGACGGACATTCGATTTCCTCCACCACCAAGGCAGCAATATCTACCTGATCGTCAGGGTGGAAGAGAGGCCCGCGCACAACGCGGCCGCGAGATGCGGATATGTGCCGAAAACGACCCTCGACACCATGGACGGTCAAGAGGCCTTTCTCATCTGGAATCCGGTGATCGATCGTATTCGCAACTTCGAGAATTTTGCAACCGTCTACGACGTGCCGTGCAGTAATGAACACTCCGTTGCCCACATGAAAGGCAGAGCCGATCGAATGGTCGCCGTTCGGCAGTTCGACGCAAATGTACGCGACCGCTGGGGCATACTTTTCGAATAGCTGGCGCGCCTTTTTCTCGACGACCGTTCGCGGACGCTTCGGCTCCTCATCTCCAAATGGTTGACTGGGCGCTGAACAACGGTCGAAGTCAGACTTATCTTTATGCATTGCTTTGGCACCTAGTTCGGTATCTTGATCTGCTCGATGAGGCACACCTGTCGTGGGTAGGCTTGTGACGATGCCTCGGGAAGCGTTCATTCTGATGACTCGGCGCATTCCGCGCAAATGCCTCACTCAACCTTTGTACGCAACCCCGGAAGACTTTGACTCGCCTCCGTCTTCTGTTATGCATTAACCATCAAAGTTCAAAATCGGTGGTTTGCTCGGAGCGGATGCGCATCTTGTGTTGCTGCCCTTTGCGTGCGTCTCTGCCCGCCCCCTGCGTAATCCTCTTGCCGGCTGTTTGCCAACACGTACCGGTCGTTCGCACTTCGTAAACGGGGATGTCCGCTTGGGGTCGAAAGTGAGCGTTCCTCATGTCAGAAAGCCGAACTTCGGCTTCAGTGCAAGGGGAATGGCAGGTATCTGGTCAGGAACGGACGCTCAGGGCTGGTGGAGTGGAAGACCGCAATGGCCGATGATCTACCGGATGGCGTTGAGATGACGATAGCCTGAAAGTCGGTCATTGCCGTCGCTCACTTGGATGGCCATGTCGGTCAGCAATGGGTAGGATTGCTGTCATTCTGTTGTAAACCACGCTGAATGTCCGCTTTCCCATTCGGCGGACGCGTACTCTCGACCTAAAGCAATCCTTGACCTTTTGAAAAAACAGACCTTAAACGCCAATTATTGTCATAATTTGAAGGAATCCCCTTTTTAGTCGAGATAAGCAATGACTACCATCGACAAAGCTCGTGAGTACATCCGTGCCAAGGTCCTAGAACCTGCACTAAAGCATCCGGCACTTCCCGACAATATCAAGCGCAAGGTCAAGAACACAAACATCTGGCTTGATCAGTTTGAGCGTGTTGGCGACGTTATTGCATACCTTAAACGCTTTAAGCTTGGAACGAACGATCCAACATACCAAGCAATGCAAGCTCACGACTTGGTAACCTTCGAGGATATTGCGACTGACTTCGAGAAAGAATTCTCGCTCTGGGCCAATGACTGTACTAGGCTTACTGATTTTATCGTCGGGGGCCAATACAGTGCTCACCAGATACTTATTTTTGCACGTAACTACGATACGCGGGCCGGTGGGATGTTTGTTTTGGATTCTGGTGGTCGGCCCTCTGCAGTAATAGTCAAAGCAACCCTGTCTGGTGGTCGCTATGCCAATGCTTGGCTGGATGAACCGCACCGGCTCAAGTATTTCCTCAAAAGCATTGATAATGAGTTTGGCGAGCATTTTAAGGCAAACGCTGCGATCCTCCAGAACCAGCATATTCCCATACTGACATTCGTAAGAAATATCGAGAATGGTCCCTTCACCTATCAAGGAATCTTCAAATACCGCGATATCCAGCGAGAACTCGATGGCTCAAAATGGTTTGAGCTTGAACGAAACAAGGATGAGGCTGGAGTGGTTGAGGTTGCTGCTTTCGCAGCTAAAATCTTTGCGGAGCAGACAAAAGCGGCGCGCCAATCCTCGCGCGAGCAGCGCTTGGCGAGACTAGCCGCGGCACCTAAGAAACCACTTGCAATCCAGGTCATTTCAACCGATTACAAACGCAATCCAGATGTGGTGGCAGAGGTACTTGAGCGCGCAGCAGGAAATTGCGAGGAATGTGGTCATCCAGCACCATTCCATCGGAAATCCGATGGCACTCCTTACCTCGAGGTTCACCACCGCATACCGCTAGCTCAAAATGGTGACGACACCGTAGAAAACGCGATTGGGCTATGCCCCAATTGTCACCGAAAATCACACTTCGGCTAGTTTCTGCTAGTTCCTCATTTAGTGGGAAGTGGTCATGGTGTTCTGGTTATTCATGATGGATGACCGCTTTAGTAGGGTGTGACAGCTTCTGGCCGATATCAGTTATGTAAGCGCATGGCCGGCCGCTCTGGCCGAGGGGCAGCCACTTGGGCGGTGCCTATCCCGTAGCTTTTGAGCTAGCCTCGTCATGAGGGACAGGAACGGCCACGGCTCTTGGATCTGTCTAGTTATTTAGAAGCAGCACCTGCACGATGGTCTGGTTGGCTATTCGAAGGTGACAGGAGTGCCAAAATGGCACTAAAGACTGCTATTACCAATTACCCGTCTGACTGGAAAGGATTAGGGCGCCTCTCGGTGCCCAAACTCCACTGTTGTAACCTCGAGGGCTCCGCCCACACTAGCACTCGCCGTGGGCAAAGCCCGAGCAGTGGTTATACCCTACCCTGGCTTTGCCCGGAGTGTGTTTTTCCACTAGCCGATCAAGCACCATCCGCAGCGCTAAGTGCGGTCTCCCGGGCCGGCACTTGACGGTGGCCGAATCCAAGATGGATATCTCTGCAATTCACCTGACCTGTGCGAAAAGTTGCACAATCCGGTGATTTTGGACGTTAGACACATGAACAGATTTTTATATAAGTACATGCCACTTAGAGTGGATTTTTTTGAAAACCTCATGATTCGGGCGACTCCAGTTTTGGCCTTGAACGATCCTTTTGAAGGGCACTTCAACAAAGAGCAGGTGCGCGATGCAAATCGTAACCACGAGGAGTATTACAAAAGCAACGGCAAGGATGTTTATGAACTTGATGAATCAATGCTCAAGGATTGCATGGGCGAAATCCAAAATGAAATATTTGACCTAGGCATACTTTCTTTTACCGAAGACTTCAACAACCCACTGATGTGGGCACATTATGCGGACGACCATAAAGGAATGGTAATTGAGTTTGATCTCAATGAGCCATTTTTCATGGACTCTCTAAAGGAAGTCGATGGCCGAAAGAGTAGATTTGGAAAAAGTTATTTTGCGGATTTTTTTGAGTTCCCTGAGAGGGTTTATTACCGCAGGGTGATGCCGAGTTTCGAAAGATCTGAGCTTTCAGCCCCTGAATCTATGGACGAGTTTCATTGGAGAAAATTCAATCGCACGATATTGTTTACCAAGGCTATAGATTGGGCCCATGAGAAAGAGCAGCGAAGCATTGTTCAACTAAAGGATGCCGACTCAATAATTTGCAAAGATAGCAAATACATTAGAAAGCAATGCGCGCTGGATTCTAAAATAGAACTATTGGAATTAGGTGGCAATAAAATACAAGTAATTTATCCGAAGGGGTATGAGATGCATGAAGATATGGGAGATAAAAGCATAAAGACAGAGATCCATCTTCTTGCATTAGACCGCCAAGAGCCGCCCATCCATCTCTTTAGAATAAACCCGCTAGCTATAAGCGGGGTTTATTTTGGCTGTAAATCCTCTGAGTCCGTAGCTTTGGGAAACATAGAAAACAATCCTTTATTAAAAAATCTTAATAATATTAATAGAATGCAAATCAGCGACACGCTATACCAACTTAATGCAGTCAAGCTAACATTAAAATCCAAGTGACGCTTGCAACGCGCCTGATTTTTTACGTTGAATGACAGCTTACCGGTGGCCTGACTGACCGCAATGCACCGGCTGTGGATTTTGGGGGTGAAGCACCGGCCCGTCTGTTTTGGCCGAGCAGCAGTCATTTGAGGCGGCTTCACGACCGCACCTCGGCCAACACGGTCATTCGATACCAGGGAAAAGAATGGCTGCTTCCAAATCAGGGAGCAGCCATTCAAGTATCTAGAAATCTAGGGGCGATTCAGGGGCCTATTTCGGATCTGATTAGATAAGTTTGCTTCGGAAATAGACAGCGGTTTCTGGGTCGGTGCAGTACAGGAAACAACCTTTAAGTCCACGAGTCATCAGGGTGCGATACGTATTTTTGATGATTCGATCTGCCTTGGCGACTGTTTCCTCTGGCTGCTTCTTTACCTGCGTTTTGTAGCCTCTGATGGTTTGGTCCATTGTGGAGCGCTGGGTCGCATCGGTGACTACCTTGCCATCCCGAATGATCAGGTCTGGGCCGATGATCACGCCAATGTAGTCGACCTCCAGTCCTTGGCACGTATGGATGCAGCCAACCTGTTCGATGGAGTCAGGGGCAATGATCCAGACCATGCTGTTGCTGGCCAGATTCCACTGCCGTCGGTAGTTTTCACCTATCACGATATCCATCTGTGTCGTATCAGTTTTGCTGTTCCATGGCCAGCAATAGCCGGCGACGACCCGAGCCCGGTTGCCGCTGTTCCTTTGCTCCACAGCGGCGTGCATCTCTTCCGGGGTGTCAAAGACCTTGAATTCGTAGCCTTTGGTATCCAGTTGGGTGTTCGCGGTCTCACTGATCTCGAGTACGTTGTCGAGCCAGGCCATGTATCCATCCGAGCCGCTACAGCGGAATTGCGAGGTCAATTCAAATTCGTGTATCTCCGCCCCCTTGGCAACTGCCCACTGTCGGATCTGCTCTTTGGAGCCGATGTCGCGGAAAGTGACGCGTTGATCCTCGTCGATGAAGAAGACAGTGCACTTAGCGGCATTGATCAGCTCCTTCATCTGGTTTTCGCCCTTGTTGTTGAACATACCGCTCTTCTCAGTGAGGCGGTGCGCTTCATCAACGAGCAGCAGGTCGAAGGTGTTCTGCTCCATGTCGTGGAAGCTGTCAGAGCCAGCAAACAGGCTGTTGAAGCGGGTCTGCTTCATGGAGCCAGTCAGCTTGGCTTTGTAGACATGGCGCGGGGCGGCGTTTTTGGAAATGTATTTGATCGCCATACTGGTCTTGAGGAGCTTGACCAGCAGGTTGATGGCGATCAGCGTCTTGCCCGTGCCGGGGCCGCCCTCGACAATCACAACCTTGTGCTTGCCAGGTGCTGCTGCACGCGCAATGTTCTTGATGCTTTCAAAGACCAATTTTTGGTCATTGATGAGGGCAAATTCACGATTGCCTTCCATCAGCTTGGCAAGGGCATCCGCCAGTGCTTTGGAGGCGCCAATCCGACTGCAAATCAGCTGCTGCAGCACTGACTGGTTGTCACCCTGTTGGATGTGTTGACTCAGGAAGGACTGCAACTTTTCCCGCTCGACCATACCTTTGCGGAAGAGGGGGGCCTGTTGGGTGTACTCCTTGAAGCGTTCATCCAGAATGGTGTTATCGGTTTCGGGATAGTTGTGCAGAAAGGCGCAGGGCAGGACCCGTATCTCTCCGGATGCCACCGCCTCATTGAAACCTTCGAAAAGCGTGGCGTAAGACCAGGCCTGGTACGACGGATGCAACGCTTCGTTCAGCCCGCCGCCGAGCTGCGTCAGCACAACCGCATCTTTGTCGGTCAGCTTGATCGCACTCCACTGCTTGAGCTCGATGATGATGACTGTCTTCTGGCCATGGGCATCGAATCCGCTGAGGGTGAAGTCAATGCGACTCATCGATTGCGGCGCAAACAGTTCGATGCCGATACCAGCAGTTGCTGGGATACGCTCATCCCGTAATACCCGAGCCATCTCCTGCAAAGAGTTCTTCCACGACGTTTTTTCCTGACTACTGACTCTCTTGCCGACGATAGCTTGGTACCTAGCCTCGAGCAGATCTTCAATGTATCTGTCGGAGTCCAGCAGGAATTGCTGCTTGTCTGCCTGGTAAATCAGGGTATGTGTCGGAGTGGTGGGCTGCATTCAGATCTCTGTGTATTTTTTGCTGGAACCGCGAGCCTTATCGGCCGGGTATTTTTCAGCATTACGTTGAAGCTTCTGGGTGGCGGCATCGTTCAGGTCCACCCCCAGTACGTCGGCCAGACGGACCAGGTAGAGCAGGACATCAGCAAGTTCTTCGCGCACTTTATCTGCAGTGGCAGGGGCTCTACCTGCTTCACGCGAGGTGTCTTCGGTCATCCACTGGAAAATTTCGGTCAGCTCGCCGACCTCGCCAGATAGGGCCATCACGAGATTCTTGGGGGAGTGAAACTGGTGCCAGTCGCGCTCGGTGGCAAAGGCCTCTAATGCAGTGGCCAGTCTGCTGGTTTCTACCAAGGGGGCGGTGGTTGTATTTTTGGGACTCTGGCTCATGGTCTGGCTCTCTACGTGGTATGGCATAGCAATTATGCCTGTAGAGAGCATATGTATGCGTTGCGTACTTGGGTAGTCTGCTATGTGGATCAAAGCTGCTGTTGAGCAAACATTGGTCTGCGTCCACTTAGGCCGAGGAGCGGCCACTTGGGCGGCGCCTGTCCCGTGGCTTTCGAGTAAGCCTCGCCAAGGGGGGGGCGGTAACATCCACGGCTCTTGGGTCTGTCCAATTCTGATGGGCTTCACTTATTTGGCCAGGGCCAGCCTTAGAGGATGAAACTGGTCAGTCTTCACCGGCACCGTGGCCAGTTAGGAGCAGCGCCTGCACTTGCGCCTCCACTGCCCTGAAGGGACTGCCAGCCGCCATTGGCGGCCTGAACCAGCAAGCCCACGCGTAACCATGGTGGGGAAATTTTGAGTTGCGGCGACGCATCCCGCCTGGCGAACAACTGACCTACGACGGACAGAAAATCGTCCAGGCAATGCGCTAGCCGATTCTGATTGAAAATGCCAAATAGGTAAGTTTTCGTTGGCTGGTCATCCAACTCGGAGGGAGTAGTTGGGGCTCGCAAGAACTCTTGCGCGTCTCTCCATTTGAGAAACACCAAGGCTCCAGCACCGGCCCCAGAATCAAGGCAAAGCCTGCGTTGTGGATGAGACGCTGGTTCGTTTGTAAATCCACCAAGATGCGCAGAATGCAGTCAGGTCTGCTATCACCTGGGCATATCGGACATGACCGAGAGGAGGCTCGCCATAGGCACCGAAAATCGGCCATATGACAAATTCCCATCCAAACGAATACAGCACGGGGAGCGTCAAAATGAACCAATACGGTATGTTCAGCCGATGTCGTGCCGGCAGAACAAATTCGGCTCCGCGCAATAATGCCGTAAACATAAGGCCAGCGGCCAGGAACGGGGCACATCCGCCAATCGCTTCAAGGTGATACTTCACCAGGAAGCCCTTAGCGAAGCTGAAGACTGCCAAAGAGACTAAAGTACTACCACCCAGGCCGCCCCAGCCTATCATCCGCTGTTGCCGGTTAGCACTACCTGTGTAAAGGCAAAGTAGACTCAGCACCAGGCCAAACCATCCGAACAGATGCGCCCAGACGTCCAGATCCAGCCAGAGGAATCTCAGGTTCGAAGGCTGGCTGTATAAGCCGATGCCAGTCAGCAACGAAACGGTGGACAGGATGGCGACGGCGACCGGGGATTGAAACAGGCGATTAATAGCGCTCTCCTTATACAAGGGGTTAAATGTAAAGTTCTCGCAAAAGGCTCCCAGCCAAAACGCCACGTAGTCGCCTCAGGGAAGGGACCGTCCCTCCTCATTGAAAATGACTTCGCTCATAGGCCAGGTCCGCCCCAGGTATACCATTTGAGCTCTGTCATAAGGAAGCTGCTCAACCGAAAGTCCTCCGAATTTACCCATGCACGCCTTGCAATAGAGGTGTACCGGGCAACAATACCCGGAGAGGGAACATAGTATCAATACTGATTCACAGGGAATCAGCCGTGACACGTCGTTGCAACGGGGGGCCAGAGGAGACGGTTCTGCGCACTGGTCTGAGGTGGTCAGTCTGTCGTGAGAGTGGACCGACAACTTTCATTTTAAATTTTCCTCATTAGTCCAAACCAACTTTTGAGGCTGACTCTTTGGGAGAGGCATCAATTAGAATGATATCTTTTTTCCCATGCAGGCCATGCTTTACTAATAGTCTATCAATTTTTGCAAACTCTAGATAATCAAAGTAGAGAATTGCCTTGATTGGTGGGTGAGTTGATCTGGATGCCTTGGCATATATATCGGCTTGTTTTATTAAATTCTTTTCGATCTGGGTATTGCTCGCCAGCTTAAATTCAATCACCACCTTGTCAGAACTTCCTCGTGACACCATAAAATCAGAGGGGCCTCTTCCATTATTGACTTCGGCATTCATATCGAAGACGGAGGCGAACCAAGTTAATTTGAACATTATTTGCAGGTCCGCTTCTCTTTTTATTGGCCTTCCTTTCACATAAAACACCCTATAACCATCTTGATTTTCTATTACATGCTTTAAGAAATTGACTCTCAGCAAGGCTTCTTCATAACTATTGCTAGGTGTTTTGTAAAACTCAGTTTTCTCCTCGAGCAACTGGACAAAATCCATTAATTGCTTGATGAACAATTCAGTGGCTAGGCTAATTTTTTCTTGGCTAACAGTTTTGGCGCCATCTTTATTTTTTTCTTTTATAGAAATATATGCATCAAGAATTTCCGGATATTTCTCTGTGACTTTTTCTATGGCTTTTTCATAATCGCTCTTTGTTGGTTCATCAGGCATGATCGAGCCCAAATACTGATCAATCCTGCTGCGTAACTGATCATTGCCTACAGCGCCAATGACAGATGAAAAGTCTTCAACAAAGTCTTTGTGGTTGATCCACGCCTCATCTTTTGTCAGCAAGTCAATTGGGGTTAATAATACAAAATCATTTCCAAATTTTGGTAAGGTAAATTGCTTCGATGCCCATGTCTTGGTCGCCCAATTAAACTCGGACTTCCCTATCATAAACACCCCTAGCCTGCTCGGATCGATGTTGTTTTTTGCAAAATTTTCCGTATATCTTGCAAGATATCCCAATATGAAATTGCACGTAAAATCGCTAATCTGATCTTTGCCGACGCCGTTCCTTACTAAAGTAAGCTTTTCTAGGTGTGATGCTGTTTCCGTTTCTTCTCCAAAATTTTTAAATACTGTAGTCAAATTTAACTTGAGCGAACTAGCAAATTTTGCCCCTAGCCCACGACCACTATTTCCAATCTCACTGTAACCAAACCAGTTCTGCTTCACTTCGGGAAAGTGAAACCATTCTTTAATCAGTCCATTACTCAGATTTTTTCTGGACTCTTCTTTCAAAAACTTAACGTAGTCAATTATTTTCTTATGCAACTCTTGATATTCTAATTTCTCACTATTAAACAGCAAAAATGGATCAATGAATAATGGCAAATCATTAATTAGTGAAATATTGAATGCGCCATAGCTTTTTAGTTTTTCATGTTGCACATTAAAGAAATCAGAAAAATATATATTTAGTTTTCTAGACATTCTAGCACCTGGCATTGAAAAGAATTTCTACCCCAGTTACTTGTAACACGAGGGGCTATGGATACATTGAGTACATGATAATACACCACTGCCGCAAAAAATGCCCTTGTAATCTATAGGCAGTACTGCTAGCGTAAGCACTGTCAACGGCGCACTGTGTATTGTTGAACCGAAGACGCAACTTCTACGCAGACCCTTCCGTCAGAGGCACGCCCAAGTCCTGGAACGCTAACACGGCAGGCAACCAAAGTCCTCGCACAAGCCACGGTCACCCTCAGATCTGCGTCCATATCTCTTTATCGTTATTGAGCCGCCAATGATCACGTTTCCCTTTAACTAAGGGGCAATGGGGTATCTGCGTCGGTATGATTGCGCGGTGCTCCATTCCCAAGTGAATGGAGCCATCATGACTCTGCCCTTTACTGCGGGGCCTGCGGCTGAAGCTACGCCACAGACGAGCTTCTTGCTTGCTGGTCACGACACTATCCAGTGTGCATATTACTTATGCCCAGGTCCGAACTGCCAACTTGATTTCATGTCGTTGACTATCGAGAAGGAGCGGATGCGTCTATAAGACGATCTAGATGAGCACCACAGCAGCCCGAGGGAAGCCAAAGAAAAGGCTGGTTATCGATGAAGATGAAGCGGCCTTGGTACATCTTGTCTACGATCTCTATCTTAATGGCTACCAGGGGCAGCCATTGGGCATGAAGGGGATTGCCAAGCATCTGACTGAGCGCGGGTTGCTCATGCGTGGGAAGCCCTGGTGCATCCAGCAAGTGTATGCGGTGCTGTCCCGTAGAACTTACATCGGGGAATGCTTCTTCAACGTAACGAATCAAAAGACGCGCAAGGAGAGCTCGCCAGAAGAATGGATCAAGCTGCCGGTGGATGCCATTGTCGATGGCGCGACCTTCGACCGGGTTCTGCGTGCAGCCCGCGCCCCGTTGGCTGTCGCGCCACGGCTCGTCAACAACTCGACCTTGCTGACAGAGTTGTTAATTAGACTGCCGGAAATTTCTCCAGCAGATTTAATAGGGCGATCTTAAAAAACTTGATTTTATTTTACTAAGGCTTGCATTTTCTTTCCCATGTGTAGATGCCAAAGCGTTGTTGCTTGACGAATGAGATATATTCTGGCTTGTTGTGTTGTATTGCTATGTTCTCAATAAGGGTGAGGATAGCTTTGGCTTTTCTTGCCTTCTCATTATGTCCCTCATCGTCGCCACACGTTTTTGAGATGTTCACGCTTGACGAGTCATCAAGGAATTTTGCGGAAAGTTGTTGAAGTTCAGAGTCAATATTGACTGATTTTTCTTTCTTCTCTAGCTGTGAGCTTTCATTGGAGAGTTGTGCCTCCTTATTTTTTATGCTTGCCTGGAGCTGTTCATTTCGAGAGGAGAACTCTTCTTCTCTCTTCTGGAGATATAGCTCTTGGGCGTCTGCCTTGGCTTTTAACTTTATTGCTTCCTCCCTGGCTTTAAAGGCCTCGACTCGTTGTTCGTCAAGATATTTCCAGCCACTTCCAAATACAATTAGAGCGGCAATGAAAGCCCCTATGTTGTGAGTTACAAGCTTCTTAGTTTTTTCCATGATTCTACATTTGTATGTTGGCTTGAGCTGTTAAATCACCAATTGACGTGGATACAAGGCTGGATATTTTAATTGGCAAGTCAATTGTATGAAGTGGGAATTGTTTGTTCCCCAATGAGAGACTTGGTTTGGATGAATTTCGGGTTGTGTGGAAATTTTTTGTTCGCATGAATATCTGGGGGAGGGTATGGTTTCAAGGTTTATTGGAAGCGCCCTCTTTAGTTAACCTAGGCTTCACCACTATCACTGATTGGGTCATTCGGTTGCCCACTGGCAGCAGTCTGTGATAGACGTTGATTGTTGCTCTGGGGGATAATATTACCCATGTTATTCATTTTGGACAGTTCCAGGCGTGCCTGAGAAACGGTAGCCGGTGAGCATCTGAGCTCTTTGGCTAGTTGCCTTATTGATTTGTTCGGATTGGCTGCTAGTGCTTTTGAAATCCTCGTACGATTGAGTGGCTTTCGTCCGGGCTTTTTTTGTCGCTCCGCCTGAATAGTCTCCCATGCTTCGTATCGGATGACAGACTCCATCAAGTCACGCAAGAGGCGAAGGGAAGTATATGGCATTTCTGCCTGATCTCTTGCCCACGAACCGCCATCCCAATCGTTGACTGCTTCATATATGCGCGCCAATAGCTCGGAAATGGTTAATTCTTCACCATCCTCCACCGCTACCTGACATCCCTCAAGCACTGGCAACATCTTGGCCCGTGCCTGTGGAAAAGCTAACAGTAGTTTCTTAATGCTGAAGTAATTGAATCCTTCTGGAAGTACAAGCTCTAACCCGCCCGGCAGTTTCTTTGCCTTCGCAGCCTGGTTGTACAACCGCCTCGTCATGGAAACAAAATCTTTTACCCGGCGCTCACCAAGTTGATAGGCCTTTCTGTCTTTGCTGGCTGTATGGATTTGGCAATAGTAGCTGTTGCCGGGGGCGCGATGACGATAGCAAAAATGGCAAAAGGCAGGTTGGTACTCAAACTTGGTCTGTTCCTTCCTCTGTATGGCCTGCAGACACACTCGTAATTTATGTGCGGCTCCGCGCGGTTTGCTGATCTCCACCAGCTCTTCCTTGGGCTCAGGTAGTCCCTGGGCGGCCGCTGTCCGGGCGATGTCCAGTATTACCCACCCCAGCATTCCCTCGACTTGCTCCAAGCCCTCGATCATGCAGTGAAAGTCGGACTTGTCTGAATAGTGGTCGGTTAAACCGAACTGTTGCAATAGCTCAAACGCGAGGTTTCTTACCATCTGAGAGCTTACCCGTCCAAACACGAGGTCATCCGCCATAGAGAAGGCGAGACCACGCACCCGTTCCCATTTGATCTTATCCCACAACGCGTTAGCTAATCCCTCGTCGTCTATCACAGTTGTTGTCTCCAATTAATGCCGGAAGATGATGGGTAAGAGACTGTTATTAATAAGAAAACTTGGTGTTTCACTGTTCAGAAATGCAATTCCTTTGCAGCTACGTCCCAAAAATTGCAGCCGCTAAATTACTTCGCATGCGCTTCGCCATAACCCGCGCATGTTGAGCATCTACGCAAGCCTCACTTATTTCGCGTTGAGTTTCAATGCTCTTGTCGTTTGGTAAATGGAGGAGGACTACACACCGGACGCATCCCACGGGATGCCATGGAAGCCGCGCTGCGCGCGCTTCCACGCGTAGGTGGGCCCGGCTGAGGGGCGCATACGAACCGCATCTGTCTTTGATTCAAAAGGAGATTTGGCATGACCTCAAAGATTCTCACCGTTCGGTTGCCGAGCAGCCTCTATAGCGACCTCTGCGCAACAGCCGCCGAGCTTGGCGTAAGCGTTTCAGCGCACATCCGCCGCATCGTCGAGCGCGAATCCGAAGCGCTACAAGTCAGCCAGCTGCACATCGAGCTGCTCGACAAACTGGCCGTGCTGTCGAGCGCTAGCACGACCGCGCCAATTGAGTTGACCGAAACGCTGCTGCTGTGCCGCGCGATCGC
The DNA here is from genome assembly GCF_055597485.1 of Crenobacter sp. CS_VA4. Taxonomy (NCBI): domain Bacteria; kingdom Pseudomonadati; phylum Pseudomonadota; class Betaproteobacteria; order Neisseriales; family Neisseriaceae; genus Crenobacter; species Crenobacter sp. CS_VA4. The sequence goes on from NZ_JBVMAE010000047.1 coordinate 13,722, forward strand.
CGCCCACTGCAACCCGCAGATCGTCGGCCAAGTCCGCGCCCGCCTGGCACAGACCCAGGCGTAAGGAGGCATCCATGAAAACCTCCACCAAACTGCTCCTGCTGTCGCTGCTGGTCTTCCCCTTAACCGCTTGCGGCTATTGGCTCTGGTGCGTCACCCACCAATACCAGATTGGCGCTCCCTGGCTGCAAAACCTGCTCTGGGGCCTGGCCCACCCGCTGAACGTGCCAGGCATGGCCTGGCTCGAGCTGCAGGCCCTGGCGATCGGCATCGTGCCGCCACTCGCGCTGGCCTGGTTCATCAGCGAACTGGACAAGGGCGACGGCAGCCGCATCCTGCGCGGCGCCCGGATCGTGCCCGGTGCCACGTTGGCGCGCAGCACGCGCATCAAGCCGCCGAAGCCGGCGCGCGGCGAAACGGCACGGCCGGTACAGGTCGAAGTGGCTGGCGTGCCGCTGCCGCTCGCCTGCGAACCGAACCACCTGCTGCTGGCCGGTTCGACCAATACGGGCAAATCGACAGCTGTCGACGAACTGCTGGGCGGCGTACTGCGCCGGGGCGACCGCGTCATCGTCGTCGACCCGAACGCCCACGGGCTGGCCAGGTTCGGCAAAAAGGGCGACAGCCTGCTCAACCCCTTCGACAAGCGCTCTCCGGGCTGGTCGGTGTTCAACGAGGTGCGCAAACCCTACGATTACGATCGCATCGCCAAAAGCCTCATCCCCGACAGCGCCGAGCGCGACGGCCAGGAATGGCGCGGCTATGCCCAGCAACTGCTGGCCGAGGTGATGCGCGCCATGGCGCAGCAAGGCGAAACGAGCAACCAGCGCTTGCTGTACTGGTGCACCCTGGCGCCGGCCAAGGAACTGTGCGGCTTCCTGGCCGGCTCGGCCGCCACTGGCCTGTTCGAGCCCGGCGCGGAAAAGGCGCTGGGCTCGACGAGATTCATCCTGACCCATCACCTGGGACCGTTGCAATACGTGCAGGACGGCCCGTTCAGCCTGCGTACCTGGCTGGAAACGAGCACGGGCAATCTCTACATTACCTGGCGCGAGGATATGCTCACGACCCTGCGCCCGCTGGTCAGCGCCTGGGTGGACATCCTGATCGCCGCCATCCTGACCCTGCCCGACAAGGACCCGCGCCCGCTATGGCTGGTGCTCGACGAGCTGGCCAGTCTGGAGCGCCTGGGTAGCCTGGAAGCGGGGCTGACCAAGGGCCGCAAGCACGGACTACGCGTGCTCGCCGGCCTGCAGTCGGTGGCCCAGCTCGATGCGCTGTATGGTGTGCACCCCGCCACCACGCTGCGCAGCTGCTTTCGCAACGTGCTGGCGCTTGGCTGCTCGAACGCTGATCCGGTCACCGCCGAGACTATCGCCAAAGGTCTGGGGCAAGCCGAGGTCGAGCGCACGCATACGACCTACATGGACAGCAAGCAGGGCGGCGGCAAGAGCAGCACGCGACAGCGCAGCATCGAGCAAGCCGTGCTGCCGGCCGAACTGATGAAGCTGGCGCCCTTACACGGTTTCCTTAAGCTGGCGGGCGACTACCCGATCGGCCGCGTGCGCCTGCAACCGCAAGACTATGCCGTGCGCGTGCCGGCCTTCGTGGAGCGCTGAGCCATGCTGAGCCTATCCAATGTGGGCAATGGCGCGGCCGCAGCCAGCTACTACGAGGCCGCCGACGATTACTACACGCGCGACAGCTGCCCGAGCGCTTGGTGGGGTACGGGCGCGGCCTCGCTAGGCTTGCAGGGCGAGGTCGACCCGGCCGTGTTTGCTGCGCTGCTCGACGGCCAACTGCCCAGCGGCGAGATGCTGCACCACGCGGCGGCCGGGCGCCGGGGCGGCACTGATGCCACGTTCTCGGCGCCCAAATCGGTATCGCTGCAAGCGCTGGTCGGCGGCGACCCGCGCGTGATTGAGGCGCACCGCACGGCCGTCGAGCGTGCGTTGGCCTACGCCGAAACGCTGGCCGCTTACCGAATCACGGTGGACGGTATCATCCGCACCGAGCGCAGCGGCAATCTGGTGGTAGCGCGATTCGACCACGACCTGAGCCGCGCCTGCGATCCGCAGCTGCATACGCACTGCGTGATGGTCAACGCGACGCGTCGGACCGATGGACAATGGCGGGCGATGAACAACGAGTCGATCTACCGGCACAAGATGCTGCTCGGTGGGCTCTATCGCGCCGAGCTGGCGCGCGAGCTGCAGGGGCTGGGTTACCAGATTCGCGCCACGCACCTTGATGGCCGCTTCGAGCTGGCGCACATTGATGATGCTCAGGTGCGCGCCTTCAGCCAGCGCAGTGCCGCCATTGAGGCCTATCTCAAGGAGCACGGCGGCCGTGAGCGCAACGAGGCCGCCGCTTGGGACAAGCAACTGATCGCGGTCATCACGCGTGACCGAAAAACCGCCGTCGACCGTGCCCACCTTCGCCAGGAATGGCTGCAGCTGAGCCTGGCGCAAGGCATCGACTACCAAGCGACGCGGGCGGGACTGCAGCCAGAGCCCGGTAGTGCGTCCGCCGTACTGCAGGCCGCCATCGCCCACCTCAGCGAGCGTGATGCCGTGTTCAGCCAGGCGGCCTTGCTGGCGGAGGCGTTGGCGCAAGGCGTCGGGCGCGTCACGTTGACTGACATCGAGACGGCTGTAGCGCACGGTGTCGAAACTGGTCTGCTGATCCAGGCAGGCGAACGCTATACCACGCTGGCCGCACAACAGCGCGAGGCAGATATTCTCACGCTGGAATGGCAAGGTCGCAGCGCGGCGGCGCCGATCTGGCAGGCCGGGCGCGGCGAATTGGAGGGCGCACTCGGCGAGCTGTCGGACGGACAGCGTGACGCGGTGCTGGGGATATTGCTGACCCATAATCGGGTCAGCGGCATCCAGGGCCGTGCCGGCGTTGGCAAGACCACCTTGCTGCGTGTGGCCAGTGCCTTGGTAGTGTCCAGCGGCTACAGCATTAAGGGACTGGCGCCGAGCGCCAGCGCTGCGCGCGAGCTGACGGGCGCCGGCATTGAGGCGGAAACCATTGCAGCCTTCGAGCATCGCGACGTCAAGGGGCTCGATGCGCGCACCGTGCTAATCGTCGACGAGGCTGGCATGGCGTCAACGCGGCAAATGCTTGCCATCCTGGCGGCGGCTAGCGCGGCGCAGTGCCGTGTTGTCTTGGTCGGCGACACCCGGCAATTGCAGGCGGTCGAAGCGGGCAAGCCGTTCGCGCAGCTGCAGGCGGCCGGTATGCATACTTCGCTGGTCGGGCAGATTCAGCGCCAGCAGGATGCCAGCTTGAAGCATGCCGTGGAACTGGCCGTCGACGGCCACGTGGCAATGGCGGTCGAGGTGCTGGACAAGCACATCGTGCAGCTACGCCAGGCGGACGAGCGCTTCACGCGCATTGCGGACGACTATGCATCGCTGCCGGCTGGTGAGCGTGCGCAGACGCGCGTGATTGCTGGTACGCGCCTGGCGCGCGCCGAGATCAACCTGCGTATCCGCGACAAGCTGGGGTTGACTGGCAAGGGCCAGACGTTTGCGCTGCTTGAGCGCAAGGATCAGACGGCCGCCCACCGCCGTTCGATCCTCGGCTATGAGGCGGGCGACGTGGTGATGGCCGAGACCGACTATCCTTCGCTCGGCCTGAAGCGCGGCGAACTGGCCAATGTGGTCGAGCGGCTGGACCATCGCATTCTATTGCAGCGCGGCGACGGTGGCCGGGTGGCGTGGCAGCCCGCCGTCACCACCAAGCTGGCAGCCTATGTGCCGGTGACCCGGCAACTGGCGGTCGGCGAACTGGTGCGTGTCACTGCCAACGACCGTCTGCACGGCCTGGTCAACGGCGACCTGGCACGCATCAGTGCGATCGATACGGCTCAGCGCACGCTGACACTGGCGTTTGCGGACGGACGGGAAGTGACCCTGGAAAGCGATCGGCCACTGGCGCTCGATTACGGCTATTGCTCGACGGTGTACGCGAGCCAGGGACAGACCTGCGACCGGGTGCTGATCGAGGCCGATTCGCATAGCCTGACGGCAAGCCAGGCCAGCTTCTATGTGGCGATCAGTCGCGCGCGTTACCAGGCTCGCATCTACACGGACGACCGGGAGATGCTGCCTCTGGCAGTGGGGCGAGAGTACGCCAAGGCATCTGCACTGGATCTGGAGCCGTCAGCTGGCAAATTTGCTTCTCACGTCAGCTATGAGATAGGGGATTGAGGATGAGAACGCTGACCCTCAAAGAAGCCGCAGCATTCCTGAAAATGCATCCTGAAGAACTCCGGCGTCGAGCTAAGAAAGGCCTGGTTCCTGCCGCCAAGCCGGGCAAGCAATGGGTGTTTCTGGAGGAGGATCTGCAAAATTATCTGCGTTCGCTTTATGCTGCTAACAGGCAAGCGTTGCAAGGTGAACGTGCGGAGGTGAAAGCATGGCACTTTTCAAACGCGGCAGTACCTGGTGGGTCGATTTCACCAGCCCGGGCGGCAAGAGAACTCGCATCTCTGCTGGAACCGAAAACAAGCAAGAAGCCCAAGAGTTCCACGACCGGCTGAAGGCCGAGGCGTGGCGGGTTGGGAAGTTGGGCGAACGCCCGACCTACACCTGGGACCAAGCAGCCTATCAATGGCTGATGG
>NZ_JBVMAE010000048.1:0-18008 GCF_055597485.1 Crenobacter sp. CS_VA4
AACAAACCGTGTCATTGCTCAGTCCTCGGCATGGCATTACGGAAATCATAGCCTTGGGGACATTTTCACACAGCCTCCGGCCATAGCTGTCATCTGGTATCTGGAACGAATGCAGCTGCTTTCTCAGGCGAAAACAGCCATGCGCATGCCGAGAGAAGTTGTAGCGCTTCGTTGTGCGGGTGGCCCGGATCGGCCCGCCGGTTGAGCGGATGGCATCAGGCCACCACCAGGGCTTTCAGCCGGTCTGCGAAGAATTCGATCAAGGCGGTGACGGCGGGCGATCTTAGGCGGCGGGTCGGGCTTACGGCATAGATGCCGCCCACATTATGGTAATAGTCCGGCAAGACGCGTAGCAGCGTGCCTGCCGCAAGATCCCGCACCGCCAATGTCATCGGCAGAAAAGCGATGCCGAGCCCCGCGCGGGCCGCGTGCACCTGAGCCTGAGCCGTGTTGGCGCGAAAGCGGCCGGACACGGTCACCTCCACCTCACCTTCCGGCCCGCTCAATTGCCAGACTGCCTGCCCGGAAAGCGCAGGCGGCGTGATGCATTCCATGCCGGCCAAATCTTCGGCCGCAGCAGGCATCCCGTGCTGCGCGACGAATTCCGGGCTAGCGAATAGTCCCCTCGAGCTATCGCCCAGCTTCCTGGCCACGAGCGTGGCGCCCTGGAGTTCTCCGGAGCGAAACGCGACATCGATGCTTTCCTCCACCAGGTCCACCCGCCGATCATCGAGCAGGAATTCCACCTGCACCTTGGGGTGGAGCGCCATGAACTCGGCCACCCACGCCATAGGGAAGAAGTTGAAGAAGTCGACCGGCACCGTCGCACGTACGGTGCCGGAGGGTTCGGCTGTGGCCTCGAGTAGGCTGTCTCCTGCGTGCTCGATCTCGGCAATGCCATCGGCACACTGGGCGAAGAACCTGGCGCCCGCTGTGGTCAGGTTCAATTTGCGCGTCGAGCGCACCAGCAGCCGAGTACCCAGTTTCCCCTCCAGTAGCTGCACGCGCCGGCTCAAGGTATTGGCCGGGGTGCCCAGCTTTCTGCCCGCAGCGGCAAAGCTGCCAGCTTTGACGACATGCACGAAGGTCGCCACGTCATTCAGATCGAACATGATTACCTCTAAATTTGGATGAATGTAATCACATTAGCACGGGTTATCACAGCAATAGCGGAGGAATAAGCTGTGCTCGTCATTTCGATCTTCAACTTGGCGAGAGAGGAAGCCCAACATGGCTACCACGACAAACATTCCGTCCACCCGCGCGGTGTGGGGAACCCGAATCCTGCTGGCGTTTGCCTTCGGCGCGGCCGGTACCGCCAAACTGCTCGGGGCGGCATTGATGGTGCAGCTGTTCGACCAGATCGGCCTCGGCCAATGGTTTCGTTATTTCACAGGGCTCACCGAAGCCACCGCCGCGATCCTGTTGCTTGTACCCGCAACGGGTTTCATCGGCGCCTTGCTATCGGTCGTGACTATGGCGTGTGCCGTCGCAACCCATCTGCTGCTGGTTGGCGGCAATCCTGCGCCTGCTATCACGTTGGCGCTGCTGAGCGCCTTCGTGATCTACCGCCTACACCCCATGAAGAGTCAGGTGCCGTCGAGGCACGGGTAACCAGGGCGGGTATCCAGGGCGTGCCCTCGTAGTCCCGAAGCCCTTCATCTTCATCACAACACTTTCAAGGATTTCATCATGAGCCAACTGTTTGCACCCATTCGTGTCGGACGCTATACCCTGCAAAACCGATTGGTGATGGCACCGATGACCCGCAGCCGCGCCGAGTTCGACGGTACACCGGGAGCGCTGTCCGCCGAATACTACGCACAACGCGCCGGTATCGGCCTGATTGTCACCGAAGGCACCCAGCCCTCAGACGATGGGCAGGGCTATCTCACCACGCCAGGCATCTATACCGACGCGCATGTCGCCAGCTGGAAGAACGTCACTTCCGCAGTGCATGACCAGGGCGGGCATGTCTTCATCCAACTCATGCATGCCGGGCGCATGTCGCACCCGGACAATACCCCCCATCATCGCCAGGGGGTTGCCCCCTCCGCGATCGCGCCGGGTGCGCCGATGTTCACGGCGACGGGCATGCAGGACATCCCCACGCCGCGAGCCCTGGCGACCGAGGAAGTGCGCCAGACCGTCGCCGACTTTCGCTTTGCGGCGCGTCGCGCGATCGAGGCCGGTGCCGATGGCGTCGAAATCCACGGCGCGAACGCCTATCTGATTCAGCAGTTCTTCGCGCCGAGCGCCAACACGCGAACAGACGATTACGGCGGCTCCATCGAGAACCGTGCACGTTTTGCCATCGAGGTGGCCGCTGCGATTGCCGAGGAGATCGGTGCCGACAAGACAGCCATCCGCCTTTCTCCTGGCACGACTATGTGGGGTATCGACGAAGGCGCCGAAGGGCCGGATCTCTACCGTTATCTCGTCGCCGAACTCGACAAGCTGGGGCTTGCCTACCTGCACATCATGCACCTGGGCAACGAGCCGCTGCTGACCGACATCCGCAAACGCTGGAAACAGACGCTGATCCTGAACCGGCCAAGCCGCCTGCGCGACCAAATCGGGGGCGACGTCACTACCGGGCTGGCCGATCTGGAAGCCTATGGACAGATGGTTCTGGCCAACCCGGATTTCGTCGAGCGACTGAAGACCAATGCGCCGATGAACGACGCCAACCCGAACACCTTCTTTGGTGGCGGCGCGCAGGGCTACACCGACTATCCCGCTCTGAGCGAAGCCACGGTCGCCTGAGGCATTCCAGCACGCCTGTCATTGCCCCAAGTCCGTACATCCAGTTGGAGGACATCATGAACCAACCCAAGGTAGGCATCATCATCGGCTCGACCCGCGATGGACGCTTCGGCGATAAACCGGCCACGTGGATTCACAGTCTGGCGGCGCCGCGGACCGACCTGGCGTTCGAGCTGATCGACTTGCGCGATTATCCGATGCCGCTCTTCAATGAGGTGGCGTCGCCCGCCTGGGCGCCGATACAAAACGCGGCCGCCCAGGCTTGGGGCGCCAAGCTGGCGGAGTTGGACGGCTTCATCATCGTCACGCCCGAGTACAACCACGGGCCGAATGCCGCGCTCAAGAATGCGTTCGATTACGCCTACAGTCAGTTCCACCGCAAACCGATTGCATTTGTCGGGTACGGCGGCGTCGGGGCAGCGCGGGCGATCGAGCAACTGCGGCTGGTTGCCATCGAATTGCAGATGGCGCCGATCCGCTCCGCCGTCCACATGGGCATGCTGGAGTTCCTGGGTGTCTGGCAGCAAGGCAAATCCTTCGACGACTACCCGCATCTCGCTCAGTCCGCCCAGGCGCTGCTCGACGAGCTGTCGTGGTGGACGAGTGCACTGAAACGGGCACGCCAGGGAGTAGCAGCATGAACGCGTCCACAAAAATCGACTTGTCGCACAACACCGGTACCCCTCTGCCTCCCCGGCCGATCGTCCTGCGCTCGGCAGGCCAGCGCCATGGCCCGATCACGCGGCTGATCAGCCCCGGCGACGTGGGCGAGCTGGTCAAGCCCTTCGTCTTTCTCGATCTGTTCAACGCCCCACCTGAGGCGTTCCGCGGTTTTGCCATGCATCCCCACTCGGGTATCGCCACGCTGACCTGGGTATTGAGCGGAAGTACCACGTACGAGGACACTACCGGAAAACACGGTGTGCTGCCGGCAGGTGGGATGGAATGGATGCAGGCGGGCGGCGGGGTGTGGCACACCGGCCAACCGATCGGTGATGAACCGCTCGCCGGCTTCCAGCTGTGGATCGCCCTGCCGCCGGAGCTGGAGAATGCACCGGCACAAAGCACTTACCTGAGCCCGGAACACATTCCGCAGTCCGGCCCGGTGAAGGTGTTGCTGGGCGAATACGGCGGCCAGGCCAACACGGTACGTCCGCCTTCGCCGATCCACTACCTCGCCGTGACGCTGCAGGATGGCGAAGAGTGGTTGTATCAACCGCCGGCTGCACATGACGTCGCTTGGGTCGCGGTCGCTCACGGCAAGCTTCATACGTCTGAAACCGTCGCGGGCGGCGAACTGGCGGTCTTCGCCGAAGGCAACACGGCGATCCGGTTTCGCGCCGCCGGTGAGACCGCGTTCGTACTAGGATCGGCCATGAAGCATCCGTATCCGCTGGTGCTCGGCCATTATTCGGTACACACGAATGCCAGCGCGCTCTATCACGGTGAGGCGCAGATTCGCCGTATCGGGGCGAACCTGGCGGCGCAGGGCAAGCTCGGCTTGCGCTAAGAAGTATCATTTTCCGGCGGGGCACCGTCCGACGTGTGCTTCTGAATGGGCGAGAGGGGTCAAGCCGGGTGGCTTGCATGAGATCGTTGCACTTGGTCTGCTTGACCGTCCCCCCCTGGCTCCAATCTCTTTTGCCACGTGCGGCACCGGTAATCAGCGCAACCTTTCCTGTAAGGCCGGTCATGGGATTTTCCTTCGGGCAAGGTATTCACCGATAGATCCCCCCGCTATGCGAGGGGACCGATCGGGTGCGGATGAGGCGTGCCTTCCTTAGAGCGCCATGCCGCCCGAGACTTCGATGCGCTGACCGTTGACCCAGCGATTGTCCTCCGAAAGCAGCGACGCGATCATCGGACCGATATCGTCCGGCTCCCCGGCCCGGCCGAGCGCTGTCATTTCGGCTACACGCCGGTTCAGCTCCGGATTGTCGCGGACCATGCCACCGCTGAAGTCCGTGGCGATCGCACCCGGTGCAATGGTGTTGACCGCGATGCGGCGAGGACCAAGCTCCTTCGCGAGATAGCGAGTCAGCACCTCGACCGCTCCCTTCATCGATGCATACGCTGCACTGCCGGGGATCGTGATACGCGTCAAACCGGTCGACACGTTCACGATGCGGCCTCCATCGTTGATCAGCGGCAGAAGCTTCTGCGTCAGGAAAAACACGCCCTTGAAGTGGACGTTGAAGAGCTGATCGAGCTCAGCCTCTGCCGTCTGGTCGATCGCAGCGTGGTGCGAAAAGCCAGCATTGTTCACGAGGTAGTCGAAGTGGTCGGCCCCAAGACGGGCAAGCGCTTCCTGCACCGAGCCCACGAAGCTGTCGAATGCACTGACGTTGCCGGTATCGAGCTGCAACGCGATTGCCTTCTGGCCAGCCTCGGAGACAAGACCAACAACCTTTTCCGCTGCTGCCTGATTAGAGTTGAAGGTGAAGATCGAACTGACACCGCGCTTGGCCAGGTTAAGCACGGTATTGCGTCCCAGGCCACGGCTACCACCCGTGACGATGGCGATCTTAGCTGTTGAATTTACCGCAATATTTACAGAGGTCATGATGCGCTCCCAGTGAGAAGATGCAGGACGAAGTTTATTGATGGAGTCTGCGGCATTGAATGTCAGAACTTGCCCACTTCTTGCCTAATCCTGCGGTACGCTCTCCTCACACCATCGGAGCCGACGTATCATTTTGATATGCACCGACGGAGGCCGATCACCATGACTGATGCCCTTGCTGAGCTCGTCAAACGCTATACAGAGACGCAGCCAGGTGGCAGCCCGTTCAAGACGTCGGTTCCTGGGCTCACTATTCTTCGCTCGGACCACGAAAAGCACCCTTCGCATCTGATCTTCAAGCCTGCGCTGTGCGTGGTGGTGCAGGGCACAAAGTGGACGACGTTCGGCGACAAGCGTTTTGACTACACGGCAGGACAAGCGCTGGTCGTCAGTGTCGAGATGCCGGCTTTCAGTCGAGTGGTGACAGCCAGCCCCAGCGAGCCTTATCTTGGACTGATCATCGAGTTCGATCTTGCCGTGATGCACGATGTCATGGAGGCGCTCGACAACCCCCCTGTACCGGACAACAGCGTAGGGCACGGCGTATTTGTGACGAACTTTGATGGCCCGCTTGCCGACTGTGTGTTGCGCATGGTGAGACTATTGGATACGCCGCAGGCCATCTCCATGCTCTCGCCGCTGATCATGCGTGAGATCAGCTATTGGCTACTGACTGGCCCTCACGGGAGCGAGGTCGCCAAGGTTGTGCTGGCAAGCAGTCACTTGAAGCGGGTCATCGACGCAATTCACACGCTGCGCGATCAGTTCGCGGAAACCGTGCGGATCGAAACTCTGGCGGCGGTCGCGCAAATGAGCCCCTCCGCTTTTCATCGGCAGTTCAAGGCTCTGACCTCGATGACCCCATTGCAGTATCAGAAGCAACTGCGCTTACTGGAAGCACGTCACTTGATGGTATCTGGCGTGGCCAATGCGGAAACTGCGGCCTATCGGGTCGGCTACGAAAGCCCGTCGCAATTCAGCCGCGAGTACGCACGCATGTTTGGCGCACCGCCAAAACGCGACGTCACTGCTTTGGTCGCGACCTCAGATTGATCCAGCCACCATGCGAGCGCCGGTGGGGCGCCTGGAGTCTCCCGTGATCCAGGCCCAGCCACAACAGGCGAACCTGCTCGCCGCGGTGCGTAACGCTGGGTAAATCGCCCTTGGCTTGCTAGATACGTCGACGGCTGCTTCCTGATACGAAAGCAGCCATTGCTCGTCTAAGGCCATGGTCAGGAGCATGCCGCGCCTGCAACAAGACGGCTGCGGCTCAGGCGAGCCCGAGCGCTTGCCGAATCTGCCAGGCCACGCCGGCGTCGTCGTGGTGCCCTGCCTCAGCGGTATCCGGCAGCAAGGCGTGCAGGCGTGGGTGGGCATTGGCCATGCGGTAGGGGTGGCCGACGACCTGCAGCATTTCAAAGTCGTTGAGCCCGTCCCCGAATGCCGCGCAGTGCTCCAGCGCTATCCCCAGCGTGCTCGCGAGCCGGCGCAAGGCATGCCCCTTGCTCACGCCCGGGGCCATCACTTCAAGGTAATCGGGCTGCGAATAGGTCAAGGCCACCTGACCGGCGAAGCGCCGGAGGATGGCGTTTTCAATTTCGGCCAGGCGGCCGGGGTGGCCGGTGTACATGATCTTGGCCACCCCTTCGCCGTGGTGCTGCGCCAGCTGCTCGTGCATTTCGCCGAATTCCGATATGCGGTGCGGGTGCTCGTAGCCCTCGTGCACGCAGCGCAGCGCCCCGCTGTCCAGGTACAGGCTGAGCAGCGTGCCGTGCGCCAGATCGGGCTGGACCAGCGCGCGCACCAGCGGCGCCGGCACGTCGGCGGCATAGAGCAGCGTGCCGTCTTGGGCATGCACGCGTGCACCGTTCGAGGTGATCAGGCTGAGCGGCAGGTCGAGCCCCGCGGTCAGCAGGTGCACGTCGCGACAATGACGGCCGGTGGCGATGATCAGGTGGATGCCGCGCTCGGCGGCCGCGCGCAGCGTATCGATGGTGAAAGGGTTGATGGTGTGCCTGGTGTCCAGCAGTGTGCCGTCCAGGTCGGAGACGATCGCAGCGTACATGGGGGTTCTCAATGGGCGGGAGATGGGCGCCGACAAACGCCGGCGCCGTCGTGGCGAAGAGTTTAAGCGAGCGCGGGCCTTTTCAGCACCCGCAACAGCAGTGCAGTCAGCACCGTGCCGGTCAGCAGCGCGACCAGATAGCCGCCCAGGTGGGTGACCGCGTTCGGGATCGGCAGCACGAACACCCCGCCGTGCGGCACCTTCAGCTCGGCGCCGATCACCATCGAGATCGCGCCGGTCAGTGCCGCGCCGGCCACCAGCGCCGGGATCACCCGGAACGGGTCGCGCGCGGCGAACGGGATCGCGCCTTCGCTGATGAACGACAGGCCCAGCACCGCGGCGGCGTTGCCGGCCTCGCACTCGTCGAAGGTGAAGCGGTCGGCGAACAGCTTGGTGGCGAGCGCTAGCCCTAGCGGCGGCACCATGCCGGCGGCCATCGTCGCCGCCATCGGAGTGTAGACCTGGCTCGCGATCAGGCCAGTCGAGAACGCGTACGCCGCCTTGTTGACCGGGCCGCCCATGTCGAACGCCATCATCGCGCCGAGCAAGGCCCCGAGCACCAGCGCGCTGCTGCCCTGCATGCCCTTGAGCCACTCGGTCAGCATCGCGAGCACCACCGCCACCGGCGTGCCGACCACGTAGATCATCAACAGGCCGACCAAGAGCGAACCTAGCACCGGCAGTATCAAAACCGGTTTGAGGCCGTCGAGATTGCGGCCGAGCTTGATATGGCGGTTCAGCCAGTCGGTACCGTAGCCGGCGATGAAGCCGGCGGCGATGCCGCCGAGGAAGCCCGAGCCGAGGCTCGCCGCCAGCATGCCGCCGACCATGCCCGGCGCGACGCCGGGACGGTTGGCGATCGAGTACGAAATGTAGCCGGCGAGGATAGGCACCATCAGTGCGAACGCCGACTTGGCGCCGATCTGGAACAGCGACCAGGCGAGCGTGCCCTTGTGCGCGTCGTCGAAGGCGTAGATGCCGCCGAGCGCGAACGCCAGCGCGATCAGGATGCCGCCGGCGGTGACGAACGGCAGCATGAACGACACCCCGGTCATCAGATGCTGGTAGGGCCCGGTGCGCTTGCTGGTGGATTCGGCCGACTCGGCGGCCGCCTTGACGTTGGCCGAATCGCCCCCGTGCGGCTGCGCCTCGGCGGCGGCGCGGCGCAGCAGGTTCTGGCCGTCGTTGATCGCCGCCTTGGTGCCGCTCTTGTAGAGCCGTTTGCCGGCGAAGCGCGCCAGCTCCACCTGGGTGTCGGCGGCGATTACCACCAGGTCCGCAGCGGCGATCTCGTCGGCGGTGAGCGTGTCCTGCGCACCGACCGAGCCTTGGGTCTCGACCCGGATCGTGTGGCCGAGCGCCTTGGCAGCCTGAGTCAGCCCCTCGGCCGCCATGAAGGTGTGGGCGATGCCGGTCGGGCAGGAGGTGATCGCGACGATGCCGAGCGTCTTGTCGCTGGTCTTGCCGGTTGTCCCGGCGGTCGCGCCGGAGAGCGCGTCGAGTGCGTTGCGGATCACCAGTTCGGCATCGCGCAGCACCGCGTCGAGCGTGACGTTGAAACGGGTGCGCCCGGCGAAACGCGCGTCGGGCGGCGGCGGGTTGCCGACCAGCAGCACCGCGTCGGCGCCGGCGATGCTCGCGTCAAGCAACGGTTTCTGCACGCCGTCGGCGGTGTGGATTTCCAGCTCCAGCCGGTGGCTGAGCCGCGCCGCACTCTGGCGCAGCGCCTCGCCGGCCAGCATCGATTGGGTGCTGCGATCGCCCGCGGCGATCACGGCCAACAGGTTTGCCATGGGTCTCCTCCTTCGTGGACAAAGGTCCTCTGGGTGGCGCCGTTCCCGTGGGAAGGCTGCCTTGTCATTGAGAGTCGCTAACAAAACCCAGCGAAGCGGTTCCGGCTAGGCGCGCTACCGCAGACAGTACGAGTAGTACGGCAAGGCAGCGCAACAACGCCGGAAGGGTTTTGTTGGTGACTCTTAGAGCTTCTGGATAGTTACCGCCTCACCCAGGTTGATCACCTCGGTCGCGTCCGGCAGATGCGGGCCGAGGCGGCCGAGCTTGGCGGCGGCGAACGCCACAGAGCGCCGCGCGATCCCCTCGGCGTCGGCGCCTGCGCGCCAGGCGCTGATCAGCCCGGCGACCAGCGCATCGCCGGCACCGACGGTGCTGACCGCGTTGATCACCGGCAGACGGGCGAGCAATACACTGCCGCCGTCGACGAACAGCGCCCCGTCCTCGCCGAGCGACACCGTCACCTTCTCGATGCCGCGCTGCTGCAGGCCGAACGCCGCCGACACCACGTCGTCCAGCGTAGCCAGCGGCCGGCCGGCCCATTGTTCCAGCTCGTGGCGGTTGGGCTTGATGCACGCCGGCAGCGACTCGCGCGGCGCGGCCAACGCGGCCGTCAGCGGCGCGCCGCTGGTGTCGAGCAGCACCCGCGCGCCGAGCCGGTTCAGGCGCGCGATCACCCGGGCGTGGCTGTCGGCCGGCAGGCCGGCCGGCAGGCTGCCGGCGAGCACCACGTCGCGGCCGAGCTCGGTCAGGTCGTCGAGCCGCTCCAGCAGGCGCGCGAGGTCCTCCTCGCCGACGTCCAGGCCCGGCAGGTTGATGTCGGTGGTCTCGTTGCGGCGAGTGTCGGCGAGCTTGATGTTGACCCGGGTGTTGCCGGGCACGCGCACAAAGCGGTCGAGTATCCCCTTGGCCTCGAACAGCGCCTCGAACGGCTCGCTATTGCTCTTGCCGAGCAAGCCGGTCGCGAGCACCGGCGTGCCCCAGTCGGCGAGGCAGCTCGCGACGTTCACACCCTTGCCGCCGGCGTTACTCGCGACCGTTTTGGCCAGGTTGACGCTGCCCGGGTACAGGCCGTCTAAGGTGACGGTCTGGTCGATCGCCGGGTTCAGCGTGACGGTGATGACCGGGCCGCTCATGCCAACTCCCCTTCCAAGGCGCGCACCGCTTCGGCGCTGTCGCAGTCGAGCGCGCGGGCGGCGAGATCGGCGAGCCGGCTCTGATCGCTCGCCCGTAAGCGCGCCTTTACCGCCGCCACGTCGCGCGGGCTCATCGACAGCTCGCTCACCCCCAGGCCCACCAGCAACGCCGCGCCGAACGGGTCGCCGGCGAGACCGCCGCACACGCCGACCCAGCGCTGGTGCAGCGCCGCGCCGTTGACGGTCTGCTGGATCAGCCGCAGCACCGCCGGGTGCAGGCTGTCCGCCTCGGCGGCCAGCTCCGGGTGCTGGCGGTCGATCGCCAGCACGTACTGGGTCAGGTCGTTGGTGCCGATCGAGAAGAAGTCGACGTGTTCGGCCAACTTGTCGGTCAGCGCAGCGACCGCCGGCACCTCGACCATGATGCCCAGCGCCACCTCCGGCGCGTCGAGTTCGGCGCGGATCCGCTCGCAGATAGCGCGCAGCGTGATCACCTCCTTCAGCGAGGTGATCATCGGGAACATGATCGATAAGGGGTGGCCGGGGCCTGATTTCTGTACGCAGGCGGCGGCGCGGTACAAGGCGCGCAGCTGCGGCTCCAAGAGGTCGGGCCGTCGCAGCAACAGGCGCGCGCCGCGCACGCCGAGGAAGGGGTTCTCCTCGTGCGGCAGGTTCAGGTGCGGCACCTGTTTGTCGCCGCCTATGTCGAGGGCGCGCACGATCAGCGGCCGGCCGTCTAGCGCCGCCAGCATCGCCTGATAGACCTCGAACTGCTCCTCCTCGTCCGGCGCGTGGTCGCGCTCGAGGAACAGGAACTCGGTGCGCATCAGCCCGACGCCCTCGGCGCCGTCGGCGAGCGCCGCGGCGACCTGGTCCGGGCGATTGACGTTGGCGGCGATCTCGATCACGTGGCCGTCGCGGGTCTTGGCCGGCAGCGCGCGCTCGGCGGCCTCGCGCTCCTTGCGGTAGTTCTGCGTCGCGACCCAGTCGCGCGCCGCACCGATGTCGGACTCGGACGGGTTCAGGTACAGCCGGCCGGTCTGGCCGTCGAGGATCGCCGGGGTGCCGTCGGCGATGTCCAAGAGCGCCGCACCGCCGGCGACCAGCGCCGGCAGGCCCAACGTGCGCGCCAGGATGGCGGTGTGCGAGGTCGGTCCGCCCTGCGCGGTGGCGAGACCGATCACTTTATCGGTGTCGAGTGCGGCGGTGTCGGACGGCGACAGGTCGGTCGCGACCAGGATGCAGTCGTCGCCCGGCAGCGACTGCAGCGAGGTGAAGCGCAGCGTCGGCTCGATCTGGCCGAGCACGCGCCGACCGACGTCGCGCAGGTCGGCGGCACGTGCGGCGAGCAGCGGGTTGCCGAGCGCCGCCAGGCGGTCGGCGAGGCGGTCCACCGCCTGCTGCCACGACCAGGCGACGCCGTGGCCCTCGACCATCAGCTGGCAGGTCAGCGTCAACAGGTCGGTGTCGTTCAAGAGCTCAGACTGCGCCTTGAAGATCGCCGCTTCGGCCTTGCCGAGCCGGCGCGCGGTGTCATCGGCCAGCGCCTTCAGCTCGGCCCGGGTCGCCGCCAACGCCGCATCGAGCCGGTCGCCGCCCTCGCTGAGCGTCTGCGGATGGTCGGGCACGCTGACCTCGCGCTGGCTCAGCACATGCACACGGCCGATGGTCAGGCCCGGGCTCGCCCCGATGCCGGCCAGCGCCAACGGATGGCCGGGTGGCACCCAGCCCTGCTGGGCGGCGTGCGCCTGCGCCTTCTGCGCCGCCAGCGCCGCCTCGGTCTGTTCCTGCGCCGACAGCCGGCTCATCACGTCTTTCAAGCGCGCCAGCGCCGCCGCCGCGTCGCCACCCTCGGCCGACACGGTCAGCACGTCGCCGTGCACGAGACCGAGCTGCAAGAGCGAGATCAGATTCTTCGCGTCGGCCGTCTCGGCGCCGTGGCGCAGCTGAATATGCGCCGCGAACTGCCGGGCGGTCTCGACCCACTGGGTGGCCGGGCGCGCGTGCAGGCCGTTCGGGTAGTCGAGCGCCCACTCGAAGCGCTCCGCGTAGTCGGCCCGAGGCGCCCCGTCGATCACCGTAGAAGCTGCGCCGTCGGTCAGCGCGGCGATCAGCTCTCCGGCGTGGTCGGTCGCGAACAGGCCGGCGAGCCGCGTCTCGTCCTGCAGCAGCCGGGTCAGCCGGCGCAAGAGCACGATGTGCTCGTCCGACTGCGCGGCGATCGCGAACACCAGCCGAGTCTCTTGGCCGGGGTTCCACTCCAGACCGGCCGGGATCTGCAGCACCGCGATGCCGGTCTGGCGGATCAGGTGGCGGTCGGCCGCCATGCCGTGCGGGATCGCCACGCCGTGCCCGAGGAAGGTGTTCGCGAGCGATTCGCGGCGCAGCAGGCTGTCGACGTAGCCGGGGTCGATGCAGCCGGCGGCGACCAGCAGCTCGCCGGCTTCGCGGATCGCGCTGTCCTTGTCGGCGGCGCGGCTTTGCAGCCGGATCAACTCGGGACGGATCAGGTCTTGGGTCATGGCGGGGCGGTCTCCTTTGCGTCGTTATCCAGCGTGGCAGGTCCCGGTGTCTTTGCCCGGGTGCGGTCCTGCGCACGTTTTGAACCGGTTCGTCACTGCGCTATAAGCCAGCGCGGAGCGCTTGTCTCGGCGGCTCTTTCGTTGCATTGAAATCGATTACACAAACACTGTCAACAAGCTTTCACGCAGCATGACGCAAAATCGCCTGCCTTCTGTCTGAAAGGCTTTTACTATAAGGCTTGCCAATTGATGCCTGCTGTTGCAGCATCACGGCATTGCCACTGAAAACGATTGCAGAAAATGACGGTACGCATCAAGGACGTGGCACGGGCCGCCGGGGTATCGGTCGCCACCGTGTCGCGCGCGCTCGGCGAGGGCCCGGTCAGCGACAGCCTGCGCAAGAAGGTCGAGGCGGCGGTGGCCGCCACCGGCTATCGACCCAATCTGTCGGCGCGGCGGCTGCGCTCCCAGCACTCGCAGACCATAGGCCTGATCGTGTCGGACATCCGTAACCCCTTCTTCACCGCGGTCAGCCGCGCGGTGGAGGATGCCGCGTATCAACTGGGCATGCGGGTGATCCTGTGCAACACCGATGAGAACCTCGACAAGGAGGCGCTCTACCTGCGGCTGATGCAGGAGGAGCGCGTCACTGGGGTGATCTTCGCGCCGACCCGCGAGACCGCCGCCACACTTGACCCGGACGAGCTCGGCTTCCCGGTAGTGCTGATCGACCGCGCCGGTCCGCCCGGGCGCAACGATGCGGTGGTGCTCGACAACGCCGAGGCGGCCGGCCTCTTGGTCGACCACCTGGTGGCACAGGGCTACCGGCGCATCGGCGGGCTGTTCGGCAACACCAGCACCACCGGCGCCGAGCGCCACACCGGCTTCGTCGCCGCCTTGCAGCGCCACGGCCTCGCCGCGCCGGCGCGCTTCGTCGCCCCGAGCGCCACCGCGGCCGAACAGTCGTTGCAGCAGTGGTTGGCCGAACCGGACCGGCCGGACGCGCTGGTGGTCAGCAACGGCCTGTTCCTGCTCGGCGTGCTGCGCGCGGTGAAAAGCGCCGGGCTCGCGGTGCCCGGCGAGCTCGCGATCGCCGGCTTCGACAACGACGACTGGACCGATCTCGCCGGCCCGGGCCTGACGGTGATCGAGCAGCCGGTCTACGAGATCGGCCGCACCGCGATGGCGATGCTGATGGAGCGGCTCGACAACCCGGAACAGCTGCCGCGCAAGGTGGTGCTGTCCGGTAGCTTGGTGGTGCGCGGCTCGAGCGGGCGCGCCTGAGCGTCGCCCTCCCGGCCCTCGCAGGCCCGGGCCGGGGAAGCGCGCGCTTGGATAGCGCCGCGCCGCTGCCTACTATTCGCCAGTGCGGCGCGGGCGATTTCACCCCTTCCCCTTGTCGCCACGCCCCGTCACCCTTACCTGCTAGCCAGACCGCCAGGCCGCCTGCCTGCGTTCGGCCAACCTTAGAGGAGCCCATCTTGAATTCACGCTGGATCGATATCTCCACCGCCCAGGGCGAAACCTTCTCCGGCTACCTGTCGCTACCGCCGACCGGCAGCGGTCCGGGCATCGTGCTGGTGCAGGAAATCTGGGGCGTCAACGAACACATCCGCGCCGTGGCCGACCAGTACGCGCTGGCCGGCTACGTGGTGCTGGCGCCGGACGTGTTCTGGCGCCTCGAGCCGCGCGTCGAGCTCAACTACGACGAGGCCGGCACTGCCCGTGCGTTCGGGCTCTACCAGCAGGTCGACACCGCCCTGGCCGCTGCCGACGTGGCAAGCGCGCTCGATACGCTGCGCGGCCTGCCGGAGGTGACCGGCAAGGTGGCGACGCTGGGCTTCTGCCTAGGCGGCCAGCTCGCCTACCGCGCGGCGGCGATCGGCCAGCCGGATGCGGCGGTCGCCTACTATGGCGGCGGCATCAACCAGCACCTCGACGTGGCCGACAAGATCACCAACCCGATCCTGTTCCACTACGCCGAAGAGGACAGCCACATCCCGCAGAGCGCGGTCGCCGAGGTGAAGGCGCGCTTCGCTGGCAAGCCGAACGCGACCTTCTTCGACTACCCGGCCGTCGACCACGGCTTCAACTGCTGGGGCCGCACCGCGGTGTACAAGCAGCGCGCCGCGGCGCTGGCGCATGGACGCACGCTGGAGTTCCTGTCGCAGCATCTGTAAACCGTCCCACCACACACCAAAACGCCGCAGTCCCCTCTGCGGCGTTTTTTTATTCCTAATAGAGCCAAAGAGCACAGGAAGAACGCATCCCTCTGCCTCGACCAAAGTTGCCGGTACGAACACCTCTGGACTGGTTCGACAGCTCCCTCCCCTCTCTCATCAACAAATAATTTAAATTGGATAATTATTTGACAATAAGAATCTTAATAAATAGATTTATGCGTTTAATCTTATGCCATTGGGCTGTGCTTACCCCATTCAGCCACTGACGACGGTGTGACTCGGAAACGAGCTCTACATCATGGGAGGCCTCTCGCGATGTCCTTGGGCAGCGGCTAGCCGTCGTAGCTATTCAGTGCTCCAGCTGGCCGGAATGGACCACACAGCCCTTTCACCCGAGGGTTAACATGCATAAAAAAAGCCTCAACACCGAGCCAAAACGCGGCTTGATAAGAGAAGGCGAGCCACTTCGTGCGGACGCCGTAATGTCCGCAACGGGTCAGGGAACGATGCTTTCCCCAGCCGCCCAACTGCCCAACCAGCGACTGTCTCTGCTGTCCCTGGCCCTTTCTGCCACAGCCCTTTTGCCGACGGCCGCCTACGCCAACTGCACGACGACCGGCGCGACGACCACCTGCGATGCCACCCTTCCCAATCCCTGGGCATCGACGGTCGGCAGCGGCAATCTCGCCTCCGAGGACGGCCGCTCGGTGGACGTACAGGCCAACGGCCAAATCGCCGTGGGCAACGCGAATGCCATCAGCGTGCGGGACAATGCCAATGTGCACGTCGCCAACGGCGCCACGGTGAGCGCGAACTCGACGAATGCGAAAGGGATATTCGGCACCGGCGGCAATACGGTCGAGTTTCGCAACAACGGCACCTTGACGATCGATCAGGGGGGGCAGGTGCTCGCGACCGGCACGCAAAAGAGTGCCGAAGCGGTCAACCTGATGGGCAGCGGCAACACGGTCATCAACAACGGCACGATCAAGGCCAACAATGCCGCGGCGATCTGGTTTGATAACACGTCGGGCCTGAACACGATCATCAACAACGCCACCGGCGTCATCCAGGCACCGGGTAACGTGATCGGCAGCGCCGGGAATGCCTCGGTTGATTTCACCAACCGCGGCACGGTCATCGGCAACCTGGTGTTCGCCGGCGGCGACGACTCGCTCCATCTCTATACCGGCTCGACTATCACCGGCTCGTTCGATGGCGGCGGCGGCAACAACTCGATCACGCTCAACGGCACCGGCACCGCCTCGATGCCCAGTTCGATCAAGAACTTCCAGACCCTCACCAAGTTCGACTCGGGCACCTGGATGCTGACCGGCTCGATCATCGGCGTGACGCTGACCCGGGTTGCTCAAGGCACCCTGGCCTTGAATGGCGACAACTCGCGCTATACCGGCAAGGTGGTCGTCGATGCGGCAGGCATCCTGCAGGCGCCCGCGCAAAGCCTTCCGCCGACCGTCACAAACAACGGCTTGGTGCAGTTCACTCAGCAGGTGAACGGTACCTACGCCGGCCTCATTACGGGCACGGGGGTGGTGGAGAAAGACGGCGCCGGCACCTTGACGCTGGCCCCGACGGCGGCGGGCGGCAACACCTACTCGGGGGGACCCTTCTTAAGCAGGGCACCGTCGCCGTCGGCACCGATAATGCGCTGGGCAGCCCGACAGGAGGAATCGACTTCAATGGCGGAGCACTACAGCTGACCAACAGCTTCAACCTATCGGCAGGGCGCCCGATCACCGTCGACGCCGGCGGCGGCACGATCGATACCCAGGGCTATGCCTCGACCATAGCGCAAGCGATGACGGGCAGCGGCGCCCTCACCAAGACAGGCTCGGGCACGCTGATCCTGACCGGCAATAACAGCTACAGCGGCGGCACCAACGTCGGCAGTGGGCAGCTGGTCGTCGGCGACGCTGCCCACCCCGGTG
The DNA here is from genome assembly GCF_055597485.1 of Crenobacter sp. CS_VA4. Lineage (NCBI taxonomy): Bacteria > Pseudomonadati > Pseudomonadota > Betaproteobacteria > Neisseriales > Neisseriaceae > Crenobacter > Crenobacter sp. CS_VA4. Next base: position 16,976 of record NZ_JBVMAE010000048.1, read on the forward strand.
CGGCACTGTCCGGCGGCGGCGCTGTGCAGATCGCCGCCGGCGCGACGCTGGGCGGCTACGGCAGCGTGACCGGCTCGGTGACGAACAGCGGCACGATCAGCGCCGCCAATGCGCTGTCGGATCTGCAGGCCGGGCCGAACGGCAACTTCCAGATCAATGGAGACCTGATCAACCAGGGGCTGGTCAAGATCGGTGGTAATGGCGTGGGCAATAGCCTGACGGTGGCCGGCAACTATACCGGGCAGAACGGTAGCGTCGCGCTGAATGCCAGTATCGGCGGCGACGGCTCGCCATCGGATAAACTGGTGCTCAGCGGCGGCAAGGCCAGCGGCTCGACGCAACTGCAGGTAACGAATGTTGGCGGAGCGGGGGCACTCACCACCGGTGATGGCATCAATGTCGTGAAGACCGTCAACGGTGCCAGTAGCGCTGCCAACGCCTTCACCCTGGCCGGCGGCTCGGTCAGCGCCGGCGCCTACTCCTACTACCTGTTCAAGGGCGGCGTGTCCGCCGGCACCGCCGAGAACTGGTACCTGCGCTCCACCGTCCCGGTATCGCAATCGGTCACGCCCGCACCGACGCCCGGGGACCCTGCCCCTGTGCCGGTAATCATCGCCCCGTTCGCCGCCGAAGGCACGCCGCCGCTGCCGCCGGCGCCACCGCCGGGCGCCGACCCGATCCCGCTGTACCGTCCGGAAGTGCCGCTCTACGCGGAGATTCCGGTGGCGGCGCGCCAGCTGGGCATCGAGCAGATCGGTACCTTCCACGAGCGCCAAGGCGAGCAGAGCCTGCTGAGCGAGAATGGCCAGCTGCCGGCCGGCTGGGCGCGGGTCTGGGGCGAGCACAGCCGTCAGAGCCAGCACGGCGAGGTGAACCAGCGCTTCGACGGCACGCTGACCGGCCTGCAGGTCGGCCAGGACCTCTACGCCGACACCAGCGCCGCCGGCCACCGCAACCACTACGGCCTGCTGCTCGGCTACGCGCACGCCAAGGGCGACGTCAGCGGCTTTGCGCTCGGCTTCCAGGATCGGGG
>NZ_JBVMAE010000049.1:0-17018 GCF_055597485.1 Crenobacter sp. CS_VA4
GCTTGGGTTTGCATAAAGCCATTATTTATCAGTGCATTGCTGCTACTCGTCATAACAGACTTTATTTTTTCCGATCAAAGAACTGCGAGTGGAAACTCAATACCAGCTTGCAGTTCATCCACTTGGCTTTCCTCATCCTGCTGCTCAAAAGATCCTGAACAGGCTCTAAGAGCAGAGTATCCGGGGATCCAGCCCTCGAGCACTGGTCATCTGTTAAAACATCACTCCGACGGCCCCTCAGCAGAGGGGCCGTTTTCATCTAGAGTGGCTTGCAGACGATGGTCAGTTGAACACGCGCTCAAGTGAGTATGCGCCATTCGGCAGCTGGCGAACGGCGAAGTCGTGGCCCGCCATTTTCGCCAGGTCGACCCCACCGAACTGGACACCCTCGGTAAAGGTCACGCCCGGACCCATGCTGACACCGTTGATTTCCACGGGCGCTTTCGGCGTGAAGCTGCCATCGCTGTTGCGAGCGAACAGGTCGTCGAAGCGGACCCGCTGCAAGCCATTCGCACTGTTTTGGGGCGCAGTCGATGAAGAAGGCTGAGGCGGGGTCGCGACCGTGGTTTGCGGCGTGGTCGGAGCGGAGGTTGCAGCGCTCGATGCCGTGAGCGCCGGCGCTCCTGCGCCAGAGGCGCTACCTGCCGCCGCATCAGGCCCGTCGTTTTTCTGGCAGCCGGAGACCAGCAGGGCGAAGCACAGAGCCGGCAACAGCGCGCGTTTAGTCAAATTCACTGGCTATTTTCTATTAAAAAAGACGATGTGATTTTATCGGTTGCTACAAGCTGTTCTTGAGCCTACGCGCTCAGCCAACGCGATATATGGGCCTGTATCCTCCTGCGTCGTGAAGGAGCATTGGACTGTCCCTAGAACCGTGGACTCTCCCGACCCTCACGCCGAAGTTCACTCGAAGGCTGCGGGCTTCCCCAGCACCAATGGCTGTTTCTCGGCCGAAGCGGTCCATCGCCCCATCAGCCATGAGCGGCTGCTCTGAGACTCATACCAGCCATCTCACTGCCGCCGACGTCGAACGTCGGCTTTCTACACCTGGGAACGTGTACTCCCGACCCATTGCAGCCATTCGAACACGGCATGACTTGCCAGCCGCTTTGAGGTAGGAGCAGCCATGGATACTACCCCTGCTCATCGAGCGAAAGTATTCGTTGCGCAAGCAGCACCACCGGCATATCAACCATTCGACCGTCCAGGCTGACGACGCCTCCTGCGGCCGCCTTTGCAGCCTCCACCACACGCCTTGCCCAAGTTACCTCTTCAGCGGTCGGCCCTAGGGCTTTATGTACAATTGGCAGTTGCGCTGGGTGAATACAGAGCTTGGCGCCAAAGCCGCCACGTCGAGCACGCAGAGCGTCCTGCTCCAGGCGTTCGTGGTCCTTCCAGTCCACCGTGACGCCATCGATCGGCGTGGCTAAACCCGCCCGACGGGTTGCCAGCACGAACATCAGACGGACCGAAACGAGCTCTAGCTCCTCGGCATCACAAGACAATCCCAGGTCGGCCTGGAAATCGAGATGCCCAAAAGCAAGGCGGAGGACTTGAGGCGCGCGAGATATCTCGTCGATCGCATCCAGCCCTTTGCCGGACTCGATCAGTGGAATCAGCGCTCCATCCTTGCCAATGGCCTCGGCCATCGGTAGCAGATCAGCCGCGCTCTCGGCTTTGGGCACCATCACCCCGCCGAGGCCCTGCTGCGCTAGCCGCGCCACCAGCGCGCGATCTTCGTCGTGCCATCGGCTAGCAAAGGCGTTCACCCGCATCAGGATGCGGCTGCGCTCCTCGGCGGCCAGGGCCGTGAATCCTTCGGCCAGGGACTGGCGCGCCTCAGGCTTGCGCTCTGGCGCCACCGCGTCTTCCAGGTCGATGACCACCGCACCAGGGCCGGCGCTGAGCGCGCGCGAATACCGCTCCGGACGGTCGGCCGGTACAAACAGGAAGGTGCGTGCCAGTGCCAATGAATGTTGCATGTTCACAGCCGTCGCCATTAGATCGCTCCCGCCGTCCGCAACGCTTCGATGTCCGCATCGGTTCTGCCGAGAGAGCGCAGAATGGCTTCGGAGTGCTCGCCGACGGCCGGGATCGGGTCCATCCGGTACTCGAACGCGCTATGGCGCCCTGGCGGAAGCAACGCCGGTATCACGCCGGCCGGCGATTCGACCTCGCGCCAGCGCTGACGCGCCTGCAGCTGTGCGTGATTCCACAGGCCGGCCATGTCGTTCATCCGGGCGTTGGCGATCTGGGCCGCGTCGAGCCGCTCCTGCACCTGCTGAGTGCTGAGCGTCTTGAAGGTCTCGACGATGATGGCGCGCAGCGCTTCGCGGTTTTCGTTACGTCGCGCATTGCTGGCGAAGCTGGGCGCCTCCGCCAGATCCGGCTGGGCCAGCACGCGTTCGCAGAAGGTCCGCCATTCACGCTCGTTCTGCAGGCCCAGCATCACGGTGCCGCCGTCGCCAACCGGGAATGGCCCGTACGGAAAAATCGTTGCGTGGGCAGCCGCGCTGCGCGGCGGTTGCGCAGCGCCCTGATAGGCGTAGTACATCGGAAACCCCATCCACTCGCCCAGCGCCTCCAGCATCGACACATCGATGTGCGAGCCCTTGCCGGTTTTGCCACGTTGCAACAGCGCAGCCAGAATCGAGGTGTAGGCGTACATGCCGGCGGCGATGTCGGCAATCGAAATCCCGGACTTGCAGGGATCGTCCGGGGTCCCGGTGATCGACAGGAAGCCGGCTTCGCTCTGGATCAGCAGGTCGTACGCCTTCTTGTCCCGATACGGGCCGTCCTCGCCATAGCCGGAAATGTCGCAAACGATCAGCGATGGGTATTTCGCCTGCAGCGTTTCGGCGGCCAGGCCCATGCGGGTGGCGGCACCAGGCGCGAGGTTCTGCACCAACACGTCCGCACTTGCAATCAGTTCCAGCAGCGCCTGCAGCGCAGCCGGCTGCTTGAGGTCCAGGGTCAGGCTCTCCTTGGAACGGTTGACCCAGACGAAATGCGAGGCCTCGCCGTTGACACGCTGGTCATAGGCACGGGCGAAGTCACCCGCGCCAGGGCGCTCGACTTTGATCACCCGCGCGCCAAGATCGGCAAGCTGGCGGGTGCAGAACGGGGCTGCTATCGCGTGCTCCAGGGAAATAACGGTGATGCCATCCAGCGGGCGTGTCATGGTGATTCCTTCGAGTGAACAGGTTTCCCCGCAATGACAACGCGCTTAACGCGCCATTGGAGGGGGACAGGTTTGCTCGTCGCTGCTTATTCAGCCGCCCGTCTTGCCTGGATCAGCGCGATGGTGCGCTGCATTTCGTTATTTACGATGTTCATGCCTTCGTCGAACCCCATGCCGGGTTTGACCAGCAGGCGCATCGGCCGTGCGGCCAGCGCCAGGTGGACGCAAGTGCGCGCCGAGACGTCGGTCTCGTTGCACGTGCCGCCTTGATAGGCCTCCATGCCATGCTGCTGGCAGTGCAACACCGAGCTCACGATATTGTGAATGCCGCCGAGATCCGGGGTCTTGATCTGCACCATGTGGCAGCATTGCGCCGCGGTGAAGTCGACGATGTCCTCAAAGGTATTGCACCACTCGTCGGCGACCAGCTTGACCGGCGAGCCGATTTGCTGCAGGCGGCGCGTGATATTGGCCATTGCCTCGATCTGCGCGTCTTTGCTGCCGACATCGACCGGGCCTTCGATGTACAGCTCGAGCGACCCGGCCGCTTGTTCCAGGCTGGCGATGTAATCGGCCACCATGGTCGGATCGTTATCGAAAATCAGGCCGATGGTGCCGTACACATCGATGTGCAGGGTCGGCCGGTAACTGCTGTCCGGCCGTAGCTGCTCGACGCGGTTGGCCAGCCAGCGGATGTAGGCTACGAGCTTTTCGCCCTGGAAACCGAGCTTGTCCGGCACGTTGTTGATCAAGCCGTGCGGCAGCGCATCGACGCGCTTGAGCAGCATCTTGTCCACGGCGCTGTAGCGATCGTCGCCGCTCTGCGCGAACAGCGGGATGGGCGCCGCGATGAACGGCAACCCGTATTCCTCGAGCAGGATTTCGGTCTTGGTCACCTGGCGGGCCAGCGCACTGGCGTCGAGCAGGGCCTGCGTGATGCCATAGCGGAGTGCGGTGTGCAGCCGCTGCCCTTCGATCTCCAGCGTATCGAAGTAGCGGGCATTGGCGAGGAAACTCGCCACCGAGCGGCCTTCCAGTAGCGGCTTGATGTGGCATTCCAGGAAGGGGATGAAGTCCTTGGCCAGGAACAGCGGGTCGCGACCGCCGGCGCCGGAGTATTGCACGGCGGCACAATCGCCGATCGCCACCGCCCCATTCTCCAAGAGCAGCATGACCGACACGCACTCGCCGGCCTGGCGAACGGTTTGGAATCCTTTGGTGATGGGTTGGCCGAGGTAGACGAAGCCGTCGTGCCCGGCGCCATTTTTGATCGCTTGTTGGTCGTCGAAATAAAATGAGGAATAGCCTGGGACGAAAAGGGCCTGGACGATATTCATTGGGGTCTCCCGATCAGTCTGCTCTTGGAAACGGCATAAATGTCATCCACGACCATCTGGAAGGACGCGGCCCGCTTTTCCGCTTTGGCGCGCTCTGAAATCTTGTCGTGGTGGTAGGTCAGCACATCGTCCGGCAGCGGCACCTTGCCGGGGTCGAACAAGCGGATCGCACCGACGTTGTCGCGGACCGGCAGCAGTTTCCCGGCGTTGCAGGTGGCGGGCGCAAATGGCACGTCGAGCACCCCGGCTTCAAACGCGCGGACGGTGCCCACGGCGATATCGCCCTCACCCAGTTCGAACACCTTGGACAGCACCGCCCGGACCTCGCGCTTGATGAGTTCGACTTCCTGGTCGAGCACCGGGTTTGCGGGGAATGCCTGCTCGCGCACCATATTCAGGATCTGCGTGGTGGCGTCGAGCCCCTGCTTATTGGCCTCTTTGGTCGGGACACCGCTGGCCTCGTGCGGTGTTTTGACGATCAGTTTGGTAGCGCCGGACAAGGCCGCCATGGCACTGCCCCAGCAAATCACGGAAAACGCACCGGATTCGTTCTCGGGGAAGCCGCCCATCCACTGGTGGAAAACGGTGCTGATCTGATAGTCGGTGAAGCCGGCCGCCTGGAAATACTCGTGGCCCAATTCGCGCAGCGAGCGGATCGCGGCGATATCCTGGATCAGGTTGCCGGCCTGGCCATAGCCCAAGGTAATGCACTTGCAACCCTGCTCCAGCGCCAACAGGCCCTCGATGATCATGATGGAATGCGACACGAAAGGCGGGACCAAGGTCGCGGACAGCGGGCCGAACGGCTCACGATTGATACGCACGCCGTGTTCCTCGTAGAGCCCGATCAGACGGTCGCAGTACTGCCAATGGCGCAACGACAGTTCGAGCGGCACCTTCTTGGCGTACGGGACGTTATAGGAGATCCCGCCGCCCTCGTAGGCGGTGAAACCGGCGGCCAGCGTGATATCGGCCAACAGCCGGGCGTCCGGCGTGCCGTGGCGCACCTGGACCGGCTTCTGCAAAGACTCGACCACACGACGGCATTCGTGCAGCCCATGATTGACCGCGGGAAAACCGTTCAGCAAGGACGTCCCGGCCGCCAGCGAGCGGGCGACGCCCTCCGCCGCCTTCTCGTAGTGATTGAGGCGGGTGTAGGCGTCGATCGTGGTCGGCAGCACGTCGCACGATTCTTCGAGGTACTGCAGCAGCTTGATGTGTTCATCGACCAACGCCACCCCGGCGCGGGGCTGGCGCAGCGTGTGCCCTTCGCGATCGGCCTTGGCCAGCGCGCTGGAGAAGCGCTTGCGCTCGGGGATTGCCAACTGGTAGCGCACCCCCTCCTCGAAATCGACCTCCTTGCCCGTCGGCCAGGTCTGAGCCACGACCGCGCGTTCGCTCAGAAAGGTGTCCATATCCAGCTTCTGGTTACGCAACTGCTGCATGTTCTTTCCTCGATTGTTCGACCAGCAGATCAATTCCGGCCTGGGCGGCCGCTGGCGGCACTTCGCGTGCCAGATTGGCCAGCAATGGAAACAGGTATTGTTCGTCGCGGTAGTAATCGAACTGGCTTGGTAGCAGCACGGTACGGCCGCGGTTATCGACGATATGGTCGGAGAACCAGTCGGCCGGCGCGAAATCGGTCGCCCGCGCCAGCCAGCCGCCCGATCCGATCACTTTGGCGACGCGGGATAGATTGCGCCCCACCTGCACCTTGACTTCGCCGTCGGGGGTATACACCGGCGCCATGCGCCCGACGTGCCGCGCGGCGGCATGCCCGACACACAAGCCGGCCAGCAGCGTGTCGAGACGCTGATCGCTGTAATTGTTCGGCAAGTAGTCAGGTTGCACCGTAAGGCGGTCGGCATAATGCGCGAGCGTAGCCTTGTCGATGCCAGTCGCGGCAAGGGCCTCGGTCAGCGCAGCGGTGCCGACCCGGCACACCGCTTGGGACGATACGCGCATGCCCAAGTCGCCCTCGACCGTGCGCTTGACTTCGGGCTCGGGCAAGCCGCGGCGCACCACGCCGGCAATCGGACGCTCGCGGTGCGCCGAGTAGACATCAGTGGTCGCACCGCCCATGTCGAACAACAGGAAATCGTCCCAGCCCGACACGTGCTGATGGATCGCCCGCGTGTATTCGAGCACGGCGAACGGCGTCGGCAGGGGCTCCGAGCCGGTCAGCGCCATGATCGCGTCCAGGCCCTTGCCCTTGACGATCGTGTCGAGAAAGATGTTGCGGATCGCGTCGCGCGCCGGATCGGGGTTCGGCTCGTTGAAATCGGGCAGCAGATTGGCGACCACCTGCAAGCGCTTGTGCGCCAGAATGGCGGCCACCTCGTCGGCGATCGCCCGGTTACCGGCGTAGACGATGTCGCACGCGATGTCCGAGTCGGCGATGGCCCGCGCATTGGCCAGCACGTAGTCGGTATTGCCGCCGTCGGTACCGCCGGCAAACAGCAGGATGTCCGGCGGATTTTGTCCGAGCTTGGCGATGTCCTGGCGGGTCAGGGTGTAGGCAAACACCTGGGTGAGCTTGGCACCGGCCGATTGCGCGGCAATCTTGCCGATCTCCAGCGTCACATCCGGCACCAGCCCGATCGCCGCGACCGCCAGCCCGCCCTTGGCGGACGAGGTGTAGCGCAACTTGAGCATGCCATTGCGCAGCATCGCGAGCGGATCGCCGACCGTGATCTCCTCCAGCACCGCAAAAAAGGCTTCGCTCAGATTGGCGACGCTAGTCGGCCTGGCCGCGCGCTTTTGCAACCGAACCCGACTGCCATCCACCGAGAAGGTTGCGCCCTTGGTCCAGGTCGAACCGATATCCAGGGTAGCGACGATCATATGCGGGCCTTGATGTCGAGTTTCAGGTGCCCGGCGACCTCCAGCAGATCGGCCGTCGGCGGAAAGACGCGGTCGTAGCCCATGTCCTTGAACAAGGTCTCGACTTCGCTGAACTCGCGTTTGCCGATGACCAGATTGCCGCCCACGTAGAGCACGATCTTGTCGAGGCCGCGTTCGAGGCAGCGCCCGCGGAAGCCGGCGCAGTCGATTTCGCCGTGGCCGTAAATGGAAGAGACCAAGATTGCGCGAGCGCCGGTCTCGATCGCCGCATCGATGAACTCATCCTGGCTCACCATGACGCCCAGGTTGACCACCTGAAAGCCCTCGCGCGACAGTACGTTCTCGATAATCTTGTTGCCGACAGCATGGCAATCCGATCCGATTACGCCCAGAACAATTCTTGACTCTTCCATGTTTGCTTCCATTCTCTTGAGTTCACGCCATGCACTACAGCAGACCGAGCCACGCCGCACGTAACCACCTAGTTGGTGCGAAACGCGCAACCAAGTGCTTGTGGCGAATTTGAGTTATCTGTTGATAGCAATGTATATAAGGGGTTAAACGCTGAGCAAACGATGTATATTCAGCACATAGTGCGAATTTGGAACTAACTCGATGCGTAGAAAAATTCCGGGCACGGAGTTGCTGATTGCGTTTGAAACGGCGGCCAGACACCAAAGCTTCACGCGAGCCGCCGAGGAGCTGTCTTTGACGCAGAGTGCGGTCTGCCGTCAGATAGCAGCGCTTGAGGACTTTTTGGGGGTGCCGCTGTTCAACCGTGTCAAGAAGCGCGTCACCCTGTCGGCAGCAGGCGAAACGTATGCCAAGCAGGTCCGGTCCAGCTTGTTGCAACTGGAACGCGACACCTTGTCCGTGATGGCACACCAGGGAATGGGGGACGTCCTGGAGCTTGCGGTGATTCCGACCTTCGCCACGCGTTGGCTGATACCGCGCATGGCAAACTTCCAGGCCGGGCACCCCACCATCACGCTCAACATGACCACCCGCGCCGAGCCATTCATCTTCACCGACACCCCGTTCGACGCCGCCATTCATTTTGGCGAAGCCGTGTGGCCAGGGGCGGAATCGGAATACCTGTTTGGGGAGGAAATGGTGCCGGTGTGTGCCGTTAGCCTGCTTGGGGGCGCTACGGCCATTAGCCCCGAGCAGCTCGCGCAAAAGCCCTTGCTACACCAATCGGCCCGGCCCGATGCATGGCGTGAGTGGTTTGGAGCGGCGGGAGTGCCAAACGTGAATGCTTTGCGCGGGCCGCGCTATGAGTTGTTCTCGATGCTGGTGGAGGCGGCGCGCGCAGGACTGGGGGTGGCGCTGGTGCCCCGCTTCTTCGTGCTGGGCGAGATCGCGGCGCGGGAACTGGTGATTCCATGCCCGATATCGCTGCAAAGCCAGCGGGGCTACTACCTGGTCTACCCGGAAAATAAAGCCAAATCGGCATCGCTCCAGAACTTCCGCGACTGGCTGATCGCCCAAGCCATTGGCTACCGGGGAACCAACAATGCATAAGCCCGGTAGCGGGAAAGCTGCCCCGTATACCGGACTCATGGGCCCAAGTAGTTAATCGATCCGGCGATAACGCACGCCGTGCGTTATCGCCCTGATGCCTAGAGCCAATCGGTTTCGAACGGGAACGTAGAAAGCGGTGTGCATCCAGCTTCCGTCAGCAGCACCTGTTGTTCGAGCTTGACGCCTTCTTCGCCACCTTCTGCGCCGATGTAGCTTTCAACGCACAACGTCATTCCGCTTTCGAATTTGCCGTCATACCCGCAGCTGTCCCAATCGATGTAGTACGCAACCGACGGATATTCATCCACCATGCCGATGCCGTGCACGAGGCAGCTATAGCGGTTCTTCAGGTACTCGCCCGGCATCTTCCAGCTGCGCTCGGCGAACTCCCGGAACGTCATGCCCGGCCGCAACGGGTCCATGTTGGTATGCAGCTGGATGTACGCAGCGGCATAAAGGCGGCGTTGGTTGTCGGTCGGGCGAACGTGGCCGACGGTCCAGGTCCGGGAAATATCGGCGCAATATCCATAGGGGCCAACCAGATCGGTATCGAACACGGTAAGCAGTTCCTGCGACAGGTCACCGGCCTTTGCTGCCAGTGGCTTTGGCTCACTTGAATGACGACTCAATCATTCCGGCAATCGGCCGTCTGCGGAACGATGTTTGCGTTCGCCAAATCGAGAAGCTGCCGTTCAGCGCGGCCCGACCCTGAACGACTGGTATCAAAGACATTGCAGACCTAAACGGCTTGGCATTTGAACGTCGGCAAAGGCCGAAGAACGGAAGTCGGGGTGAGCAGTTCAACCGTCCCCACTTCGGCCAAACCGGCCGGTGCGAGCAGTCATAGATAGCAGTCAAGGTGTAAGCTCGGTTCTGGCATCCGGTAGATTATGGGTTGTTATACGGGACCCGGGCATGGCAAAGTTAATGAAAAACATGGGCTTGGGTTACGATAATGCTGTCATCAATATCAACTAATATCCAGGCGCTCGTTTCCGCATAAACACTGTTAGGGGGTGCCGATGAGTGACGGCGATATTCTAATTGTATACGACAAGCAATGCCCGGCCTGCGACTACTATTGCAACCTCGTTCGCATTCGAGAGTCGGTGGGGCGTCTCGTTCTTATTGATGCTCGGGATGGCGGCCCCGTCATGGAAGAGATTACTGCTGCTGGCCTCGATATCGACCAAGGAATGGTCGTGAAAATTGGCACAGAGCTTTACTACGGCCCAGATGCTATCCATGTTCTTGCGCTCATGGGCACCAATAGGGGCTTCTTCAACCGCTTGGCGTTCTGGTCTTTTCGTTCACGTAACGTATCGAAGGTCCTCTATCCGATTCTGAAAGCGTGTCGGAATTTGCTTCTGAAGATTCTTGGCATAACAAAGATCAACAATTTAAAGATCAGCGGTAATGACAGGTTCTGACTGGGCGCCCCAAACAATTCATTCAAGCCGAATCCACTTCGCGGCTCGGCTTAACCTCTGGGCACTGGCTCTCCCCGCTACTTTCCATAATCGACGGCTTTGCATAATCGGCCTTATGGAAGGTTTTCCAGAAGGCCGATGAGCGGAAGGTCGAAACGTCATCGGCGAAAAGTCTCATGCCGGCCCGAAAGCGGATGATCGTAGTTGCCTGAATGGGTTTGCTACCGGACTATCAACCACCTCGACCCAGAATAGAATAGACAATGGCCGCGAGACTTTGCGGCCATTGGTGAGCTTACCAATCGCATCAGCGACCGAAGCAATTGTTTTACCCTCTCACGCACAGACTGGTCGTATTTTTGCACCGCTCAGGATTCGATCGCGAGTTGGCGTTAGAACAAGATGAGTCGTTGTCTGCTTAGCTACCAGAACGCTTCGCGGTGACCTTCGCCGCTTTGGTAGTCGCGGCGGGGGCGGTCTCGGTGGTCTCGGTCGCGGTGGCTGCAGTCTTCACCGCTTCGGTAATCTCGGTGACGGCGGTCTCCACTGCTTTGGTCGTCTCGGAGGTGGCGGTCTCCAACGCTTCGGTAATCTCGGTGGCAGCGGTCTCCATCGCTTCGGTAGTTTCGATGGTGGCGGTCTTCACGGCTTCGGTAGTCGCGGTGGAGGCAGCCTTCACTCCTGTTTCGGCAATGACAGTGACCTGCTCGGCAACCTGGTTGAAGTTGCTCAAGGCAGTGGTAGTTGCAGTGATGGTGTTTTTCATGGTGTCGAGGGCAACATCGGAACCGGCCGGGGTGTTCTTGGCGAGATCTTCGATGGAGGCGGCCCAGGCTTTGATGACACCTGAGTTTTCCCCGGCCAGTCGGGTAAGTTCGGCTCGAGTGCACGAAACGATTTCGTACACATTGCGCGAATTGTTCACAGCCTGCTCAAACGCTTGGCTGGCAATCTCGCTGACGCGGTTGAACACTTCTTGCGGATCAGACACACCGGACAGTTCGCGTACTGCCTTGACGTTTTCTTCTAGAGATTGTTTGGAAATATCGAGGTTCAACTTCACGAGGCGCTCAGCGCCGTCGAAGGAAACCTGGGCGAAACGCAGTGCAGTTTCCAGACCGGTGAAGGAAAGTTTGCTCCATTGCTCGTTTGTAGCGGACATCTAGTTGGCCTCTTTAAATTGTGACGTGGATCATCATCGGAATGACAGGGTGCTGCAGTGCACAACACCAACACAATGTAGCACGCCCTGCGCTTAGCGCCAGGAACCATTGACTTTCGTACATTCGGACTTAAGTAGAGTGACCGGTGCGGCCGGGAAACGACACCTTTATAGACAAAGGCCGGCTGCTGCCGGCCTGGAAAACGAGAGGCCGCGGCCGGTCGGGTGCTACGCCCCGGCCGGTCACTTCAATCCACTGGGGAGACCAATGAGCCAAGGCCAAGGCTGCCAAAATGCGACGGTCGCGAACCGGGCCAGTTGCTGCCATTTCCTGAGCAGTGAAACAGCTCGGTCGAGGGGGCGCTGCTCCCCAGGAGGCTGACGTTGGGGAAAGCCAACCCAGTTCCAGCTCATCGGCCAGAGCTGCCAGTCGGGCTCTGTGTCATCTTTGTCCGCAATGCACTACATACCTGTCACTGAGTTGAGACTCAAGGTGAACGGCCGCTTTCCCCCCCATCACGTAAGACAGCACCTGTATTGGTCAAGCGATTGCGGGCAAACCGATAGTTGGTTTTTGCAATTCTTGCAGCCCTTACCAACGAGCTCACGGTGATGCCTGGCAAGCTCGAGCAGTTCCGTCTGTTGCTTCTTTCCACAATTGAGGCCAGGCTGATCATGACGCACTGGGACGATCAGTCCTCTGCCTATCTGGGCGGGAAGATCTTCACGTACATGACCCTCTCCCGCTAGCGGGAGAGGGGGGCTTGACTGTTGGTTTGGCCGGGAAGTACCCCTCTCCCATGAATGGGAGAGGGGACAGGGGAAAGAATGACCGTCGCTTAAGTGAACGACATTTCCGCTGTTGGGCGGGCTTTTTGATACTTAATGCGGCTTGCTGCCGCGGTAAGTGTGCGCCGACTGACGCTCTGAAATCCCACAGATCGCCTTGCCGGCCACCGAACGGTTTTCGTGCGTCGCCACGTCGCACAGCGACAGGATGCCGACCAGTCGTTTGTCGCGGCTGAGCACCGGCAGGCGTCGCACCTGGATGTCGGCCATGTTGATTGCGACTTCGTCCAGATCTTCGTCCTCGTAGCAGTATTTCAAGTCCTGGCTCATCACATCGCGAACCTTGGCGTCGGCGGCCTTGCCCTGCGCCAGCGCGCGTACCACGATGTCGCGGTCGGTTACGATGCCGACCAGACGATCGTTATCGCGCACCGGCAGCACGCCGATCTCGGCCTCGGCCATGATGCGAGCGGCATCCAGCAGACTGTTGTCCGGATCGATCAGGCGCACGTCGCGCGTCATTGCTTCTGAGACTCTCATCGTATCCTCCTTACGGGTTTACGCTGGCAGTCTGATTTTAGCAATCGCCATACCCGTTTGCTCCCCCTTGTGTGCGCATTGCGGCGTTGTTGCAATATGTTCCAAAAATGCCCGCCACTGATGTCCAGTCAGATAACCCGGAATCGGCTTGGGAACTGAGCATTGAATTCGGACGAGGCAATGGCATTTAGGCGATAGCAGGCTTCGGCCGGGAGTGCGATTTCGCGGTATTCGCGCCAAATTACCAGCCCGAAGAGACGTACCACCCTCACACGCAATTCGCGCGGCTCAGGAAAAGGGCTGACATGCGGGGGTAGATCGTGCATCTCTATCTTTCGCCGGACTTCTTCGCTGAGCAATGTAGTCCCTCTTTGCTGAAGAATCGGCAAGCGTGCCACGTAAAATTGGGCCAACACTTGGCGGACGATTAATGCACCCAAGAGAATGATCATGAGCACGTGCATGATATTCTCCTAAGTAAAAATCGTATATATCGCTTATAGTACTATTAATGCCTTTGTTCTATTATGACAGCCTTGGATGAATCCGATAACGAAAAGATCGCTCTGTGAGAGCGACTGACTGGAGAAGTGCTGTGCCCAGAGACATTTCACCAACTTGTCGATGTGTGCTGGTGCAGGTCAAGGCAAATGACCAGTTACAGCCCATTAGCGGAAGAAAATAGTTCAAGGCTTCACTGGCAGCTTTGGTCGAAGAGCGGAATTCTTCTGGTAGGGGCTCGCATACTGCTCCTCGGCCAAAATGGTCATTCGATATTAGGATGAAAAATGGCCGCTTCCCTATCAGGGAGCAGCCATTCAATTGCCTAGAAATCTAGGAGCGGTTTATTGCTTTTCTTTTATTTCCGCACCTACACCATGGTAACGCATGCCTCTCCCTGATAGCGGGCGCTTTCGATGCCGAATGCAGAGCTAAAGGTCACTAAGAAATGACGGCCGATTTGCTGGATGGGCATTACTTCAAACGAGATGGTCGAATTGTCGATTTGCTGGGTGATGTGGTCACCCTGTTTCAGTTCTTTGATTTTCATTGGGTATTTTCTTTACGGCTACCCATTTCTGAATAGCCCTCAATGACGGCGTCGCACTGGCGAGGCCTGTTCTAGTTTTGCAGTAGGGTGGCGGAAATTGATACGACCTTTGGTGAGATCGTAGGGCGACATTTCCACCGTGACTCGGTCGCCAAGCAGCACGCGTATGCGGTGCAGTTTCATCTTTCCCGAGCCATAAGCGAGTATCACCACATTGTTATCGAGCCGGACGCGAAAGCGCGACTCCGGCAGCATCTCGATGACAACGCCTTGCAGTTCGATCATGTCTTCCTTGGGCACAGCAGCTCCAATCCTGAAATGGCAGATTGCCACGACGTGCACAAATGCAGGGCCGTGACTGATGGCTTCGTAAACCTTGAGCGGAAATTGCCGTGCGATGTGACAGCAGTTAAAGCGAGGCAGACGGCCGCGTGGGGTCGTCAGAGAAGAGAGCTTTTCATATTGACGATAAGTTATTGATTTGTCAATTCTTTTAGAGACAACATGCGCGCCACTATACCAGTGGGGTAAGCCCGAAGGGGCAGTCCCTACCGGGTGAACTCCGATGATTGTGCATTTCGACTATCCTTGATCGAACGCACCGGCAAAGAGCAGGAGCTTGCAATGGCTCTGGGGGTAACCACCTTCTCGGCCAAAGCAGGCGCAGGCGGTGATCCTTCTCCATAACTGCTATCGGCCAAAAGATGACTGTCTCACCAATTCCAACGTGTGCCCGGTCAGTAAGCGGCCCTGACGGATTGTCGGTTAACACCTTGCTCGCGGGCGGTGTGGTGATGCTGCTGTACCTGAAGCAGGCCGCGGCCGACCGGGTGGATACCTTCGGCCAACTGGACGCCGCCAGTCTGGACGACGCGATCTGCGAGGGCGCGGTGCAGCGGGTGCGGCCGAAGGCGATGACCGTCGCGGTGATTCTGGCCGGTCTGGTGCCGATCCTGGTCGGCAGCGGCACCGGCTCGGAGGTGATGAGCCGGATCGCGGCGCCGATGGTCGGCGGCATGATCACCGCGCCGTTGCTGTCGCTGTTCGTGATCCCGGCCGCGTGCCAGTTGATGCTTAGGCGCTAGCCAGGCGCGTTCTGAGCGGGCGAATGAAGTTAGGGACGAATGAGTGTCCTAATAGGTGGTATGGGTGTCTGCTTTGAGCTGATTCTGTTGAAAAACTCGGACCACGGTCGCGGGAGACTGAAACCGGCATAAAACAGGTCCGAACTTGCCTAGAAAACAAGCAAAATCATGCCGATTTTGCTCAAATTTTAGGCAGCACTGAGGCTCGAGGTGCCTCATGCAAGGGTGAGGATGAGTTTTTCAACAGAATCCGGCCATAGCAGCCCTCCACCACATCTGACATACACGTCCGCTCCCGGCTGGTAATCGGACGCACTCGTTCACTGATGGTGAGCATCTGCTTCCTGTCCCCTGGAACGCGTACTTTCGACCCCAAGCGGAAGTTGGACATCAGCCCGGTCCTACGTCTGCTGCTGTAGAGAAGCAGATATCCTTGAAATGAGCTCAACGGGCAGTAGGTCGGCCATCGCTGCCTCAGGAGATCCGAAGCGTGTTCCTTCCGCTACAGCCGAGTTACTGGACGTAGGTCGGGATTTTCACGCGAAACAGCAGTTATTCCCATCGTGAAGTTTGAACTCGACTTAGGTGGATGCTGGGAATCTGTACCGCCTAACGACCGTAATGCTGGCGCGCGTTCAAAATTGACCATTTTTCGGGGGTTATGCGTCCCCCTCCCTGACCACCAAATCGATACCGATGGCGGGCAAGGTAAGCGATGGCCGAAGCATTTCTCTGTGGAGCAGGCCGCCACGACCGAATCGAATCGCCCCAGGAGTTGTCGTTACTGTCACTATGCTGAGGTTGTACCTGCGCTGACGGGTCATCCCATGTCATCACCAAGGAGAACAACATGAGCAAGCACGTGTACAAGATGGTGGAACTGGTCGGCTCTTCCCCTGAGAGCAGCGACGATGCCATCCGCACTGCTATCGCTAAGGCCGGTGTTACATTGAAGCACATCGACTGGTTCGAGGTGCTGCAGACACGCGGTCATATCGTCGATGGGGCCATAGCCCATTGGCAGGTGACGGTGAAGGTGGGTTTCCGTGTAGAGGATTGAACCGGGCGTAACCCGGCCGGGGTCGTTTGGGGAGTGACTTGCATAGCCGTTGCCAAAGATTGCCCTGATTCTGGGGGCTCACACGGCCGAAGTGGGGGTAGCTCCGAAGCTTTTCTGAATAATGCCGTTCTGGATTGCTGCGGACTTTCATCTCCCCTATTTGTGTGGTTCACGAGCGGCAGAAGTTGGCCGAGTGCACCAGTTCAACCATGAGTGGTAAAGCTATCACTGGCCTGACAGGTTCGACTCCCGACGACCGGTTACGGCTTCAATTGTCGAATACGTGCTCTTGGCCAAAAGCGGACGCTAGCCACACCCACTGATTCTTAATCGAATGTCCATCAACCCCAGGACAGGCCAGTGTGGCGCGATGATGTTCGCCGAAATTGTCGGCGGGAGTCTGTTCGGTTCGCTTGCCAAGATGACAGATGGTTTGCATATACCTACCTAACTGCCACTAGTGGGGCGATTAAATCGCCCTCATCCGTGCACGCAGCACCCCGACCGCTAGCGGCAACAGTGACACGCCGATGATGCCAAGCACGAGCAGCGGAAAATTCTGTGCCACCACCGGAAGGTTGCCGAAGAGTCTGCCACCGTAGACGAACAAGGGAACCCAGCAGCAAGAGCCCAGCAGGGAAAGTGCCAGGAAACGCCGATACGGCGTGCCAAGGCTGCCGGCGGCGAACGGCACGTAGGTGCGCAGAATCGGCAGGAAGCGGCCGATCACGATGGCCTTGCCGCCATGGCGTGAGAAAAATGCCTGAGTGCGCTCGATATGGTCGCGACGGAACAGTCGTGACTGCGGGTTCGCAAATAGCTTACGACCTGCCAATCGTCCCACCCAGTAGTTGGCGTTGTCGCCGAGGAAGGCTGCGGCGATCAGCGTCACCACGATCAGATGCTCATTGAGCGCACCGCTAGCCGCTAGCGCCCCTCCGGCGAACAGCAATGAATCGCCAGGCAGAAACGGGGCCACCACTAACCCTGTCTCGCAGAAGACCACTAGGAACAA
>NZ_JBVMAE010000050.1:0-16607 GCF_055597485.1 Crenobacter sp. CS_VA4
CAGGAGTGTTCACACCTCCAGTGACCGCCGGATCGAAGGCGACATTACAAACTCCCCCAAGTGGCCGGTTCTCGGCCAAAGCAATGGGATGGACTCCTCCCTCCTGATACGGCATCAACGTGCCAGACTGGAAGCGTCAACAAACCAGTCAAAACGAAACGAGGAGTCCACCATGAAGATTATGCGCATCGGCATCGATTTGGCCAAAAACGTTTTCCAGATTCATGGTGTGGATGCTCATGAGCATCCAGCCTGTCGCCGGCAACTACGTCGCCAGCAGCTTTTGGAATTCTTCCGGAAACTCGATCCCTGTCTGATCGGTATGGAAGCCTGTGCCGGTGCTCACCATTGGGCGCGTCAGCTGCAATCAATGGGACACACGGTCAAGTTGATTGCGCCACAATTTGTGAAGGCCTATGTGAAGGGCAACAAGAACGATGCCAACGATGCTGAGGCAATCTGCGAAGCGGTCAGCAGACCGGGAATGCGCTTTGTGCCGATCAAATCTATTGAGCAACAGGATCTGCAGGCATTGCACCGCATTCGAACCGAACTGATTCACCAGCGTACCGCCAAGGTCAATCAGATTCGAGGCTTGCTGGCAGAGTATGGGATCGTGATCGCGGTGACCGTGAAGCAATTACGCAAAGCATTGCCGCTGATCCTGGAAGAGGCTGAAAACGGCCTCTCGGCGCGCTTCCGTCATCTGCTGGACGGGCTGCGCGAAGATCTGGTGTATCTGGACGAACAAATTGCCATCGTAGATCAAGACATGGTGCGCCAAGCCAATGAAAATGCGATGGCCAGAAAGCTGCAGCAACTACGCGGCATTGGCCCCATTACGGCCACTGCACTGGTGGCCGCCATTGGCAACGCCAAGGACTTCAAACGGGGGCGGGATCTTGCTGCGTGGCTGGGGCTGGTCCCCGCTCAGCACAGTAGTGGAGGCAAGGACCGGTTGCTCGGGATCAGCAAGCGAGGGAATACCTATCTGCGCACATTAGTCATTCACGGGGCTCGAGCTGTCGTTCGCGCAGCGGCGACGCAAACAGACCATCTCAGTTGCTGGATCCAAAGTCTGTGCGCGCGTCGCAACAATAATATTGCCGCAGTCGCCCTAGCCAACAAGACGGTACGTCTGGCTTGGGCGCTCATGACACGCGAGGCGGATTACGACCCAGATTATGGGCAAGCCGCAGATATAGCAGCCTGAGCATTCAAGCTGGACAGGGCCTCGGCAACGAGATGATCAACGCTTAACCCATCTTCACGATTGCGCAGCATGAAGCAGTGATGGCGAACAGGTCGAACCGGCGTCGGAAGAACCCGAGAACTGTCCAAGTGCGAACAGCACGACAAAGCAATAGGGATCTGGCGCGCGGATAGCCCATTATGGCCCGGGCAATTAAGCCCAACTCAGAGGCCGGATATACGTAAGCAGTCGATCCGAACCCCAGAGCTGTGAAATGCGTGCAAACCGGGAGGAGTCCATATACAGACGATTGTCTTCCCACCTACTGATGCCCGCTCCCGACCCAATCCAGACCTTCGTTATCGATCGCGTTTAACGGCAGGTATTGGAGCGAAGCCGACGTTCTGGTCGGAGGCTCACGGGCAAGTCGTCGGTCCAAGCAGACGATGAAAAGTAGGGTTCACATCGTCTGCTTCACATAGAAATTCAGACGCGCCCACTCAGGACGAGGCGCTCAGATACTTCTTGTAAGAAGCCCCCACCACCCCACCGCCCTGCTCGTGGCCTCGGGCTAATCGTATGGCTAGTGCTAGGCACGATCTGTATCAGTTTTTACGCCTAACGGGCGCAGCGGTACAGTTGAAAACCGTCGCCCTAGGATCAAAAGACACCAAGCAAAGCAAGTTGCAACAATCCGCCGCAGTCGAAAAAAGCACCCGTAGGTGCTTTTTTCGAGTCTCACTGTCGCGTATGCCAGCTTGCTTGCGCATGGAGTGACTGTGTAACTGCACCTGATGAGAGAGATGAGTTTTCCACACTTGACCGGATACTGGTGACCCGGAGTCCTCTAGAGCGTTCTCGCGTAGAACGCCGTTAGCTTGCCGATTGCAGTGTCCACATACTTAGGAACCCAATAGGTTTCGATATGTGTTGCGCCATTGATCTTGAACAGCTCCTTGTCCTTCGTGCCGGTGGCCTTGGCAAACGCATCCTCGGTCATGTAGAGGGTATCGGCCTTGCTGCCGGCGATCATCAGTAGCGGCTTGTCGATCAGTTCGATCTGATCGGTGGCATCGAAGCGCATCAGGTCCAGCAAGCTGCTTGTGTTGTACTTGAAGGTCGAGTTAGGGTGAGCGTAGGTCTTCCAGTAGTACTCATAGCCCTGCCGATACAGTTCAAACGGTAGATTGGCGATCTGCTCATCGGTCAGATTAGCATCCCCTGAATAAAGTATTTCCCTGCCGGCCGCTTCTTGGGCGCGGGCATTCGATGCCTGCTGCAAACGTTGCTGGATGGTGGCCAATTGCGAGTCCTGTAAGCCATTGCGACGAACCCGCCCAGAGTTGAACATACTCACCGTCGCAACCGACTTGAATCGCTTATCGGTTTGCGCTGCAGCCAACGAGTATCCACCGCCGCCGCAGATGCCGAGCAAGCCCAGGCGTTTCCCATCGACTCCGTTATAGTGGGTGATAAAGTCCGCCATGCCGTGGATATCCTCGATGCGGTTCGCAGGCTTGTCCACATTGCGTGGCAGCCCTCCGCTCGCCCCCTGATACGCCGCATCCGCAGTAATCGTGATGTAGCCCTGTTCGGCCAATCGCTGCGCATACAGGCCTGCAACTTGCTCTTTCACCCCGCCATTCGGATGCGCCACCACCACGGACGGATAAGTCTTCTTCGGGTCGTAGTTCGCTGGGGTATAGACATTGGCAGCAATATCCAGGCCATTGAGCTTGTACGTGACCGGATGGATATTGACCTTGCCAGGTTCATTCTTCGTGATGGCGCCATCGTAGACCAAGGTAAACGGGTTCTTCCTGTAGTCCGCCGCGTTAGCGCTTCCTGCCGTGATGCCGATCATTGCAGCCATGAGGGTCACCTTTAGAATTATGGATTTCACCAAAATGATCCTTAAAAAGAGATGTGCACTCTGGGAGATGCTCTGGAACCATTCCGACCGTCGGCCGTTACTTCCGATGTACGATCAGAGCCCCGTCATCTTGAGCACCGCCTCAGGCAGCCGTTCGCCCTGAACCTCAATCTTGGAAGCTTGGGCTGCAATTTCCTGCAGATCCTGCAAGGTCAAAACGAGTTCGACTGCGCCAAGATTCTCTTCAAGGCGGTGCAACTTGGTGGTCCCAGGGATCGGTACGACCCACGGCTTCTGTGCAAGCAGCCACGCCAGCGCCACTTGTGCGGGCGTCGCACCCTTGCGCTTGGCAACGGCCTTGATCACCTCGACCAGAGCGAGGTTTGCCTTACGGGCCTCAGGTGAGAAGCGAGGAACAAAGTTGCGGAAGTCGGTCGGGTCAAACTGGGTGTTCTCGTCGATCTTGCCGGTAAGGAAGCCGGCACCGAGCGGACTGAACGGCACGAAACCGATCCCTAATTCCTCCAGTGTTGGCAGCAGTTCGACTTCCGGCCCGCGCCAGAACAGCGAATATTCGCTTTGCACGGCCGTGACCGGCTGAACCGCATGTGCGCGTCGGATCGTCTGGACTCCTGCTTCAGACAGGCCGAAATGCTTCACCTTGCCTGCGGCGATCAACTCTTTTACTGCACCGGCCACATCTTCAATGGGTACGTGCGGATCGACGCGATGCTGATAGAGCAGGTCGATGTAGTCGGTATCGAGCCGCTTGAGGCAAGCATCAACCACCTGCTTGATGTGCTCCGGGCGGCTGTTGGTGCCGCCACTGCGCGCGCCCGTCTCCAGGTCGATGTCGAAGCCGAACTTGGTGGCGATCACTACCTTGTCGCGGATCGGTTTGAGCGCTTCGCCAACTAGGGTTTCATTGACGAAGGGGCCGTAGGCTTCGGCCGTGTCAAACATCGTGACCCCGCGGTCATGGGCGGCTCGGATGAGCTTGATCATCTCCTGTTTGTCGGACGCAGGCCCATAGACGGCCCCCATGCTCATGCAGCCGAGGCCGAGAGCGGAAACTTCCAGGTTTCCAATCATTCTGGTTTTCATGTCGTGTTCCTTTCATGAACTGTGATGGACTGAGCGTCCAGCTCGGGGCAGTAAAGGCCATTATTTCCGAGCATTCGGTTTGCCTGTACACGATGCAGCGCAATGGATGGGGTGTTGAGCAGCTGCCTTGCTATTCGTGTTGCCAATATAGAGGGCAACGATATTTTCGATAAGACAGCCTAATCTTCTTATACTCATAAGCTGAGCTAATGTATTTGGCGCGGTCTTCTGAAGCCACGGAACAAGTGGCTGAGCACAAGAAAACGCGCTCGTCAGTTTCTCGGTGGGACGAACCTGCACCAAAATCCGATGGCTTTGTCGATCCAGCCTGCGGCACGGGTACCGGCCCCCGTGCCAAAGCCATGCCCCAACTCCTCGTACTCATGAAACTCGACGGGTGTGCCGGCCCGGCGTAGCGCCTCGGCTCGCCGATTCATCGTGGCAGGCGGCGCAATCGGATCCTGCTCGCCGACGATCACGAACGTGGGTGGCTCATCGGCGGAATAATCAGAATGGCCGGTGTAGGCCATGACAATGGCTGACGGTTTTGGTAGGTCGTCGCCCCCATAGGGCTCGACGCCATGCGAGCCGATCGCAGCGGCCATCCGTGCCCCTGCGGAGCTACCCCACAGGGAGTAGCCCTCGGTACTGACGCCGAGCTTGTCGGCGTTGCGGAAAACATAGGAGATGGCAGCGGCCAGATCCTGGGTCGCCAGGCTGCCGCTATAGCCGGCACGGTAGCGCAGCACGAAGGCGTTATACCCCTTGTTACTGATGTCTTCGGCATAGGGGAAACCTTCGTGCACGGCGCCGACATAGGCGAACCCGCCACCAGGCGCGATGATTGCGAAAGGTGCACCTGGCTTACCTCGGAAGAAGAACAGGCCTGTATTGGCTTTTGAGGGGGCTTCCTGCTTTTGGATCTGGGTGTAGACGTTATAGAAGACGGCGTTACCGGCATTCACATCATCGATTATGCGGTTCAGTGCCCTCACCACCACTTCCGGTTCGATATGGGTGTGATAGGGCAAAAGCGAGCCGATGTCGCGCAGCTGCATAGCTCTGTCATAGCTACGGTTGTCCCACGGCAAAAGCAGACGGGCGAAGCTAGTGAAAGCAGGATGGTCCAAAAGACCGCCTATCGTGTCTTCTGCAGTCAGATGCCTGCCTTGGCTAGGTCTAGACAGCCCTGGCATCACGTCATGATGGGTACTTGCTAGGCCGTTCTCTTCACCTGTGGCGCAAGATGCCAAAGCCAAGCACAGGGCGGCCGATGTGGCTTGGGATACTCGCCGTGTCATTGGGCTGTGTCTTTGTTGGCCTGGGGGTGCCGCGCTGTGACAAAGGCAATGAGCAACGCGACGATGACCATGACTGCGGCGCACTCCATGGCGTTGCCGATCCGATGGGTGAGTAGTGCTTTGCCCATCAGCACCCCTGCGCCGATGACCGATGCAGCAATCTGCAAGCCAAGACCGAGCGAGCTACCCAGTTGATGGGCCGCATTGACGAGCCCAGAAGCGGCACCCGCGTCGTTTGCCGAAACGCCGGCGATACCCGAGGCAGTGAGCGGGCCCAGTGCACCGCCTTGTCCCAGACCGATCAGCAGCATCGGCAGGGCAAGTCCCGTAAGATAGGTTGTTTCGACCGAGACGTGCGCGAGCCATGCCATGCCAGTCAACCCCAACAGCAGGCTGCCAAGCAAAACGGTACGGCTGCCGAACCGGGCAATCAGCCTGGGCGCAGCAAGCGCGGCAAGGAAATTCACGACCATCGCGGGGAGGAACGCCAGTCCAGCCTGTGCCGGGCGGTAGCCGAGTACTCCTTGCATGTACTGGGTGGAAAAGAAAAAGAACCCGACATTCGCGCCGATGAAGAGCATACGAACAGCGTAGGCGCCAGAACGCTCGCTGCTGGCGAACAGGCGCAGCGGCATAATCGGTTGTTTGGCGCGCCATTCGGTGAAGACAAAGATCGCCAGCAAAATCATGCCTGTCAGCATCGCCTGGTCTGTCCGCGAGTCGGACCAGCCGGCAGCGGCCAAGTTGACGATACCGAAAACCAGTGCACTCATGCCCAACGTCGAGGTGATAGCACCGGCAAGGTCGAAGGTGCCTGCATGTTGGTCAGTCTCATCAATGCTGCGCAATGCGGCGACGATCAGTCCAAGCCCAATCGGCACGTTGATGAAGAAGCCGACACGCCAGGACAGCCAGTCGGCGAGCACGCCACCGAGGACCAGGCCGATACTGGCCGAAATACCGGCGGCCGAGGCGTAGTACGAGATTGCCCGTGTGCGCTCGGGTCCTGCTGGAAAGTTTGTCTGCAATAGCGCGAGCGTCGAGGGGGCCAGGATGGCGGAGCCAAAGCCTTGAATAGCGCGCGCGGCGATAAGCCAGGATGGCGTGGGCCACGCCGATCAGGAACGAGGAGACGACGAAGATGGCCAGGCCGGCCACAAACATGCGTCGCCGGCCAAGAATGTCGCCTGCACGGGCACCCAGCAGGAGGAAACCACCGAAAGTCAGTGTGTAGGCGTTGGACACCCAAGAGAGTCCAGCGTCGGTGAAGCCGAGTTCAGTATGAATTTTCGGCAAGCCGGTGATGACGATCGAGATGTCGAGCACGATCATCACGTAGCTCACCATGATGATCGCCAGAATCGCAGCCCGATTGACGGGGGGCGTTGCCGAAGAAACCGAGAATCTGTCGTGAGACAACTCGGCGCCGTTTGTATGGATAGTCATGAATTCGATACCTCTTCATTCAACCATCTGGATGGTTGGACGAAACTATAACGTTGGTACCGATCATTGATTAGACGCTACAATCGACATGGCATCATAAGGTGAACTAATGAATGGCGCGCGAAAACTACAATGACCTCTCGGCCTTCGTGTTGGTCTCGAAGGAAGGCAGCTTTACCCGTGCAGCTGCCAAGCTCGGTGTCTCACAGTCCGCCCTGAGTCAGACGATTAAAGGCCTGGAAGAACGACTCGGGATTCGGCTGCTGACCCGTACCACGCGAAGTTTGTCGCCGACTGAGGCGGGGCTGCGCTTGCTACAGACGATCTCTCCTAGGTTCGAGGAGATCGATATGGAGCTGGATGCGCTCAGTGCCTTACGCGAGAAGCCCGCCGGGACGATCCGTATCACTGCGGGCGAGCATGCGGCCATCTCAGTGCTGCAGCCCGCCCTCAAGAAATTCCTGCTTGACTACCCCGACATCAAGGTCGAGATCATCGTCGACTACGCTCTGATCGACATTGTGGCTGAGGGCTATGACGCGGGGGTGCGCATGGGAGAACAGGTTGCGCAAGACATGATCGCGGTGAAAATCGGTCCGGAGATGCGCATGGCGGTTATCGGATCGCCGGATTATTTCGAACGGCATCCGATTCCGCAAACGCCACAGGACCTGACCAGACATAACTGTATCAATGTACGGCTGCCGACCTATGGCGGGCTGTACCCCTGGGAGCTAGAGAAGGACGGCCGCGAGATCAAGGTACGGGGCGAAGGCCAGTTGGTGTTCAACAATCTCGGCATGAGGCTGTCTTCTGCCCTGGATGGGCTTGGCCTGGCCTATATGCCGGAAGACCAGGTGCTGCCATACATGGCGCAGGGGCGCTTGATCCGCGTGCTGGAGGACTGGTGCCCCTATTTCCCCGGATACCACCTCTACTATCCGAGCCGCCGCTACATGTCGCCCGCATTTGCCATCCTGGTGGATCAGTTGCGCTATCAAGGGCGCTGAGCCGAGTGGGGATACTGCTCGTCGGTGACATGCTCCATCCAGTCGACTGACTGACCACCGAGTACTTCGGTGATGGCAATGTGCGTCATGCCGGTGCTTGTCGTGGCGCCATGCCAATGTTTGACACCGGGTGGAATCCAGACAATATCGCCGGGGTGGATCTCCTGGATGGGGCCACCCCAGCTTTGGACAAGGCCAACCCCGGCGGTGACGATAAGAGTCTGTCCAAGCGGATGGGTGTGCCAGGCAGTATGCGCACCGGGCTCAAACGTCACGATGGCACCGCTGATGCGGGCCGGCTCGCTGCCCCGGAACCGGGAATCAACCCGAACCGGGCCGGTAAAGTGATCCGCTCCTCCCATGCTGGACGGCTGCGAACCGACAGGGGTGATAACGATCTCTTGCTTTGCCTGGGCAGATGCCATCGAAGTGAGGAGCAAGAGTGCGGCAATGGATAAGGTCGCGCGTAGCATGACGCCGTCTCTCAGTTTTTCTTGAAAACATCTTTGGCGACGGCAACGGCCGATACCGCATTTGGCCAACCGGTGTAAAAAGCCAGATGCGTGATAGTCTCGATCAGTTCTTCTTCGGTAACACCGTTCTGGCGGGCGAGCAACAAATGTGAGCGAAGCTGATCGGGGCGGTTCATCGCGATCAGTGCGGCGACGGTGATGAGGCTGCGATCCCGCTTGGAAAGCTGTGGCCGCTCCCAGATATCGCCGTAGAGCACGTTGTCAGTCAGTTCAGCAAGCTTTGGCGCCGTAGCGCCCATCAACTGCTGCGCGCGGGTTTGCTGCTGGGGTGCCGTAGTCGGCGTCGTTCCAGTCTGGGCGTGAGTCATCGATGGCATGCCTCCTGCTATCAAGATGCCGACTGCGGCAATGAGATTTCTGATAAGTGGTTTCAACATGTTGGCTCCATGTACTACAGGCACTACTTGTCGTAGGAAAAGTGCAGTGCATGACGGGTCAGTCCAGATGCTTCTCATCGAGGAACTTCGAAACCTGGTCTGCAATTTGGACATTGTTCAGATCAGAGAAGATGAAGTGCGTGTTGCCCCGGATTCCAATCTCGGGCAGATGCACGAGGTGTGCATCGCCACCGCGCTTGTTGATGGCGGCGACCCACAGACGGGCCATCGCCAACCTGACGCGCCAATTGTCCTCACCTCGGCGTATGGTCGGTTCGGTTGGAATGTTGTCGCCGTAGTAAATGACGATTGGGATGTGAGTGAGCTTGTTGAAATCCTCCGGCGACACGGCTTCCGGTGTCAGCGTGCCGGCTGCGCTCGGCATCGCGTCGGGCAGTTCACCTTTGGGGAAAACGAAGCCGCTGCCTGGTTCGAATGCAACGATAGCTTTGACGTTTGGGTTCTTGATCGCTGTCAGCCAACCTGGCCCTCCGGCCTGAGAGTGGGTGAACAGGATGCCCGGACCGATCTTGTCGAACAGCGCCGACATCGCATCCGAAATCACGCCCGCATCATAAGGCCCGGTATTGGGTGTCACCGAGCGGAAGAACTGATTCAGCGTCTCCGGCTTACGGTCGAATTGCACGCCGGCGAAATAATTCGGCCAGATGCCGAGCCGAAATTGGTCGAAGAAAAGCTGATCATTCGGCGTGGGCTCGATCGTTGATGCGATAGTGCTGTTGCCAGCCCGCCCGCGACGCGGCTGATCAACCAGATAGACTGGAAAGCCCAGGCGCAGAAAGATGTTCTGGAAGCCCTCGCGGCCATCCGAAGTAGTTTCCCAGCTACGTGCAGACTGATAGGCACCATGTAGCATGACGATAGGCAACACCTTGGGATCCTGCGGCACCTGATAGAAGACGTAGAGATGATCTCCGTGAAGGCTCTGCCCTTCGGTGGTCGGCTTGTTGTTGTCGTAGTGTCCAGACGAGCTGACGATCTTACCGCCCACTGCAAAGCTGCCTTGCTTTTGAATGACCAGAGGGGCAGGTTTGCTCGGTTCCTGCGCTATTGCTAATGGGGATGCAACAGCGCTCGCTGACACGAACAGTAGCGCGATCAAATATTTCCACGAGATCAAGGCAATGACTCCTCTTAATGGGGCGGAGATGTGGCCTCGATCCTACCTTTCATGTCAGTTTTTGATTAGGCAGCTGGATACGATAAGACTCAGAAGCTGGGTTAATGTATATGCGTTCGGATCAACGTCTATGGCGCGCTTGTCTGGGGTTTTGTGTATACCAGGACGACTGTTCAAGATTGAAAGTACGCATTCTAGGAACCGGGCGCAGACTTTCATCATCAATGAACGGTGAGTGTCCAGTTAATAGCCGGGAGCGGCCGTTCCGGAAAAGTGAGTTGGACGACCGCTTTGGCCGAACAGCAGCCGTTCGGCTGCATTAGCCTGTATGACTGCTGCTCGGCCAGAGCTGCCGGTGACGTACTGAGTCAACTAGGACCGCTATGCGCCGCACACCAGACATTGGCTTGAAATACTACTGAATGGCCGCTTTCAACTTCGGGGAATGCGTACTCACGACCCGAAGCGGCCCCTCGACTTCGGCGTTTGACGATCCAGGATCGTGAGCTAGGCGGCACGCGCGACTTGCACGACTTCCCGAAGCTTCTCTGCACAGTGCACCAAAGACGCAAGATCATCCGCCGTGACCCCCTCGTCCTGAGGCCGGAACGATGTCAGCCTTTCCGAATGCTCCACCTCTTGCGCACTACCGTCTGCGTGGGCCAGGAGACCGTCACGAGCTTGCTCAAGCCGCTTAAGCAAAGCATCAAATGCTGCGCGGTCTGATGCCTCGGGGAAGGCCCGCTGAACGCACTCGTCGCGAAATTTCTAACGGCTGGCCAGGCGTTGCCCGCCACGTTGCCTTTGTCTTCCCAGCCCGCCTTGAACACGGTCAGGAACGTGATGACGGCCATCTGGGCCAGACCCTTGCCTATGACGATGCCGTCGATTGGCGTCGGGAAGGCTTGATCCATGTGGTTCCACCTGGGACCCGCTTGCTTGGCCCACTCGTTCACTCGGATGGCCGTGCGCAGCATCTGGACGCACCTTACCAATGCTTCCAGTCAAATGCTGCGCCGCGTCTCAATCTCCCGCGCCTCGCCGGTGAGCGTGCCATCGTGAATGACGTGCACACGCTTTCCAGCACTCAGCTGGATTGGCGCGGCGCTACTGGGTCGTTCCTTCATGGCTTGGCAATCCTCTGTCTGGGATAGGGCATTCTCCACTCTCCAAATCGGGGCGGTTTCCTCCGCCTACCGATGCCAAAAAACAACCGCTTGATTCGTCCGCGCGTAACCTGTTGATTCATAAAGAGGCCGGCAACGGCCTTTGCGGACTTCGGGCCACTTCGGGCGAGCGCACCTGGAGAGAATAATGACCCGGAGAGAGTGAAAACGGGTACTTTTCGGGGAGCCCCCTAGGAAGGCGAAGTCCGCAGGCGTTCGTCGGAACCCGCGCAAACACACGGGAATTGTCGCCAACAGATGAGAAAAAGCCCCAACTAAGAACAGTTGGGGCTTCGATATTGGTGGTGGGGTGGCATCTCGGGTCCGACTTGCTCAATTGGGCGGTGCAAATTCCTGAAAAGTCGTGCGAAATTCTGCGGGAAGGCCGGGAAAGTTCAGTTTTTTGATCGGTTTCAGCTTCCCGTGGCGAATCAAATCGGCGGGGCCTGATGGAACGGACAGGCTTACGATCTGGGGCATCGTCATCTGCCTCAGAGGAAGAATGGACGAACGGCGAGTTCAAGGCCAAGAATTGCGATGAAGATAAGGAACCAGCGCCGAAAGGTTGCGGCGCTTATGCGCCCACGGATCGTTGTTCCGACCCACATGCCCAGCAACGAGGGAATGACCGCGAGTGCGGACAAAGTAATATTTCCAAGATGGAAAGCTCCGCCACGAGCCAAGCCCGCCGCAAGCGCAATTGTTGAGACCGTGAACGACAGTCCCAGTGCCTGGATAAGATCGTCTTTGGAAAGGCCGAGGGCCTGGAGATAGGGAACGGCGGGAAGTGTGAAAACCCCAGTTCCTCCGTTGATCGCTCCGGTTGTCAACCCAATAACAGGCGACAGTAAACGCTCAAGGCGCGCAGGAACCGACAATGGCTTCGCCGACAGGCCGTGCATCGCATAGAGAATCAAGGCGGAGCCCAATCCAACACTTGCGTATTCCGTATTGGCGCTCGTCAGAAGCCATGAGCCGGCGAGTGTGCCAGCCACGATGCCGAGCATCATCAGCCAAAGCCTTTTCATCAGGGCCAGGAAATTCGGCCCCGTGAATAGCTGCCAAAAATTAGTGACAAACGATGGAATGACCAGCAGCGAAGCTGCGCTGACTGGCGACATGATCGCACTGAGGACACCCATAGCGACGGTCGGCAGGCCCATCCCGGCCACGCCCTTGACGATCCCGGCGAGGAAAAACGTCAACGCGACAATTAGAACATGCGACGAAAGGTAATCATTCATTTTGACTCACTCGGACTGGCGGTGTTGCATTTGAAGACTTCGCCGCAACCGATGGTAGCCCGCGCATATGGCGTGACAGGTCGGCGGGCAAACCTAGCTCTCTCAAGGCACTAGCTCTCCAATACCTTGTTTTATCGTAAAAAATCAGCGAACATGGCGTCTCGTGCAGTAATGTACGCTCGCCGACCGAACGTCACAATTGGTCATTTCCGATGGGTGGGTTCGGCAGAACCGAAGGAAAAGAATTGCGCTTCGATTTGACGGATATGCGGTTGTTCCTGACCGTAGTGGAGCAAGGCAGCCTCACCAAGGGCGCCGAGAGCTCGCACCTGGCTCTCGCTTCCGTGAGCGAACGCATTTCCGGAATGGAATCTTCGCTTGGCGCGCAGCTCTTGGAACGAAATAGGCGGGGGGTCACTACGACTGCGGCCGGTGATGCCCTGGTTCGCCATGCCCGTATGATCCTAAACCAAGTGGAGCAGATGCGTGGAGAACTACGCAGCTACGGCACTGGCCTAAAAGGGCGTATCAGGCTCTTGTCCAACACGGCTGGGTTGGTTGCTTTTCTACCGCATCGACTCGGACGATTCTTGGTAACTTATCCGGACCTTTCCATTGATCTCAGTGAACGGCCAAGCATCGAGATTGCCGTGGCCATCGCGGAAGGTCGTGCTGATTTGGGAGTTGTAGCCGACACCGCCGACTTGGCTGCGTTGGAGACACGCGTTATTGCAGAAGATCAACTCGTCGTTGTGGTGAGCAAAACACATCGCATCAGCGATCAACGATCGATAGCTTTTGCGGATGTTGTGGGTGAGCCGTTCGTCGGCTTGTCCGACGCCGCGCTGGAAGCTCATTTGGGAGAACGTGCAGCCCGGCTGGGTCGCCAGATTTACTACCGCATTCAACTCAGACGGATTGAGCACGTCGCAATGTTGGTTGAGTCCGGTGTTGGGATCGCCATTTTAACGGAGACTTCCGTTAAAGACTTGGCGCACCTCGGCTTGGCTATTGTGCCGCTGCAAGACCCCTGGGCGCTTAGGCAGCTTTATCTTTGCGCGCGTGATTTCTCTGCGCTCACTCCGCACGCCAGCTTACTCGCTCAACAGCTTACGGAGCCGAAGGTCGCTATCCCTTAAGCGCTAGGGCCGGCGCAACCCGCTGCGTAGGTTAGCACCGAGCGGGTATAGCCATGGTCTGCATATAGGTTGGTAGGCTGCTGTGCCCGCCAGACGCGCCGGGTCTGCGTCGTAGGGCGCGATTCTAGTGCTGTTCCTGCTGATGCGACTGTACGACAAGCCGCAAGTATGGATTGTTAGCCGGCAGATGGTCGAATATCGCTTGTGGCATTGCCAATAGATAGCCATGCAGTCGGCGGCTTTTCCTGGGACCGGTGGCTTGGAGCCAAGCAAGCTGTCGAAACGCGTGCAGATGCACTTCATCGCCCGGCTGGCGGCCTTGGTGGAGCCCAACTACAACTACATCGAGTTGGGCCCGCGCGGCACCGGCAAGTCCTACTTCTTCAGCGAATTTTCGCCCTATGCCACGCTGATCTCGGGCGGCCAGGCGACCAAGGCCACGTTGTTTTACAACAACGCGCGTCGCAAGGTTGGCTTGGTCGGCTATTGGGACACCGTTGCCTTCGACGAAGTCGGCGGGATCAAGGTGCGAGATCCCGACACCATCCAGATCATGAAGGACTTCATGGCCAACGGCCGCTTCTCGCGCGGGAACGAGGTCATTGCCGATGCCAGTTTGAGCTTCGTTGGCAATATCGATGTCTCGGTGCAGCAAGTGGTGAACTCCAACGAACACGATCTGTTCCAGACGCTGCCCAACGGCGAAACAGCCAAAGCGAGGCCGTGGGACACCGCGACCACGCCGCTGCAACTGGCGCTGGCCAGAGGTCACCGCTGGCTGGCCATGCTGGAGTCGGGCGAGGTCAATTCACTCAAGGAGATCGCCACCATGGAGGGGATCGACAACATCTACGTCAGCCGGATGGTCAACCTGACCACACTTGCGCCGGACATCGTTGCCGCCATCCTCGACGACGCGATGCCGAACCATGTCACGCTGTTTGGCTTGGCGGTTGATCCGCCTGCGTTGTGGGACGAGCAGCGATGCCGGCTCGTGTAGATGGCATCCTCGCGTAAGTCTGTCCACCGTGATGTTGCGGCTGTCAGTTGTGAGAACCGGCGCCGAACCGGGAACGACTCAGCCGGCGAAGCTCATTCAATCGCCAAATCGGGAGAAGCGAAGGCGCTTGGCACCCATGCGCGGGTGCCAAGCCACTTTCAGGCCCTCGCGCTGCTCGCCCGGCAGCGCATACATCACATTCACCGCCAAATCGCCCACGTGGTAGAGCCAAGAGGCGAATGCCACTTGGCCGTTGAGCTCGGCGGTGTGGACGTCTGAGCCGCCGGCGGCCACCACCGGCAAAGGCAAATGACCGAAAGCCAAGTAGATGTGCGGGTGCGGCTGCCCGTCGACCAACGCCTTGGCGAGCGGTGCAACGTCGATCGGGATGTTGCCCTCGACCACAAGGCAGCCGAAGAGCTTGGCGAAGTACAGGTGCACGCGCCGCATGCAGCGCCGCGTGTCGTAGGGAAAGAGCCAGTTGGCGCGGAACGATCCTGCCCCTAGCAGCCGCGGCACGGCGTCGCGCAGTTCTCCCGAGCAGTGCTCCCAGGCGTAGTCATACGGTTGGGTCCGCTTGCTGTTGCAGCTCAGGCAGATGCGGTGCGCGAACTTCAGCGTGTCCGACTTCAGGCTGCCGACCTTCACATTGCGGCGGCGAGGCCGACTTGGCTGGTCGCTTGCGTTGAAGAAGAGTGGCTTGGCTTGCGAGGGCTTGCCGAACAGCACCTTGAGATCCGAGGCTTTGGCCAGGTGCTCGCGTGT
This sequence comes from Crenobacter sp. CS_VA4, assembly GCF_055597485.1. Classification (NCBI taxonomy): domain Bacteria; kingdom Pseudomonadati; phylum Pseudomonadota; class Betaproteobacteria; order Neisseriales; family Neisseriaceae; genus Crenobacter; species Crenobacter sp. CS_VA4. Next base: position 15,292 of record NZ_JBVMAE010000050.1, read on the forward strand.
GGCAGCATTCTCAGCACCGCAGATCCAGCATTTCATGGATGGGACTCAAACGCATAATCCGACAGCCTATCACGAAGGCGTCGCGCACGACTGCCGGGCGATGCCTCGGCTTCCGTGACCGAAAGCGGACGCACTTCAATGTCTGTTCTTGGCCGGGAGCACGCATTGATGGGTGTCACCGATAGCGGTCATTCGATTTTTCACCGACGCGGCCAACGGCCGCTATCTGGCACCATGCACGAACTGGCACTCCCGGCCAGAAGCGGTCACTCAACAATGACCGCTTACTGTAAAGCCGCTTCACTCGCCAACAGCTTGAGAACGAACGCAACTGTGTAGACTCATGTCATGGAAGCACAAACCTTCGCAGGCACTTATGGCTGGCTGGGGCGACGCTGCCCGTTCGATCAGGTCTTGCTAGACGAGGGCGATTGTCTGCTGCGGCGGCTCGTTGGGAAAAAGCCGCTTTCGCTCGTGCTCAGCGAGGTCGGAAAGGTGTTGCAGTGGCATCAGAGAGTCGATGAAGCGACGCGCGAAGTAGCGGTCGAGAAAGTCTGCAGGCAGATCACCAACAGACGGGCCCATGTTGATGTATCCGAGCCGCTGCATTCTGAGATTCTTTGCAGTTCGGAACGCTTGCAACTTGAGGTTTGAGGGGAGCGCATCAGGAAACGTCGCAACCACTGTCTCGATGCGTATTGCTACCTCTTCGCTAGTTTTGTCGAACAGGTGGTGATACCTCTTGAAGTTCTCGTCGTTGTACGGCGGGCAAGGTCCTTCAATCATAATCTGCCATGAGAAATTCGTTTTATCGGGATACAAGTCAACAGGTAGCGCTAGCAGAAAGCGATTGAGCCATGTCAGAGGAACCATATGAAGTTCAAAAATGATTTCAGCCCGGTACTCAATAGTCTCGTTATCTGCACCAGCCGGGTTGAGGCGAGCGGCAACAACGTCCCGCCAACTGGCGTTGTACCTGCGGATCAGGTCAGGAGTGAGGTTGCGCGCGAATGCTTGTGTTGTGTGCGCGTCGCTGTGGCAGTCATTGCAGAGAACGGCCAAGTTCTCCAACACGTTGTGGCTCGGATCTTCGTCGACGTGATGAATCTGAACCGAACGCCTTTTCTCGCGGCAGACGCAGCAGGTGCGGTCGGACATGAACATGACCTCGGCTACCAGATTGTCGGGGATGGGTATGCGCGTCTTGGTCATAGTAGCAGTTTATCGTATGGTGATTACTGGTGTTGGCGCTCACTGAATTTTGACCAGCCGTGCTCGTTGAATTTTGACCAGGCATGGAGGCCGCCCGCGCAGCG
>NZ_JBVMAE010000051.1:0-15608 GCF_055597485.1 Crenobacter sp. CS_VA4
AAGGTCTGCGTTTCGCAATCCGCGAAGGTGGCCGTACCGTCGGCGCCGGCGTGGTTTCCAAGATCCTCGCCTAATCGAGATCTGAGAAGTTCACTAGGCCAGTAGCTCAATTGGTAGAGTATCGGTCTCCAAAACCGAGGGTTGGGGGTTCGAGACCCTCCTGGCCTGCCAAATAAGACTAACCGGCGATTTTCGCCGGTTGGTCTTTTGTCGCATACGCGCAAGAGACATTCCCCTCATGGAAATGCAAGACAAAATCAAACTGGTGCTGGCGGGCCTCTTGGTCGTGGCCGGTATTACTGGTTTCTATCTGGTTCCTGAGTCGCAGGGCATTCTGCGTGTGCTGGCCTTCGTGGTCGGTATCGTTGCCGCCGCCGGTGTGGTCTGGGCTTCCCAGCCCGGCAAGGCGTTTTCCGGTTACGCGCAGGAGTCGGTGGCTGAGGCGCGCAAGGTGGTGTGGCCTGCCCGCAAGGAAGCGATGCAGATGACCGGGCTGGTATTCCTGTTCGTTCTGGTGCTGTCGCTGTTCATGTGGTCGGTCGATTCGACCCTGTCCTGGCTGTTCTTAGACTTGCTGCTCGGTCGAGGTTAACTGATGGCTAAACGTTGGTATGTGGTGCACGCCTATTCGGGTTTCGAAAAGAGCGTGCAGAAGGCGCTTCGCGAGCGGATTGACCGCGAAGAGAAGCAAGACCTGTTTGGTCAGATTCTGGTGCCGGTGGAAGAGGTGGTGGACATCAAGAATGGCCGCCGCTCGATTACCGAGCGCAAGTTCTTCCCGGGCTATGTGCTGGTCGAGATGGAAATGACCGACGATACCTGGCACCTGGTGAAGAGCACGCCGAAGGTGACCGGTTTTGTCGGTGGTACCGCCAACCGCCCGGCGCCGATTTCCGCTAAGGAAGTCGAGGCGATCATGCAGCAGATGCAGGAAGGCGTCGAGAAGCCGAAGCCGAAGGTGCTGTTCGAGGTGGGCGAGCGCGTGCGCGTCACCGAGGGGCCGTTCAACGACTTCAACGGCACGGTGGACGAGGTCAACTACGAGCGCAACAAGCTGCGCGTGTCGGTGCAGATCTTCGGTCGCGATACCCCGGTCGAGCTGGAATTCAGTCAGGTCGAGAAGCTCTGATTCGATCTAACTAGTTGTTTTTGAAAAAAGCGTGTATACTTCCGCGCTTTCACTGGGAAGCGGGTGTTGTTGCCCGCGCTAAACCCGTCTTAGGAGCCTCATTGTGGCAAAGAAAATTGTCGGCTATGTAAAGCTGCAAGTGCCCGCTGGTAAAGCCAACCCGTCGCCACCGATCGGTCCGGCGCTGGGTCAGCGTGGCCTGAATATCATGGAATTCTGCAAGGCGTTCAACGCCGCGACCCAGGGCGTTGAGCCGGGTCTGCCGATTCCGGTTGTGATCACCGCCTACGCGGACAAGTCCTTCACTTTCGTGATGAAGACCCCGCCGGCCACCATTCTGCTGAAGAAGGCCGCTGGCATCCAGAAGGGCAGCCCGAAGCCGCATACCGACAAGGTCGGTAAGGTGACCCGCGCCCAGCTGGAAGAAATCGCCAAGACCAAGCAGCCGGATCTGACCGCTGCCGATATGGACGCGGCTGTTCGCATCATCGCCGGTTCGGCCCGTTCGATGGGCCTGGAAGTGGAGGGTCTGTAAGATGGCTAAGCTGTCCAAACGTCTGCAGGCGCTGAAGTCCAGCGTTGATCGCAACAAGCTGTACCCGGTTGACGAGGCTATCGCTCTGGTGAAGGGCGCCGCTACCGCCAAGTTCGACGAGTCGATCGATATCGCCGTGAACCTGGGCGTTGACCCGCGTAAATCCGACCAGGTCGTGCGTGGTTCGGTCGTGCTGCCGCGTGGTACCGGTAAGTCGGTGCGCGTTGCCGTGTTCGCCCAAGGTGCGAACGCCGAAGCTGCCAAGGCAGCGGGTGCCGAAGTCGTCGGTTTCGAAGACCTGGCCGAGCAGGTCAAGGCCGGTAACCTGGACTTCGACATCGTGATTGCGTCCCCGGATGCAATGCGTATCGTTGGCCAGCTGGGCCAGATCCTCGGCCCGCGTGGCCTGATGCCGAACCCGAAGGTTGGCACGGTGACCCCGAACGTAGCCGAGGCAGTGAAGAACGCCAAGGCCGGTCAGGTTCAGTACCGTACCGACAAGGCCGGTATCATTCACGCCACCATCGGCCGCGCTTCGTTCGAAGCTGACGCGCTGCGTGAAAACCTGGCCGCACTGGTTGATGCCCTGGTGAAAGCCAAGCCGGCTGCCGCCAAGGGCCAGTATCTGCGCAAAGTCGCCGTGTCCAGCACCATGGGCGTGGGCGTGCGCGTAGATACCAGCACCGTTACTGCCTAAGTAACGTTTCGGCGAACCGCCTGGTTCGCCAAGGCTTTGGGCTGGCAGCAGGTTCGCCTGCTGCCAGATTGTCAAAGACCGTAGGAGCCCTCGGGCTTAATCGCTGGCAACAGTGTCCTACGCAGATGGTGTACCCGAACAGCAGGCTTTATATCTGTTGTCGAAGAAGGCCCATGTAGCTCAGGGGTAGAGCACTCCCTTGGTAAGGGAGAGGTCGGCAGTTCAATTCTGCCCATGGGCACCAGTTTCGACGGCGGAATTCCGTAATGTCTCCTGAAGCTGGTCGCCGCTGCACTGAAGGGGAATGGCGCTAGCCGTTCCGTTCATGACTAGGAGGTAGACCTTGAGTCTCAATATCGAAGCCAAGAAGGTGGTAGTGGCTGAAGTGGCGGCAGAAGTTGCCAACGCTCAGACCATCGTTATCGCCGAATACCGCGGCGTCGGAGTAGGTAGCCTGACCCAGCTGCGTGCGAAAGCGCGTGAGCAGGGCGTGTACCTGCGTGTTCTGAAGAACACGCTGGCTCGCCGTGCAGTGGAAGGCACCCCGTTTGCTGGTCTGGCTGACCATATGGTCGGCCCGCTGATCTACGGTGTGTCCGCTGACCCGGTGGCTGCTGCCAAAATTCTGCATCAGTTCTCCAAGCAGGACGACAAGTTTGTCGTCAAGGCGGGTTCTTACGACGGCAATGTGCTGAACGCCGCTCAGGTTGCTGAGCTCGCGTCCATCCCGGGCCGCGAAGAACTGCTGTCCAAGCTGCTGTACGTTATGCAGGCTCCGGTTGCCGGTCTGGCTCGCGCTCTGGCCGCCGTGGCCGAGCAAAAGCAGGCCGAAGCCGCTTAATCCGATTTGCTTTAAACGAATACCGATTCAGGAGTTTTACAAATGGCTATTACCAAAGACGACATCCTCGAAGCCGTTGCCGCTATGCCGGTTATGGAACTGAACGAGCTGGTTAAGGCGTTCGAAGAGAAGTTCGGCGTGTCCGCCGCTGCCGTTGCCGTTGCTGGCCCGGCCGCTGGCGCTGCTGCCGCTGAAGAGAAGACCGAGTTCGACGTGATTCTGACCGCCGCTGGCGACCAGAAAGTAAACGTGATCAAGGTGGTTCGTGCTCTGACCGGTCTGGGCCTGAAAGAAGCCAAGGACCTGGTTGACGGCGCTCCGAAGGCAGTGAAAGAAGGCGCGTCCAAGGCTGAAGCCGAAGATATCGTGAAGCAGTTGATTGAAGCTGGCGCGAAAGCAGAAGTGAAGTAAGCTTCCGTTAAAGGAAGTGTGTTAGGGCTGGCGGAGAAATCCGCCAGCCTTGTTGCGCTTGTTAGCGGCGAGCTGACAAACGTCAGCATTTCAATTGCGCATGACTGTTGACTTTTGATTGCTTGCGCCACCCCACCTCGATGGAGACTCTAATGAGTTATTCGTTTACTGAGAAGAAGCGTATCCGCAAGAGTTTTGCGAAACGTGCCAGCGTTCTCGATGTCCCCTTCCTGTTGGCGACCCAGATCGATTCGTATACCGAGTTCTTGCAGCTTGGCACACCGTTCGATCAGCGCAAGGATGCGGGCCTGCAGGCGGCATTTAAGTCGATCTTCCCGATCAATAGCCATAATGGCTATGCGCGTCTGGACTTCGTCCACTACGTGCTGGGCGAGCCGCCGTTCGATATGCAGGAATGCCAGTTGCGCGGCATTACTTACGCGGCGCCGCTACGCGCGCGGATCCGTCTGACGATCCTCGACAAAGAGTCGTCCAAGCCGGTGGTGAAGGAAGTGCGTGAGAACGAAGTGTACATGGGCGAAATTCCGCTCATGACCACCAATGGTTCATTCATCATCAACGGTACCGAACGGGTCATCGTCAGCCAGCTGCACCGTTCGCCGGGCGTGTTCTTCGAGCACGACCGCGGCAAGACCCATTCGTCGGGCAAGCTGCTGTTCTCGGCGCGGGTGATTCCGTACCGCGGCTCGTGGCTCGACTTCGAATTCGACCCGAAGGACCTGCTGTACTTCCGTATCGACCGCCGTCGCAAGATGCCGGGCACGATCCTGTTGAAGGCGCTCGGTTACACCGAAGAGCAGATCCTCGCCGAGTTCTACGACGTCGACACCTTCTACCTGACCGATAACGGCGTGTACATGAAGGTGGTGGCCGACCGTCTGAAGGGCGAAGCCGCCAAGAACGACATCGTTGCGCCGGACGGCAAGGTGATCGTCCAGAAGGACAAGCGCATCACCGCCAAGCACATCCGCGACATTGCGGCGGCCAATATCGACCGCATCGAAGTGCCGTTCGACACGCTGGTCGGCAAGATGCTGGCCAAGAACGTGGTGAACCCGGAAACCGGTGAAGTGCTGGCCCGTGCCAACGAAGAAATCACCGACGACCTGGTGGCCAAGCTCGATATCCATGAAGTGCCGGAAATCGAGGTGCTGTACATCAACGACCTGGACCAGGGCGGCTACATCTCGCAGACCCTGCGTAGCGACGACATCCAGGACCGTCAGCAGGCCCGCGTGGCGATCTACCGCATGATGCGCCCGGGCGAACCGCCGACGGAAGACGCGGTCGAGCTGCTGTTCAACCGCCTGTTCTTCAGCGAAGACTCGTACGACCTGTCGCGCGTCGGCCGGATGAAGTTCAACACCCGCACCTACGAGCACAAGCTCGACGAGAAGTCGCCGGAGTGGTTCCGTTCGCTGCTGGCCGACAAGTTCGGTCATCGCCGCAACGTGATGGACGGCATCCTGTCGACCGAAGACATCGTGGCGGTGATGGCGATCCTGGTCGAACTGCGCAACGGCCGTGGCGAAGTGGACGATATCGACCACCTCGGCAACCGTCGCGTCCGTTCGGTCGGCGAATTGGCCGAAAACCAGTTCCGCGCCGGTCTGGTACGGGTCGAGCGCGCGGTGAAGGAACGCCTGAACCAGGCCGAGTCCGACAACCTGATGCCGCACGACCTGATCAACGCCAAGCCGGTGTCGGCCGCGATCAAGGAATTCTTCGGCTCCTCGCAGCTGTCACAGTTCATGGACCAGACCAACCCGCTGTCGGAGATCACCCACAAGCGTCGTGTCTCGGCCCTTGGCCCGGGCGGTCTGACCCGCGAACGCGCCGGCTTCGAGGTGCGCGACGTGCACCCGACCCACTACGGCCGCGTCTGCCCGATCGAAACGCCGGAAGGCCCGAACATCGGCCTGATCAACTCGCTGTCGGTCTACGCCCGCACCAACGAGTACGGCTTCCTGGAAACCCCGTACCGCCGCGTGGTCGACAGCAAGGTGACCGACCAGATCGATTACCTGTCGGCGATCGAGGAAGGCCGCTACGTGATCGCTCAGGCCAACGCCGAGCTGGACGAGAACGGCACCCTGATCGACGAGCTGGTGACCTGCCGCGAGAAGGGCGAAACCATCCTGTCCACCCCGGACCGCGTGCAGTACATGGACGTGGCGACCGGCCAGGTGGTGTCGGTGGCCGCCTCGCTGATTCCGTTCCTGGAACACGATGACGCCAACCGTGCACTGATGGGCGCCAACATGCAGCGTCAGGCGGTACCGTGCCTGCGTCCGGAGAAGCCGTTCGTCGGCACCGGCATCGAGCGTTCGGTAGCGGTCGACTCGGGTACCACCGTGATCGCCCGTCGTGGCGGCGTGGTCGACTACGTCGATGCGACCCGTGTCGTGGTCCGCGTCAACGACGAGGAAGCGACCGCCGGTGAAGTGGGTGTGGATATCTACAACCTCACCAAGTTCACCCGTTCCAACCAGAACACCAACATCAACCAGCGTCCGCTGGTGAACGTCGGCGACATCATCGCCCGCGGCGACGTGGTGGCCGACGGTGCCTCAACAGACCTGGGCGAGCTGGCGCTGGGTCAGAACATGACCATCGCGTTCATGCCGTGGAACGGCTACAACTTCGAGGACTCGATCCTGATCTCGGAGAAGGTCGTCGCCGAAGACCGCTACACCTCGATTCACATCGAGGAGCTGTCGGTCGTCGCTCGCGACACCAAGCTCGGGCCGGAAGAAATCACCCGCGACATCCCGAACCTGTCCGAGCGCATGCAGAACCGCCTCGACGAGGCCGGCATCGTCTACATCGGCGCCGAAGTGGAAGCCGGTGACGTGCTGGTCGGCAAGGTAACGCCGAAGGGCGAGACCCAGCTGACCCCGGAAGAGAAGCTGCTGCGCGCGATCTTCGGTGAGAAGGCGTCCGACGTGAAGGACACCTCGCTGCGCGTTCCGACCGGCATGGTCGGCACTGTGATCGACGTACAGGTGTTCACCCGCGAAGGCATCGAGCGCGACAAGCGGGCGCAGTCGATCATCGACGCGGAACTGAAGCGCTACCGTCTCGACCTGAACGACCAGCTTCGGATTTTCGCCAACGACGCGTTCAGCCGTATCGAACGCCTGATCGTCGGCAAGGCCGCCAACGGCGGTCCGAAGCGTTTGACCAAGGGTACCGAGATCACCACCGAGTACCTGGAAGGTCTGCCGTCCAAGCACGACTGGTTCGATATCCGCATGAGCGACGAGGACGTCGCCAAGCAGCTCGAACTGATCAAGGACAGCCTGGCGCAGAAGCACGAAGAATTCGACCTCAAGTTCGAAGACAAGAAGCGCAAGCTGACCCAAGGCGACGAACTGCCGCCGGGCGTGCAGAAGATGGTCAAGGTCTACGTGGCCGTGAAGCGTCGCCTGCAGGCCGGTGACAAGATGGCCGGTCGTCACGGTAACAAGGGTGTGGTATCGCGCATCCTGCCGATCGAAGACATGCCGTACATGGCCGACGGTCGTCCGGTCGACATCGTGCTGAACCCGCTGGGCGTACCGTCGCGTATGAACATCGGTCAGATCCTCGAGGTTCACCTCGGTTGGGCGGCCAAGGGTATCGGCGAGCGCTTCAACAAGATGTTGGCCGAACAGCGCGACATCGCCGAGCTGCGCGCCTACCTGGAGGCGGTCTACAACGAGACCGGCAAGCAGGAAGATCTGGCCAGCTTCAGCGACGCCGAGATCCGCACCCTGGCTGAGCACCTGAAGAAGGGTATGCCGTTCGCGACGCCGGTATTCGACGGTGCCAAGGAGGCCGAGATCATGCGCATGCTGGATCTCGCCTACCCGGACAGCGACCCGATGACCGAGCAGCTGGGCTTCAACGACTCGAAGACGCAGATGAACCTGTACGATGGCCGCTCCGGCGAAGCCTTCGACCGCAAGGTTACCGTCGGTGTGATGCACTACCTGAAGCTGCATCACCTGGTCGACGACAAGATGCACGCCCGTTCCACCGGCCCGTACTCGCTGGTGACCCAGCAGCCGCTGGGTGGTAAGGCGCAATTCGGTGGTCAGCGTTTCGGTGAGATGGAGGTGTGGGCGCTGGAAGCATACGGCGCCGCCTACACCCTGCAGGAAATGTTGACAGTGAAGTCGGACGACGTGACCGGTCGTACCAAGGTGTACGAGAACATCGTCAAGGGCGAGCACAAGATCGACGCCGGCATGCCGGAATCGTTCAACGTGCTGGTGAAGGAAATCCGCTCGCTGGCGCTCGACATCGACCTGGAACGCTATTGATCACTGCGTGAGGCCGTGAGGCGCGCAAGGTTGGCCGAAAGGCCGGCCGGCGCGCCTGATCCTCACTCCTCACGGGAGTAAAAATGAAAGCTTTGCTCGATCTCTTTAAGCAAGTTACGCAAGAAGAAGAATTCGACGCGATCAAGATCGGCATCGCCTCGCCCGAGACGATCCGCTCCTGGTCCTTCGGTGAAGTCAAAAAGCCGGAAACCATCAACTACCGTACCTTCAAGCCGGAACGCGACGGCCTGTTCTGCGCCCGCATCTTCGGCCCGGTGAAGGACTACGAGTGCCTGTGCGGCAAGTACAAACGCCTGAAGCACCGCGGTGTGATCTGCGAGAAGTGCGGCGTCGAAGTGACGCTGTCGAAGGTGCGCCGCGAACGGATGGGCCACATCGAACTGGCCTCGCCGGTCGCGCACATCTGGTTCCTGAAGTCGCTGCCGTCGCGTCTGGGCATGGTGCTCGACATGACGCTGCGCGACATCGAACGCGTGCTGTACTTCGAAGCGTTCGTGGTGACCGAGCCGGGCATGACCAGCCTGCAGCGCGGCCAGCTGCTGTCGGAAGAAGACTACCTCGACCTGATGGACGAGCACGGTGAAGAATTCACCGCGCTGATGGGCGCCGAAGCGGTGCGCGATCTGCTGCGCAAGCTCGACCTGAGCGCCGAGATCGAACAGCTGCGCCGCGACCTCGAGTCGACCGGTTCGGACACCAAGATCAAGAAGATCGCCAAGCGCCTGAAGGTGCTCGAGGCGTTCCAGCGTTCCGGCATGAAGCCGGACTGGATGATCATGGAAGTGCTGCCGGTGCTGCCGCCGGAACTGCGTCCGCTGGTGCCGCTGGACGGCGGTCGTTTCGCGACCTCCGACCTGAACGACCTGTACCGTCGCGTGATCAACCGTAACAACCGTCTGAAGCGCCTCTTGGAGCTGCGCGCGCCGGACATCATCGTGCGCAACGAGAAGCGCATGCTGCAGGAATCGGTTGACTCGCTGCTCGACAACGGCCGCCGCGGCAAGGCGATGACCGGCGCCAACAAGCGTCCGCTCAAGTCGCTGGCCGACATGATCAAGGGTAAGGGCGGTCGCTTCCGTCAGAACTTGCTGGGTAAGCGCGTCGACTACTCCGGTCGTTCGGTGATTACCGTGGGCCCGTACCTGCGTCTGCACCAGTGCGGTCTGCCGAAGAAGATGGCGCTCGAGCTGTTCAAGCCGTTCATTTTCCACAAGCTGGAAGTGATGGGCCTGGCGTCCACCATCAAGGCCGCCAAGAAGCTGGTCGAGCAGGAAGTGCCGGAAGTCTGGGACATCCTCGAAGACGTGATCCGCGAGCATCCGGTGCTGCTGAACCGTGCGCCGACGCTGCACCGTCTCGGCATCCAGGCGTTCGAGCCGATCCTGATCGAAGGTAAGGCGATCCAGCTGCACCCGCTGGTCTGCGCGGCGTTCAACGCCGACTTCGACGGTGACCAGATGGCCGTTCACGTGCCGCTGTCGCTCGAAGCGCAGATGGAAGCCCGCACCCTGATGCTGGCGACCAACAACGTGCTGTCGCCGGCCAACGGCGAGCCGATCATCGTGCCGTCGCAGGATATCGTGCTGGGTCTGTACTACATGACCCGCGACAAGGTGAACGGCAAGGGTGAAGGCATGGTATTTGCCGACACCAAGGAAGTGCACCGCGCCTACGAGACCCGTCAGGTCGAACTGGCCACCCGCATCACCGTGCGCCTGAAAGAATGGGAAAAGGACGAGCAGGGCGAGTTCCAGCCGGTGATCCGTCGCTACGAGACCACCGTAGGCCGCGCGCTGCTGTCGGACATCCTGCCGAAGGGCCTGTCGTTCGAGAACATCAACAAGGCGCTGAAGAAGAAAGAGATCTCCAAGCTGATCAACGTCTCCTTCCGCCGTTGCGGCATCCGCGACACGGTGATCTTCGCCGACCAGCTGATGTACACCGGTTTCGCGTTCTCGACCCGTGGCGGCATCTCGATTTGCGTCGACGACATGCAGATCCCGGCCAAGAAGGTCGAGCTGTTGGCCGAAGCGCAGAAAGAGGTCAAGGAGATCGAGGAGCAGTATCGCCAGGGTCTGGTGACCCAGGGCGAGCGCTACAACAAGGTCGTGGATATCTGGGGTCGCATCGGCGACAAGATCGCCAAGGCGATGATGGACGACCTGTCCAAGCAGCGCGTGATCGATCGCGACGGCAACGAAGTCGACCAGGAATCGTTCAACTCGATCTACATGATGGCCGACTCCGGCGCGCGGGGTTCCGCGGCACAGATCAAGCAGCTGGCCGGTATGCGGGGCCTGATGGCCAAGCCGGACGGCTCGATTATCGAGACGCCGATTACCGCCAACTTCCGCGAAGGTCTGACCGTACTGCAGTACTTCATCTCGACCCACGGTGCCCGTAAGGGTCTGGCGGATACCGCGTTGAAGACCGCGAACTCGGGTTACCTGACCCGTCGTCTGGTCGATGTGACGCAGGATCTGGTCGTGATCCAGGACGATTGCGGCACCAGCAACGGTTTCGTGATGAAGGCGGTGGTGCAGGGCGGCGACGTGATCGAAGCGCTGCGCGATCGTATCCTCGGCCGCGTGACCGCGGTCGACGTGGTCGATCCGTCCACCGGCGAGACCGTGGTCGAAGCCGGCACCTTGCTCGACGAAGCGCTGGTCGACCAGATCGACGGTTCGGGTGTCGACGAAGTGAAGGTGCGTACCGCGATCACCTGCGATACCCGCTACGGCCTGTGCGCCAAGTGCTACGGCCGCGATCTGGCCCGCGGCAAGTCGGTCAACGCCGGCGAAGCGGTCGGTGTGATCGCCGCCCAGTCGATCGGTGAGCCGGGTACCCAGCTGACCATGCGTACCTTCCACATCGGTGGTGCGGCGTCGCGTTCCGCGGCGGCCAGCCAGGTGGAGGGTAAGTCGAACGGTACCGTGCGTTTCTCCAGTCAGATGCGCTACGTCACCAACAGCAAGGGCGAGCTGATCGTGATCACTCGCTCCGGCGAGGTGGTGATCCACGACGATATCGGCCGCGAGCGCGAGCGTCACAAAGTGCCATACGGCGCGACCCTGATGGTGACCGATGGTCTGGTCATCAAGGCCGGCGCGGTACTGGCGACCTGGGACCCGCACACCCGTCCGATCATCACCGAGTACGCTGGTCGGGTGAAGTTCGAGAACGTCGAGGAAGGCAACACCGTTGCCAAGCAGACCGACGATGTGACCGGTCTGTCGACGCTGGTCGTGATCGATCCGAAGCGCCGTGCCGGTTCGCAGAGCAAGCTGCTGCGTCCGCTGGTGAAGCTGCTCGACGAGAACGGCAACGAAGTGCGCAACAGCGGCGCTACCGATACCACCGTATCGATCACCTTCCAGGTGGGCGCGATCATCACCGTGCGCGACGGTCAGGAAGTGGGCAAGGGTGAAGTGCTGGCCCGTATCCCGCAGGAAACCACCAAGACCCGCGACATTACCGGTGGTCTGCCGCGCGTGGCCGAACTGTTCGAAGCGCGTGCACCGAAAGACGCCGGCATGTTGGCCGAAGTCACCGGTACCGTATCGTTCGGTAAGGACACCAAGGGCAAGCAGCGTCTGATCATCACCGATCTGGACGGCAATGCGATCGAGAGCCTGATCCCAAAAGACAAGCACGTGCTGGTGCACGACGGTCAGGTGGTGAACCGCGGCGAGATCATCGTCGACGGCGCGGTCGATCCGCACGACATCCTGCGCCTGCAGGGTATCGAGGCGTTGTCGCGCTACATCGTCCAGGAGGTGCAGGAGGTGTACCGTCTGCAGGGTGTGAAGATTAACGACAAGCACATCGAGGTGATCATTCGCCAGATGCTGCGCCGCGTTAACATCACCGATTCGGGCAACACCGACTTCATCCAGGGTGAACAGGTCGAGCGCGCCGAAGTGATGGCGACCAACGACCGCATGTTGGCCGAAGGCAAGGAGCCGGCGCAGTACGACAACGTGCTGCTGGGTATCACCAAGGCCTCGTTGTCGACCGACTCGTTCATCTCGGCGGCATCGTTCCAGGAAACCACCCGCGTGCTGACCGAAGCCGCGATCATGGGCAAGAAGGACGACCTGCGCGGCCTGAAGGAAAACGTGATCGTCGGCCGTCTGATCCCGGCGGGTACTGGTCTCGCTTACCACCGCAACCGTCGTCGCCAGGGTGGCGAAGGTGGTCTCGAGTCCCTCGAGCTGGAGCCGTCGGTAGAACCGGTCGAAACCAACGAGTAAGTCTCGATCCCGCCCCGGTTCGCCGGGGCATCAAAAAAACGCTGCCAATTCAACGGTTAACGCTGAAGGGGCGGCGTTTTTCTCATTGACGCTGTGCGGCTGACTAAAATATAATCCGCTGCTTGGCGGTATGGTGCCGCCAGTTTTACCTCAACTAGGAACTGAAGTAATGCCAACCATTAACCAACTCGTGCGCAAGGGCCGCGTCGCTACCAAAGCGAAGAGCAAGGTCCCGGCACTGGAAGCCTGCCCGCAGAAGCGCGGCGTGTGCACCCGTGTGTACACCACCACTCCGAAGAAGCCAAACTCGGCGCTTCGTAAAGTCTGCAAAGTGCGCCTGACCAACGGTTTCGAAGTGATTTCGTACATCGGTGGTGAAGGTCACAACCTGCAGGAACACTCGGTAGTGCTGATCCGCGGCGGTCGTGTAAAAGACTTGCCGGGTGTGCGTTACCACACTGTCCGCGGTTCGCTGGATACCGCTGGCGTGAAAGATCGTAAGCAGTCCCGTTCGAAGTACGGCGCTAAGCGCCCGAAGTAAGCTTCGGCATCTAGCGGCAGCCACCGGCTGTCGAGTAAGTGACCGCTTGATTGGGTGGTCATGAGCCCACTGCTCAACTGAATATATTTAAGGAATTACCATGCCGAGACGCAGAGAAGTCCCGAAGCGCGACGTTTTGCCGGATCCGAAGTTCGGTAGCCAAGACCTGTCGAAATTCATGAACGTTGTCATGATCGACGGCAAAAAATCCGTAGCCGAACGCATCATCTACGGCGCGCTGGACCAGATCGCCAAGAAAACCGGCAAAGACGCGATTGAAGTGTTCAACACTGCCATCGCCAACGCCAAGCCGGTTGTCGAAGTAAAGAGCCGCCGTGTCGGTGGCGCCAACTACCAAGTTCCTGTTGAGGTTCGCCCGTCGCGTCGCCTGGCCCTGGCGATGCGTTGGCTGCGTGACGCTGCGCGTAAGCGTGGCGAGAAGTCCATGGATCTGCGTCTCGCTGGCGAGCTGCTCGATGCAGCGGAAGGTCGCGGCGGTGCTATGAAGAAGCGTGAAGAAGTTCACCGCATGGCAGAAGCCAACAAGGCGTTCTCGCACTTCCGCTTCTAATTCAATCCTTAAGATAAGGTGCCCGCTGTGGCTAGGAAAACTCCTATCGAGCGCTACCGTAACATCGGTATTAGCGCTCACATTGACGCCGGCAAGACCACCACGACCGAGCGTATTCTGTTCTACACCGGTGTAAACCATAAGATCGGTGAAGTGCATGATGGCGCAGCCACCATGGACTGGATGGAGCAGGAGCAGGAGCGTGGTATCACCATTACCTCCGCTGCGACCACGACCTTCTGGAAGGGTATGGGCCTGCAGTTCCCGGAACACCGCTTCAACATCATCGACACCCCGGGTCACGTGGACTTTACCATTGAGGTAGAGCGTTCCATGCGTGTGCTGGACGGTGCCGTGATGGTGTACTGCGCGGTCGGTGGCGTACAGCCGCAGTCCGAGACCGTATGGCGCCAGGCCAACAAATACCAAGTGCCGCGTCTGGCGTTCGTCAACAAGATGGACCGTCAGGGTGCCAACTTCTTCCGCGTCGTTGAGCAGATGAAGACCCGCCTGCGTGGCAACCCGGTGCCTATCGTGGTGCCGATCGGTGCCGAAGACGGCTTCACCGGTGTGGTCGACCTGCTGAAGATGAAGGCGATCATCTGGGACGAAGCGTCCCAGGGCATGAAGTTCGAGTACCAGGACATCCCGGCTGACGTTCAAGCGACTGCCGAAGAATGGCGCGAGAAGATGGTCGAAGCCGCTGCCGAAGTCAGCGACGAGATGATGGACAAGTACTTGGGCGGCGAAGCGCTGACCGAGGAAGAAATCATCAGCGGCCTGCGTCTTCGTACGCTGCGTTGCGAAATCCAGCCGATGCTGTGCGGTACCGCGTTCAAGAACAAGGGCGTGCAGCGCATGCTCGACGCCGTGATCGAACTGCTGCCGTCGCCGATCGACGTGCCGGCCATTGCTGGTGAAGTTGATGGCCAGCCGGCCGAGCGTCACGCTTCGGACGACGAGCCGTTCTCGGCGCTGGCGTTCAAGCTGATGAACGACCCGTACGTCGGTCAGCTGACCTTCTTCCGCGTCTACTCGGGCGTGGTGAAGTCGGGCGACACCGTGATGAACTCGGTGAAGGGCAAGCGCGAGCGTATCGGCCGTATCGTTCAGATGATGGCGAACGACCGTATCGAGCTGGAAGAAGTGCGCGCCGGCGACATCGCCGCCGCCATCGGCCTGAAGGAAGTGACCACCGGTGAAACCCTGTGTTCTTCCGATGCGCCGATCATCCTCGAGCGCATGGAGTTCCCGGAGCCGGTGATTCACGTCGCCGTTGAGCCGAAGACCAAGGCCGACCAGGAGAAGATGGGCGTTGCCCTGAACCGCCTGGCCAAGGAAGACCCGTCGTTCCGCGTGCGTACCGACGAAGAATCCGGCCAGACCATCATTTCCGGTATGGGTGAACTGCACCTGGAAATTCTGGTTGACCGCATGAAGCGCGAATTCGGCGTGGAAGCCAACGTTGGCGCGCCGCAAGTGGCCTACCGCGAAACCATCCGCAAGTCGGTGGAATCCGAAGCCAAGCACGTCAAGCAGTCCGGTGGTAAGGGTCAGTACGGTCACGTAGTGATCACCCTGGAGCCGTTGGGCGAAGGCGGTGGCTACGAGTTCTCGGACGAGATCAAGGGTGGTGTGATTCCGCGCGAATTCATCCCGTCGGTCGACAAGGGCATCCAGAACACCCTGTCGAACGGTATCCTGGCCGGCTACCCGGTGGTGGACATCAAGGTTCGCCTGACCTTCGGTTCCTACCACGATGTCGACTCGTCGCAGATCGCGTTCGAACTGGCTGGTTCGATGGCCTTCAAAGAAGGTATGCGCAAGGCCAGCCCGGTACTGCTCGAGCCGATGATGGCCGTCGAAGTGGAAACGCCGGAAGAGTACATGGGCGACGTGATGGGCGACCTGTCGTCCCGTCGCGGTATCGTTCAGGGTATGGACGACGACGGTGTGGGCGGCAAGAAGATCAAGGCCGAAGTCCCGCTGGCCGAAATGTTCGGCTACTCGACCACGCTGCGTTCGCTGTCCCAGGGTCGTGCTACCTACTCCATGGAGTTCAAGCACTACTCCGAGGCACCGAAGCACGTTGCCGACGCCGTCATGAACGCCAAGAAGTAATGCGCGCTGAGGTTGGCCGAACCGGTTTCGGCCAACCTAGCTCTGTTGTTCTTTAAATCAAGGATTTTTGCAAAATGGCAAAAGAAAAGTTCGAGCGGACGAAACCGCACGTAAACGTTGGCACCATCGGTCACGTGGACCATGGTAAGACCACTCTGAC
>NZ_JBVMAE010000052.1:0-13900 GCF_055597485.1 Crenobacter sp. CS_VA4
GCGGACGGCTTCCTGGGCCGGATCGGGGCCCGACTGCAGGGGCAGTTCGAGCGCGGCGGCACCCTGTGGCAGCCGTACTTGCGCGCCAATCTGCTGCGCAGCTTCGGCGGCAACGATCAGGCGAGCTTTGCCGGCACCACGGCGATCCCGACCACGCTGACCGGCACCGCCGGCCAGTTCGGTGCCGGCCTGGTCGGCAAGCTGTCCCCGAGCAGCAGCGTCTACGCGACGCTGACCTACACCACCAATCTGGACAGCACCTCGCGGGAAACCATCGGCGGGAACGTCGGCGTGCGGCTGGCCTGGTAAGCGCCGCGGCATGGAAACAAAACAAGCCGGCTTTTGCCGGCTTGTTCGTTTTCGGGCGTGATCAGCCTTGCCGGGTCATTCAGTCCACCTCGAGCCGCAACACGCCTCCGACCAGCACACTCTCATTCCCGGGCGCCCGCGCGCCGAACAGCCGCAGCGCCGTGCCGTCGCGATGCCGGCCATCGAGCCGGAAGCTCGGCCGATCGAGCGCCTGCTCGAGCCACACCTCCGTGTCCGCCGACAACGCCGCCAGCCAGTCCGCCCGGCTCAATTCGCCGGCACGATCGACGCCGACCAGCAGCAGCATCGCCACCCTGTCGCCGGACAAGCGACCGCTCGCCGTGTCGAAACGCCAGCGCCCGACGCCGACGGCGGCGAACAGCACTTCCGCCTCGACCGCCGCCTCCTCCAGCGCCGCCTGCCGGGTGTGCTGCGCGGTGATGTCCTCGATCACCGCGACCAGATGCTCCGGCTCGCCGCTATCGGGGTTGCGCTGCAGCGAGGTCTTCACGTTGACCCAGATCACCGCGCCGTCCTTGCGGCGGAAGCGCTTCTCCAGCGAGTACATCGCGATTTCGCCGGACAGCAGCCGGCCGAGCTGTTCCAGATTGCCGGCCAGGTCGTCCTCCAGCGTCAGCGACTGGAAGGTCAGCCCGGCCAGCTCCTCGGCCGAGTAGCCGAGCAGCTCGCACAGCGTCTGGTTGACCTTCAGCCAGCGCCCGTCGAGGCCGATGTAGGCGATGCCGCCGGAGGCGTTCTCGAAGATCGCCCTAAAGCGCGCCTCGCTGCGTCGCAGCGCCTCTTCGGCGGTCTTGCGCGCGGTGTTGTCCATGCTGATGCCGACCATCTTGACGATGCGGCCGTCGGCGTCGCGGATCGGCGTCGCGCGCGAGGCGATCCAGCGCACCTGCCCGTCCGGCGCGATGATCCGGAAGTCGATCTCGTGTGGCTCGCCGGTGGCGATCGAGTGCGCGTACACCTCGTTCATCATCGCCGCGTCGTCGGCCGGCACGTGCGGCCAGAAGTCCTCGTTGCGGCCGATCGGCCAGCCGTACACCGCCTCGACGTTGGCCGAATAGGTGACCGCGTCGGTGATCAGGTTCCATTCCCAGGTGACGATGCGTGCATTCTCCTGCGCGAGCTTCATCCGCGCCTCGCTCTCCATGATCTCGGCGGTGTAACGACGACGCACGTCGGTCATCGGCAGCTCGACCGGGTCGGCGGCGGCGAGGTCGCGCTGCGCCTCTTCGCCGTAGCGCAGCCAGATCCAGTTGACGTTGAGGAACACCGCCAGCCGGCGCAGGTTGTCGTAGTCGATCTCGCCGCCGCGGGTCCACTTGTGCACGGCCGGGCGCGACACGCCGAGCGCGGTCGCCACCGCCTGGAGGGTCAGTTTCTTGTGCTCGAGCAGTTCCTTCAGGCGGAAGGCGAAGCTGTTTTCGGTCATGGGTGGATCGGGGTTGAGGTTGGGAATGCATGGACGATGCTGGGGCGTAAGGTACACCCCGGCTCAGATATCGCCAAGTTTGGCTATGGCGTGTCACGGAGGTCGCGCGGGTGAAGTAGCCGGCGTTGATGTTGATTGAACGCGATAAAATGGAAGCATGAGCCGCAACATCAGCCCCGTCCCGTTCGTCAACGACCTGTTCGACCCGGTGCCCGAGACCGAGCCGTACGAGGAGCCGCTCGCGCCCGGCGCCGTCATCCTGCGCAACTTCGCGCGCGACCGCATCACGCTATTGGCCGAAGCCATCCGCGGCGTGCTGCGCCAAGCGCCGCTGATGGAGATGCGCACGCCAGGCGGCTACCGGATGACGGTGAAGACCAGCAGCTGCGGCAACGCCGGCTGGGTCAGCGACGAACACGGCTACCGCTACGCCCGCGCCGTAGCGCACGGCATGCGCCCATGGCCGCCGATTCCGGAGCCGCTGATGCAACTGGCACTGGCCGCAGCCAGGGCTGCCAACTACCCCGACTTCGTGCCGGACGTCTGCCTGATCAACTACTACCGGCCCGGCGCCAAGCTCGGGTTGCATCAGGACAAGGACGAGCGCGACCCGAACGCGCCGGTCGTGTCTCTGTCGCTCGGGCTGCCGGCCGAGTTCCTGTTCGGCGGCAATGAGCGCAGCGACAGGACCCGTACCGTCTGGCTGTACAGCGGCGACGTGGTGGTATGGGGCGGGCCATCGCGCATGGCGTACCACGGCGTCAAACCGGTGGCGGACGGGGTGGACCCGGTGTTCGGGCACTGCCGGGTCAACTTGACGTTCCGCAAGGCCTTATAAAACTATTGGCCGCGAACGTTTCCCCCGACCGCCGAAAAAAACAGCCCGCCGAAGCGGGCCGAACAGGGTCGTCAGGAGACGGATGGATGTCTTACAAATCCAGCACCAGCCGCTCGCCGCGCGCGCGCGACACGCAAATCATCATGGTCTTCTGCGCCGCCTTCTCGGCGTCGCTCAGGTATTGGTCGCGGTGCTCGGCCTCGCCTTCGAGGATGCGGGTCTCGCAGGTGCCACACACGCCCTCGCGGCACAGGCACTCGACCGGCACGCTGCCTTCCTTCTCGATCGCCTTCAGGATGCTCTCGTCCTCGCCCACCGCGATCTCGCGACCGGACTTGGCGAGCACCACGGTGAAGCCGTCGCCGGTCTGCGGCGCGGCGGCGAACTGTTCCCAGTGGATCTGCTGTTCGGCCAACCCTTTGCCACGACAGGCGGCGATCACCGCGTCGATCAGCGGGCGCGGGCCGCAGATGTAGACGTGCGCGTCCCGCGGCAGGCGGTCGACCAACGTGTCGACCTCGAGCGGGCGGTTGTCGCTGTTGATGTAGAACTGGGTGTGCGCGGCGTGGCGGCCGGCGGCGAGCTCGTCGGCGAACGCGCCGTGCTCGGGGCTGCGGAAGCTGTAGTGCAGCTCGTAGTCGGCGCCGTTTTCGGCCAGTTCGACCATCTGCGACATGAACGGCGTGATGCCGATGCCGCCGGCGATCAGCACGTGCTTGGCCGGCGCGTCGGCCAGGCCGAACAGATTGTTCGGGGTGGAAATGGTCAGCGTATCGCCGACCTTCACCTTGTCGTGCATGAACGCCGAGCCGCCCTTCGAAGCTTCCTCGCGGCGCACGCCGATCTGATAATGGAAAAGTTGGCGCGGTGAGCTCATCAGCGAGTACGCGTTGCTATAGCGCTTATCGCCGTCCTGCATCTGCACGATCACGTGGCTGCCGCCGGTGAACGCCGGCAAGGTGCCGCCGTCCGAAGCGGCCAGCGTGAAGCGCTTGATCTGCGCGGTGGCCTGTTCGATCGCGGTCACCCGCACGGTCATCATCTGGTAGTTGTTTGCCATTACTGCCTCCGTCTTTCCTGCCGGCACTGCGTGCCGCTCGCCAAACCCTCCCGATCTTGTAATGACGACTTGCCGGGAACACTGCGATGGGTTTGGTCAGCGGCGCTTGTATGAGCCGGCCTCTCCTCATAACCCTGTCGGTTCGGCCAACGTTGGCCGAACCGTTTTCCTACGCTGGCTTATACGGCCATGCACAGGTACTTCATCTCGAGGTAATCCTCGATGCCGTACTTGGAGCCTTCGCGGCCCAGGCCCGACTGCTTCACGCCGCCGAACGGCGCGACCTCGTTGGAGATCAGCCCGGTGTTGATGCCGACCATGCCGTATTCGAGCCGCTCGGCCACGCGCCACACCCGCGCCACGTCGCGGCTGTAGAAGTACGAAGCCAGGCCGTAGATCGTGTCGTTGGCGAGGCGCACCACCTCGTCCTCGGACGAGAAGCGCACGATCGGTGCGACCGGCCCGAAGATCTCCTCGTCCAAGAGGCGCATGCCGGCGCCGACGTCGGCGATCACGGTCGGGGAGAAGTACTGCGCGCCGGCTGCGAGACTGGCGCCGCCTGTCAGCACCCGCGCGCCCTTGGCCACCGCGTCGTCGAGCAGCTCCTGCACCTTGCCGACCGCCTTCTCGGTTATCAGCGGGCCGATCTGCGTCGCAGGCTCGAAGCCGTTGCCGACGCGCAGCTCGGCGGCCTTCTTGGCGAACTTGGCGGCGAACTCGTCGTACACCGCGTCGTGCACGTAGAAGCGGTTCACGCATACGCAGGTCTGGCCGGCGTTGCGGTACTTGGCGATCAGCGCGCCCTCTACCGCCGCGTCGACATCGGCGTCGTCGAACACGATGAACGGCGCGTTGCCGCCGAGCTCCAGCGACACCTTCTTGATCGTGGACGCGCACTGGCTCATCAGCAGCCGACCGACCGGGGTGGAGCCGGTGAAGCTGAGCTTGCGCACCAGCGGGTGGCCGGTGAGCTGGCGACCGATCGCGGCCGAGTCGCCGGTGACGATGTTGAACACCCCGGCCGGAATGCCGGCGCGTTCGGCCAACTCGGCCAGCGCCAGCGCCGACAGCGGCGTCTCGTTGGCGGGCTTGATCACGATGGTGCAGCCGGCGGCCAGCGCCGGGGCGGCCTTGCGGGTGATCATCGCGGCCGGGAAGTTCCACGGAGTGATCGCGGCGCACACGCCGATCGGCTCGCGCACCACCACCAGGCGCTTGTCGGCGGCCGGCGACGGGATCACGTCGCCGTATAGGCGCTTGGCCTCCTCGCCGAACCATTCGATGAACGACGCGGCGTAGCGGATCTCGCCCAGCGCCTCGGCGACCGGCTTGCCCTGCTCCCAGGTCATCAGCCGGGCCAGGTCGTCTTCGTGCTGCTCGATCAGGTCGAACCAGCGGCGCAGGATCTTGGCGCGCTCCTTGCCGGTCCTGGCTTTCCAGGCCGGCAGCGCGGCGTGCGCGGCCTCGATCGCCTGCTCGGCCTCGGCCTCGCCCATCCGCGGTACGGTGGCGATCGTTTCGCCGGTGGCCGGGTCGGTGACAGCCACGGTGGCGCCGCCGTCGGCATCGCACCAGACACCGTCGACATAGGCGCGCTGGCGGAACAATAGTGGGTCGTTCAATTTCATCGTGTGACTCTCTGGAAGGAGTGGTGCCGGCACGGCACCACCGCTATCGGGAATTAGGAACCTCTAAAACCGTCGCGAGCGGCACGCAGGCGAGGCGGACAGCGCGCAGAAACCGGAGTGGACTCGAAGTCCATGAGGCTTCTGGCTGAGCGAATGGAACATTCGCACGCGCAAAGCACCGCCCAACGAAGCATCCGTGTCGCGCAGCAGGTTTTCGAGGTTCCTTTACTGGGCGTGCTGCTTGCCGACCAATTGATGGAAATGCACGATGCCGTGCTCGCTGATGCCGCTACGCTGCTGGTCGACCATGATGCGGCCCTGGCCGCGGTAGCCGCGCGACTTCAGGCCACGCTGCACGCTTTCGACCAGGCGCAGGTCTTCCGGGCGGAACACGGTGCGGTACCACTCGACCAGCGCCTGCTGCTCCTCGGTCAGTTCCTTGTTGAGGAAGTAGATCTCGTAGTGCTGCAGCGTGGTCTCGGCGTCGACCGGAAACTCGTAGATCACGGTCATGAAGTTGGCGCCCGGCGGCACGTTGAACATGGTGCACGGCCACGCCCAGAAGCCGCTGAAGCTCGGGTCCTTCACCGATTCGTCGATCTTGAACGACTTCTCCGACGACTTGGCCAGGCCGAACTGCAGCGTCCAGTTGCCGTGCATGGTGTGGGTGTACTTGTCGACCTGCACCGAGTCGGCGAAGCCCGGGTGGGCCGGACCGCAGTGGTAGCACTCCATGTAGTTGTCGACGATGGTCTTCCAGTTGGCCGGGGTATCGGTGACGAAACGGGCGCCCAGGTGTAGGTCGTCGATCACCGGGCAGGCGGCGCGCAGCTTGGCTTCCAGGCCCGGCAGCTGTTCCTCGACCGAGCCCGCCCCCGGGTTCATGTTGATGAACACGAAGCCGGCGTATTCCTCCACCTTCACCGGCATGAGGGTGGATTTTTCCTTGTCGAAATTGGCGACGTTGTCGCAGTTGCGCGCATGCGCGAGGTCGCCGTCCAGCTTGAAGGTCCAGGCGTGGTACGGACAGGTGATCACGTTCTTGGCCTTGCCGCTGCCTTCCAGGAGTTCGTGGCCGCGGTGCGGGCAGACGTTGTAGAACGCGCGCAGCACTTCGTCGCGACCGCGTACCACGATGATGTTCTCGCCGATCACCTTGCGGGTGATGTAGTCGTTGGCCTCGGCCAGCTCGCTGCGGTGGGCCACGCAGATCCAGCTGTTGGCGAAGATCTTTTCCTTCTCGTACTGGTAGACCGCGTCGCTGGTGTAGTACTCGGCGGGCATGGTCCAGGCGTTGTCCGGATCGGCGCAGAACTCGGGATTCAGTTTGGTGAAGGCATTCATCGGTTTCTCCTCTGGCTGAGTGGTTGGACGGATCCTGCTCGCCCGCTTTGCTATCTAACAGTTAACAAAATACTATTGGTTAACATGCATACGAAAAAATTTGGCCCAACGGCTCCCGGCTGTCAAGCCCTCTCTGAGGAACGGACGGTCGGAAACGGTTCAGGCCCCCTGCCCGGTCAGTACCACCAGGCGGGCCAGCCAACGGCAAAAACGGCCGTGGCAACAGCAACAACACAGCAAGTCGTCAGCAAAACCCGGCGCAGCGGTCCCTGCTAAGCGCAGCCGCAGACAGGACCAGACTGCGCAACAACGCAGGGCGGAGTCTGCCGGCGACGATCAGCCGGCTTCGGCCAACCTTGCCGCCTGCATCGAGGCAATCGCCTCGGCGAAGGCCAGATACATCCGCGCGGTCTCCGGGCAGCGATGCAGCGCACGCAGACAGCCATGCAGCAGGCCGCGGCCCAGGTGGTACTGCGCTGCCACGCCGTCGGCACGCAGCCGCTCGACGTACAACTGCCCGTCATCGCGCAGCGGGTCGAACTCGGCCACCGCCACGAAGGCCGGCGGCAGCCCGGCAAGCTTAGGCGCCGACAAGGGCGACAGCCGCGGGTCCTGATGCGTGGCCGGGGCCGGTGCGTACAGCTTCAGGTAGAACTCGACATCCGCCGTGGTCAACAGCGGCGCGTCGGCGTTGTCGCGATACGACGGCAAGCTATGTTCGGTGCCCAGACCCGGGTAGATCAGCGCCTGGCCGACCGGGGCCGGGCCACCCTGCCGAGCGATGGCCAGGCACAGCGCCGCCGTCAGGTTGCCGCCGGCGCTATCGCCGGCCACCACCACGTTGGCCGAATCGATGCCGAGCGCCTCGCCGTGCGCCTGCAGGTGCTGCCAGGCGGCCAGGCAGTCGTCGAACGCCGCCGGGAACACATGCTCGGGCGCCAGCCGGTAGTCGACCACCACCACCACCGACTGCGTATCGCAGGCCAGCGGAGCGGCGACGAACTCGTGCGAGTCCAGCCCGCCCACCACCCAGCCGCCGCCGTGCAGGTAGAGCACGCAGGGCCAGCCCTGTGCCGGCGCTTCGCCAACCGGCCGGTAGATGCGCAGCGGGATCTCCCGCCCCGGCGCGGCGAGGATCAGGTCCTCGACCGCCGGGTTGCCGGTGCGCACCGGGGTGAAGTAGCGGCACAGCGCGTCGTAGGCGGCGCGGCCGGAATCGATGCTGTCGTCCGCACCGGTGAAGGTGCCGCTGGTGTGCACGAACTCCTGCATCGCTTCACTGAGTAAATAGTGTCCGGCCATCATCGCCCCCTTACACCGGCTGCTTGCTGGTCACGACCGCCGGGGCCGCCGGGACTGCCGGGGCTGCCGAAACCGCCGGGACCGAACGGTTGTGCTCGTCGATCTGGTGCGACGGTACATGGCCGTAGTCCTCGCGCAGCCACTTGAGCAGGCCGTACACCTTGATCAGGATGATCAGTGCGAACGGGATGGCGGTCACGATCACCGCGGTCTTCATGGTATTGAGCGGAGCCTTGGCGAAGATCATTGCGAGCGGCACCAGGGTCAGCATCACGCACCAGAACAGGCGGTCGGCCGGGGCCGGGTCTTCGCCTTCCTCCAGGTCGCGGGTGCAGGTAGCCGATACCGCGTAGCCCACCGCGTCCATGTGCGCAGCCAGGAACACCACCATCACCGCCAGGAAGAACGCCATCACCGCGCGGCCGGCCGGCAGGTGGTCGAGCAGCAGGCCGATGGCCACTTCGCCGCCCTGCTTGCTCAGCACGTCCGGCACGTTCACGAGACCAGTGATGAAGCTGTGCACGCTGTAGTTTTCCAGCACGCCGAACACGAACCAGATGCCGATGCAGCCGCCCAGCACCATCGCCATCAGCACTTCGCGGATGGTACGGCCACGCGATACGCGGGTGACGAACAGCGCCACGCCCGGTGCGTACGAGATCCACCACAGCCAGTAGAACACCGTCCACTCGCGGGTGAATTTGCCGTCGCCCATCGGGTCGGTGAACAGGCTCATGTCGACGAAGTGGGTCAGCATCAGGCCCATGCTCGACAGCGAGTTGCTGGTGATGAACTGGGTCGGGCCGAACAGGTAGATGTACAGCGCCAGGATCACCACGCCCCAGCACACCATGTGGCTGAGTCGCTTCATGCCGCCGTCCATGCCCACGTAGGAGCTGAGCGTGAACACCACCGATACCGCCAGGATGATGATCACCTGGGTGGTGAAGGTGTCAGGAATGCCGGTCAGGATCGACAGCAGCTTGGAGAAGGTGATCGCGGTGAGCACCAGCGAGATGGTCAGCGCGCCGAACATGCACAGCATGAACAGCAGGTCGACCAGCCGGCCGACCGGGCCACGGGCCTTGAAGCCGGTGATCGCCTCGATCATCGACGCCAGGCTCAGGCCCTTGTTCTTGCGCACGTGGAAGTGGTAGCACATCGCCACCGCGCCGATCGCGTAGATCGCCCAGGCGCTCAGGCCCGAGTGGAAGAAGGAATAGGCCACGCTGAATT
This sequence comes from Crenobacter sp. CS_VA4, assembly GCF_055597485.1. Lineage (NCBI taxonomy): Bacteria > Pseudomonadati > Pseudomonadota > Betaproteobacteria > Neisseriales > Neisseriaceae > Crenobacter > Crenobacter sp. CS_VA4. The sequence continues at coordinate 9,165 of NZ_JBVMAE010000052.1, forward strand.
TCAGCGCTTCCTGCGACTCCGGGGTGAGGTTCAGCCCCGGGGTCTGGTAGTAATAGGCCCAGTCGAGAAAGCCCCAGTACAGCGTCGACGAGCCCAGGCCCGACAGGATGAACATGAAGATCCACGACGAGGTGGAGTAATCGGGCTTGCCTTCGCCCAGGCGGATTTTGCCGTACTTGCTGAAGCCCAGCCAGCCGACGAACAGCACGGAAAAGAATGCAAATAACAGGATGGGTGACGCGAAGATCGTCGTACACCAGTACAGGACCTTCTCGGCCCCGTCGATCGATGCTTTCGGGAAGGCGGTCATGCCGCCGACCAGGGAAAAGATGATCAGCAGGCTGACCACGGCAAGAGGCGTGTCGCGCCTGCCTTTTTTGATGTTGTCCACGGTTTCTCCTTTTGTAGGGCTGTGCAGCGTGTGTTTGTTGTTGTTCACGCTTTTGTGTTGTTGCTGGTTGTTACTCCACCGACTACCGCGGCGCGGTCGGATACTGCCCGACTCGCGACCGCCGGTTCTGCAGGCAGGCTGGTTCAGCAACGCACGGCCAGCCAGCCGAATACCACATAAACTGCCAGACTATCCAAACAGAACGACAGCCGGCCGCGGCACCCGCCGCCAAACTGTCCGCCCCACCCACCCCTATCAGGCGGTGTGCTTGACTCCCCTGCCCAGCATGCCTCGCACCTATCAAGGTGCAGCAGCACGCCGGCAGGGGCAGACATCGCTTACAACGCCGCCGCGATCGCCGCGCCGACGTCGGTCGTGTTGGCCGAACCGCCCATGTCCGGGGTGCGCGGGCCTTCCTGCAAGACCTGCTCGATCGCCTTCAGGATCGCGTCGTGCGCTGCGCGGAAACGGCCCTCGCCGTCGCCCAGGAAGTCCAGCAGCATCGCGCCCGACCAGATCATCGCGATCGGGTTGGCGATGTTCTTGCCGTAGATGTCCGGCGCCGAGCCGTGCACCGGCTCGAACAGCGACGGGAAGGTGCGGTCCGGGTTGAGGTTGGCCGAAGCGGCCAGGCCGATCGTGCCGGTGCAGGCCGGGCCCAGGTCCGACAGGATGTCGCCGAACAGGTTGGACGCGACGACGACGTCGAAGCGGTCCGGCTGCAGCACGAAGCGCGCCGACAGGATGTCGATGTGCTGCTTGTCCCACGCGACGTCCGGATACTGCCCGGCCACCTCGGCCACGCGCTCGTCCCAGTACGGCATGCTCACCGCGATACCGTTGGACTTGGTCGCCGCGGTCAGCTTCTTGCGCGGGCGGCTGTTGGCCAGCTCGAACGCGTATTTCAGGATGCGGTCGACGCCGTGGCGGGTGAACACCGCCTCCTGCAGCACGAACTCGCGGTCGGTGCCCTCGAACATCTTTCCGCCCACCGAGGTGTACTCGCCCTCGGTGTTCTCGCGCACCACGTAGAAATCGATGTCGCCCGGCTTGCGGCCGGCCAGCGGGCACGGCACGCCCGGCAGCAGGCGCACCGGACGCAGGTTCACGTACTGGTCGAACTCGCGGCGGAACTTCAGCAGCGAGCCCCACAGCGAGATGTGATCCGGCACCTTGTCCGGCCAGCCGACCGCGCCGAAGAAGATCGCGTCGAATTCCTTCAGCGTCGCGAACCAGTCGTCCGGCATCATCTTGCCGTGCTCCAGGTAGTAGTCGCAGCTCGCCCACTCGAACGAGGTCACCTCGATCTGGATGTCGAATTTCTCGGCCGCCGCACGCAGCACGCGCAGGCCCTCCGGCAGTACCTCGTTGCCGATGCCGTCGCCGGCGATGGCGGCGATCTTGTAGCTCTTGCTCATAGTGTTCTCCTTAACCGACCGGCCCTTTAGCGCCGCTAAGCAAACCCTCCTGGCGTTGTTGCACTGCCTTGCCGTACTACTCGTACTGTCTGCGGCAGTGCGCCTAGCCAGGACCGCTACGCTGGGTTTGCTTAGCGGCTTAAAACGAAACCGGTCCAAATGAATTCGATTGAGCGCTAGCATGCCGAAAAACATTCCGGCAATAATCAGCACATCTGTGCACACATAAGACACGAATCGTGAAGAATGAACCGCAACTCGACGACCTGCGCGTGTTCTGCCTGGTGACGCGCCGCTCCGGCTTCGCCGCCGCCGCCGAAGAGCTGGGCGCCTCGCCCGCCTTTGTCAGCAAGCGGCTACGCATTCTGGAAGAGACGCTGGGGGTGAAGCTGCTGCACCGCAGCACCCGGCGCGTCGCGATCACCGAGGATGGCGAGCGGGTATACCGCTGGGCGCAGCGCATCCTCGCCGACGTCGACCACCTGGTCGACGAGGTGTCCGAGATCAGCCAGAACCCGCGCGGGCTGATCCGCATCAGCAGCAGCTTCGGCTTCGGCCGCCACCACGTCGCCCCGGCGCTGTCCACGTTGGCCGAACGCTACCCGCAGCTGGAGATCCGCTTCGACGTATTCGACAAGCTGGTGGACCTGGCCGCCGAGGGCATCGACCTCGACATCCGCATCGGCAATGAGATCGCCCCGCAGCTGATCGCCCGCAAGCTCGCCGCCAACCGCCGCATCCTGTGCGCGGCGCCGAGCTATCTCGAGCGGCGCGGCGTGCCCAAAAGCCTGGAAGAACTCGCCAGCCACGACTGTCTGGCGATCAAGGAACGCGACCACCCGTTCGGCCTGTGGCGCCTCGCAGGTCCCACCGGCGACGAAACGGTCAAGGTCACCGGCCCGCTGTCGTCCAACCACGGCGAGATCGTCCACCACTGGGCGCTGGCCGGCCACGGCATCATGCTGCGCTCGCTATGGGATGTGGGCAGGGAACTAGAGAGCGGACAGCTGGTGCAGGTGCTGCCCGACTACCGCCAGGAGGCGGACATCTGGGCGGTGTACCCGGCACGGCTGTCCAGCTCGGCCAAGCTGCGCGTCTGCGTGGAGTTCTTCGAGCAGCATTTTGGGGAGGGGAGGTTTTGAGGGGCTAAGGTTGGCCGAAGCGGGGTAGGCGCGGCACGTAGGGCGGAAGCCTCGCCAAGCGAGGCGTTCCGCCAAGCCCACCAGGCGTTTGCGAGTAGGTGGCGGAACGCCCCATAGGGGCTTCCGCCCTACGCGTTACAGCTCGGAATTATCCGGGGTACGCGGTGCCCTATGGTTGCACCTCGTAATTATCCCGAATACGCGGTAATGCATTAAGTCAGCGGCCTGCTTTAGTGGGTCCGCTGGATCGATGAGTTAGAACCCTATTTGCCTAAGTCACAAACAGCATCAAATGTGGTTTTTGCCAATGACTCAGTTCCAAGGTTGTGCGCTTGCACCAGCCTGTTTGTTTTCCAATCATCATTGACAAGGCTCCATATTTCGTCACCCATTTCCAAATGAACCACTCATACCGTGGCTCTCCATAGCAGCGTAAAAAAACTCCGTGCAATTAAACCCATCTATCACAATTACCGATTTAGTGTCACGTCTTGCAGCGTCACCCAAATACTCCTCAACGAAAGTGGCTATTATAAAATCCCCGTCTTTTCTTAATGATGATGCATCTAAATATATCGCTCTATAGTGATCTGCAACTTGGGAATCCGATTTGGCTACAAATTTAAGCTCAGCACTTTGAGCCACGCAGGAGGCTAATAATGATAAGGCAATGGCAAAATTTCTAAACATATTGATGTCGCACAGCAAGGTAGCAAGGGAGGACGGGTGAAGCGCAGCGTAACCCATCAAATCATCACACGACAGCGATTTGATGGGGTACGGCGTAAACGCCTTCACCCATCCTACTTGCTAACGTTTGAGATGAGTGGCACCGGAGCGCGAAGCGCGCAGGGAACCCCAAATGTGCAGCATTTGGGGTGTCCGCTCGATTGAATAGTTAGGCTTCATTGCCTGGTCTCTGTTGCGGCCATTACGCGCTCCATGACGTATGCGCGTCCTGACCATAGTGCACCGTCAACGAATCCTTTGGTTTGTAGGGGTTCGCCAGCGTAATTCAATAAGACAAGGCCTTTCGACTCATCTCCAGCAATCGCGGGATAGCACTTCGACAAGACCTTGTTCCAGATTTCGCCTTCAACTTCGCTCGGTCCCTTTTTGAGCGGCCTAGGAAGGAGCTTTATCTCAGTCTCCGTAGTTTGGCTAATACACAAGTGAAACGCGAAAGCTGGCTTCAGCAGACGCATATTTGGGCCAGTTTCCTGTGCATGAGCGGCAGTACAGGTGAGAGCTACGAGCAAATACTTTGGAATGCGCATGGTCGGCTTTCCTGATGCATAACGTTTGAGGTGAGAAGCAGCCGGAGTGCGAAGCGCGGAGGGAACCAAAAAGCGCAGCTTTTGGGTTGTCCTCTCGACCGAATTGTTAGGCGGATTTTCATTACTTTTTTGCACTTAAATGTTGAAGCTGGGCGTCCGTTTATTCACAGGACGTTAGGTGCGATCGCTGCGTAGCCAACTGAGTAGTTGTCAATCTTTGGTAACGAAGTTACATCCATCCCCAGAAATGTGATCCGTCGATCGAGAGGTCCAGGCAGAGTATTTAAGATCGGCCGTAGTTCAAATCCATTTCTGTCTGCAATTCCTATCTGGAAGTGACCTCCAACGTCGGTTCTGTTCTGTCGTTTGAGCATTTCCGCGAGCGAGATCATGACGCCTGTTTCAGCACCGCTCATGTGCATTTCTTCAGTCAGAAGTGTTGGCGCTCACTGAATTTTGACCAGCCGTGCTCGTTGAATTTTGACCAGGCATGGAGGCCGCCCGCGCA
>NZ_JBVMAE010000053.1:0-11384 GCF_055597485.1 Crenobacter sp. CS_VA4
TGCGCCGATGATAGTGTGGCATTCGCCATGTGAAAGTAGGTCACCGCCAGACTCCCCATAATAAAGCCCCAGCTCAGTCGAGCTGGGGCTTTGGGCATTTCGGAGCCGCGATTCGCCACTGCCTGGTAAAGCGAAGTCTGTCTAAAGCCCCAAGCCCCAAGCCCCGAGCGTTAGCTCGGGGCTTGGGGCTTTACTGCGCCCACTCGCCAGCATGAGGAATTCGCTACCGTGGGCAGGCTATCCTCAACAGCTCGCAACCTCGTTCGGCCAACGCTGGCCGAATTTCAACGCAGTATTCTCAACCCAATCTTGCTTACTCTGCTGTGAGCACTGCGCTACGGATTCGCAATCCGCTCTTGCCGGCCGGTTAACTGTCAGGTCGGCCGGGAAAAGAACGGTGTGTCACCGGGCGTTGCCGATCCTCGATTTCCGGATGCCTCGATCCTGTATGTTTGCCTCGAGCCGCGTAAATAAGAACCGCCCGACAGAGCGGGCGGTAGTCGATGGGAACGGCTACGAGTTTGGTGGCGGATGGGGACTCAAAGTCTCAGTTCTGCGTCGCGTCCGCGCCGCGGCAGTTCACTGCCGCAGTGCTTGCAGTAGCGGGCATCGTCGTCGTGACCTTCGGTGAAGCAGTGCGGGCAGAGTCGGGTGGTGTGTTCGCGCTTGCTGCGGTGCGCCTGGGTGAGTTCGGCGGTCACGATGCCGGTCGGCACCGCGATGATGCCGTAGCCGATGATCATCACCAGCGATGACACCGCCTGACCGAGTGGCGTCTTGGGCGTGATGTCGCCGAAGCCGACGGTGGTCAGGGTGACGACCGCCCAGTAGATGCTGGTCGGGATGCTGGTGAAGCCGTTGGCGTCGCCTTCGATCACGTACATCAGCGTGCCGAGCACGACCACCAGCATCAGCACGGTGAGCAGGAACACGGAGATCTTGCGCCGGCTCGAGCGCATTGCCTGCATCAGTTCGTCGGCTTCGCCGAGGTAGCGGGTCAGCTTGAAGATCCGGAACATCCGCAGCAGCCGTAGGATGCGGATGTCGATCAGGTAGCGGAACTCGGGGACGAGCAGTGCCAGATAAGCGGGCAGGATGGCGATCAGGTCGATGATGCCGAAGAAGCTGCTGGCGTAGCGCTTGGGCTTGTGGACGCAGATCAGCCGTAGCAGGTATTCGGCGGTGAACAGAATGGTGAAGCACCAGTCGAGCACGCCGAGCAAGGGGCCGTAACTCTGGCGGACGGCTGCGACGCTTTCCAGCATTACGGTGAGCATCGATAGCAGGACGGCGGCCAGCAGGGCGATGTCGAACGCTCGTCCGGCGCGGGTATCGGCTTCGAAGATGACGATATAGACCTTGCGACGCCAGCCGGACAGCGGGATCAAGGCTTCTTGAGGCATAAACGACGTTCCGTTGGTTTCTTGGATATAAAAAAAGAGTATGTGGGGCGATGCGGGGAATCGGATAGGATAACAAGGAATATAACCCAACCGTTTTGAATTCTGAGGGAATAAACCGATGCGTATTGCGGACTCTGTGACGGACCTGATCGGTAACACGCCGCTGGTAAAACTCAACCGGGTGACCGACGGTTGCGTGGCCACGGTGGCGGCCAAGCTGGAGTTCTTCAACCCGGCGCATAGCGTGAAGGACCGGATCGCGGTGGCGATGATCGATGCGGCCGAAAAAGCCGGCAAGATCGGCCCGGCTACGGTGATCGTCGAGCCGACCTCGGGCAATACCGGGATCGGTCTGGCGATGGTGTGTGCGGCGCGCGGTTACAAGCTGGTGATCACCATGCCGGAGACGATGAGCCGCGAACGTCGGCTGTTGCTGCGCGCCTACGGCGCCGAGCTGGTGCTGACCCCGGGGCCGGACGGGATGGGCGGAGCGATCGCCAAGGCGCGCGAGCTGGTCGAGGCGCACCCGGACACCTATTTCATGCCGCAGCAGTTCGAGAATCCGGCCAACCCGGCGATCCACCGCAATACCACCGCCGAGGAGGTCTGGAACGATACCGACGGCCAGGTCGACATCTTCATCTCCGGGGTCGGCACTGGTGGCACGATCACTGGCGTCGGCGAGGTGCTGAAGCAGCGCAAGCCGGGGGTGCGGATCGTCGCGGTCGAGCCGGATGCGTCGTCGGTGCTGTCCGGTGAGCCGAAGGGGCCGCATCCGATCCAGGGCATCGGTGCCGGTTTCGTGCCGGCGATCCTGAATACCGCCGTCTACGACGAGATCATCCGGGTGAAGAACGACGACGCATTCACGGTGGCACGAGCTATGGCGTCGCAGGAAGGCCTGCTGGTCGGGATCTCGTCCGGGGCGGCGGTGTGGGCGGCGGTCGAGCTGGCCAAGAAGCCGGAGAATGCCGGCAAGCTGATCGTGGTGGTGATTCCGTCGTTCGGCGAGCGCTATCTATCGACCCCGTTGTTCGAACACCTGGCCTGAGCCTTCATTGCGCGAAAAGCGCTTGGCATAGGTCGGGCGCGCTACAATGAGTCGCATGAAACGCCTGATCCCTCTCGTTGCCGTGCTGGCGCTAGCCGGTTGCGGCACCTTCAAGATGCCGAGCTTTCCTCAGCCGAGCAAACCGGCACCGGTGACACATCCGCCATCCAGCTCCGAAATGCTGCTGCATGAAGCGAACCGCATCGCCGAGCGCGTCAAGGCCGGTGAACTGAACCGGGTGCAGGCCGCGGACCAGCTGAACGCCTATCGCGTGCGCACCGTCGGCCGCAACCCAGTCGACGACGATGTGTTCGCTACCTACCGCCAGATCGCCGTGCAACGTGACGCCAACCAGATTAGTCAGGAGGAGTCGCAGGCCCGGATGGACGCCAAGCTGCGCGAGACGCTGCGCCGTTGGCCGAAGCTGAAGGCCAAACCAGCCAATCCGGCGTTTACCAACTTCCTGCTGAAAGTGTACGGCTTGCCGCCGCTGGGTTACTGAGATGACGAAACAGTCCAAGCCGGCCGAACGTTGCCCGTGCGGGCTGGGCGACAGTCTGAGCGCGTGCTGCGGCCGCTATTTGGCCGCCGACGGCGTGCCGGCGCCGACCGCCGAAGCGCTGATGCGCTCGCGCTACACCGCCTATGCCCTTGGTGATGAGCGTTATCTGCTCGCCACCTGGCACCCGGCGACCCGTCCGGCCACGCTCGATCTGGCCAGCGAGGCCGGCAAGGTGAAGTGGCTGGGGCTCGAGGTGATGCACCGCGAGGGAGGCGGGCCGGGCGATACGCACGGCGTGATCGCCTTCGTGGCCCGCTACAAGTATTCGGGCCGCGCCGAACGGTTGGCTGAAACCAGCCGCTTCGACAGGCTCGATGACGGCCGCTGGTATTACCGCGACGGCGACGTCGCCTGACCCGACTTTTCATCTGCACAACCGGCCTCGGCCGGTTTTTTGTTGCCGGTACCCTGGCGAACCCGGCTATTGCCCGAGTTGCGCCGGCCGCCGGCCGAATCGAACCGACCGCTGCCCGTGGTCGGCTCAGTTGTCCTGCAAGGTGCGGCGCAGCGCGTGCAAGGTGTCGCGCAAGACGCCGATCTGCTCCGGCTCGCCGCCGTAGCGGCAGAGCAGGGCGGTCGGCACCGCCGCCGCGTCGGCCTGTAGCGCCCGGCCTTCGTCGGTCAGCCATAGCGCCACCTGGCGCTCGTCTTCGACCAGACGTTGCCGGCGCACCCGGCCGGCGCCCTCCAGCCGCTTCAATAGCGGTGTCAGCGTGCCCGAGTCGAGCGCCAGCCGCTCGCCGAGTTGCTTCACCGTTAGTCCGTCCTGTTCCCACAGCACCAGCATCACCAGGTATTGCGGGTAGGTGAGGCCGAGCGGCGCCAGCAGCGGTTGGTAGGCCTGGGTCATTGCCCGGCTGGCGGCGTAGAGCGCGAAGCAGAGCTGACGGTCGAGCTGCAGGGTGTCGTTCACAGCAGTCTTTCGATGTGACGGGTCAGCGCCTCGGGCTTGGTCAGCGAGCCGAAGCGGGCGACCACCCGGCCGTCGCGGCCGATCAGGAACTTGGTGAAGTTCCACTTCACCTTGCGGGTGCCGAGCAGGCCGCGCTTGGTCGAGGTGAGGTACTGCCAGAGCGGGTGGGCGGTCGGGCCGTTGACGTCGACCTTGTCGGCCATCGGGAAGCTGACGCCGTAGTTCTTCTGGCAGAACGCGCCGATCTCGCTGGCGCTGCCCGGTTCCTGTTGGCCGAACTGGTTGCACGGGAAGCCGAGTATGGTCAGGCCGCGGTCGTGGTACTGGCGGTAGAGCTGGTCAAGTCCGGCGTACTGTGGGGTGAAACCGCACTGGCTGGCGGTGTTGACGATCAGCAGCACCTGGCCGCGATAGTCGGCGAGGTTCAGCTCGCGGCCATCGAGGGTGGGGGCGTGAAAGCGGTAGATCGGGGCGTCGGACATGGATGATGGCTCTCTTGGATGGAGGCTTGAATGGTAGTTGGCAATTAGATTGTGCGCAATGTAATTGTGAAATCGGTGAACAAGTTGATTTGGCCACAGAGAGCAGCAAGCACACCAATGGCTTGATTCGACGGAAAAAGTACCGAGGAAGGGACCGGCTGTCGTTAAGAGCGGTGCCCATGCTTGGCAGCGCGATTGGGCAGGTTTATGATGGTTCTGATCAAAAAAAGATCAAAAAAAAGAGTGTTGCGGCAAGGGGGAACCGCAACACCCCAAGAAGAAACGGCTTGCTGTGCCGGATTCGCCGATAACGGGGGTGTGTTACCGGTGAACCTGTGTTTATCCTAGACCACCCCCCCTAAAATGCGAGCGCCATTTGTCAGGCTGCGACAAGCGCATGAAAAAACGGGACGACCGCGAAGTCGTCCCGTTTTTTTCTTTTCAGCTCAGTCGCTTACGGTTTCGGCAGCGTCACGCCGACCTGGCCCATGTACTTGCCGGCACGGTCCTTGTATGACACGTCGCATTCCTCGTCGCCTTGGAAGAACAGCACCTGAGCCACGCCCTCGTTGGCGTAGATCTTGGCCGGTAGCGGCGTGGTGTTGGAGAACTCCAGCGTCACGTAGCCTTCCCATTCCGGTTCGAACGGGGTGACGTTGACGATGATGCCGCAGCGCGCGTAGGTGGACTTGCCCAGGCAGACGGTCAGCACATCGCGCGGGATGCGGAAGTACTCGACGGTGCTCGCCAGCGCGAACGAGTTCGGCGGGATGATGCACGAGTCGCCTTCGATCTCGACGAAGTTCTTCGGGTCGAAGTTTTTTGGGTCGACGATGGTGCTGTTTATATTGGTGAACACCTTGAATTCGCGCGCGCAGCGGATGTCGTAGCCGTAGCTCGAGGTGCCGTAGGAGATCACCTTGTGGCCGTCGACGCTCTTGATCTGGTTCGGCTCGAACGGCGCGATCATGCCGTGTTCGGCGGCCATGCGGCGGATCCACTTGTCGGACTTGATGCTCATCACGGTACTTTCGGCAAATTCTTGAAATAGCCGCCGATTTTACCCGTTCCGCCCCCTTGCCGACCAGTGCCGGTTTAGTGCGGCCCCCGCAAGGGCGTGATCCATATCAAGTGCGCTGATCTATACACCGTGCATCGCGACGATCGCCACGACCCGGCAGGAGTCGCGAAGCATCCGCTTTACCGTTTTCTCGGCCGCCTGGTCGACCGGTCTGTCCTGGCTGCTAACGCTTCTTTTTTACTAGGTTGCGCGGGTGCTGCTGTGAGCAAAGCCCCGTGACATCAGGGTTTCGGCCGCCTACAATTCGGCCATTCCCTGTCGCCACCGACGGGTCCGAACAACAAAAACAGGAGCCGAAATGCAAGGCCATCCCGATACGTTGAAACTGCTCAACGACTTGCTCGCCGAAGAGCTTTCCGCCGCCGACCAGTACTTTATTCACGCCGAGATGTACCAGGACTGGGGCCTCGAAAAGCTCTTTACCCGCATCGACCACGAGCGCGAGGACGAGCTGTCGCACGCTCGCGCGCTGATCCGCCGCATCCTGTTCCTCGGCGGTACCCCGAACGTCGCCGCGCGCGTGCCGCTGTTGATCGGTGCCGATGTGCCGGCGATGCTGAAGAACGACCTGGAAGTGGAATACCGTGTCGGTGCCTTGTTGAAAACCGTCATCGCGCAGGCCGAGTCGGTGAAGGACTATGTCACCCGCGACACGCTGATGGTGCTGCTCGAGGAAACCGAGAACGATCACGCCCACTGGCTCGAGCAGCAGCTGCGCTTGATCGGCCTGGTGGGGCTGGAAAACTACACCCAGTCGCAGCAGGGCTGAGTTTCCCCTCCCGGTAATGGGCGGCCCCCGCGTTCAGGCGCGGTGGGCCGCCTGTTTTGCTATCGGGCAGCGGCAAGGTTGGCCGACCGGACAACAAAAACCCCTGCTGGAAGAAGGCAGGGGTTTTTCATGGGCCGGACTTGGCCGAACAGGCTGGGGGCGAGGCGAGTGGCATCGTGGCGTTCAGGCCGCGTGGCCGTGGCGGCGGAGCCAGCGGGCGACCAGCGGCGTAACGTGCTCACGACGCTGCCGCAGCCGGATCGGGCCGCCGATCGCCTCGAGCAGCGCACCGTGCGGGTCGTCGATGTCGAGGCGGCTGCCGCACAGCACGGTCACGTCGAGGCCGCGCTGGGTGAGCCAGCCGGCGCCGCCGATGCATTCCCATTGACTGTGGGCCGGCAGGCGCAGCAGTTCGTCCGGTTCGAGCTGAATGACGGTTTCCATGGCAAGGCTCCTTGCAGGTGGTGGATCACGCTACACAGCCTATTCTGCTTAGAACAGCGTCGACAGACGCAGTACTATGTCATCTGAACCGGTATAGTTGGCCGAAACCCACCACTGTACTGCCCGATCCGACCGGCAACTGTACCTGCCCGCTCGGCGGGCGGCGGAGCATGATGCCCCCATGAAGACCGACACCATCCCGCTCTACGAGCGGGTCGCCGACGAGATCGCCTCGACCATCGCCAACGGCACGCTGAAGCCGGGTGAGAAACTGCCGTCGCTGCGCACCATGAAGCAGCGCCGTCAGGTCAGCATGACCACGGTGCAGGAGGCGTTCGGCATGCTGGAAGACCGCGGCCTGATCGAGGCGCGGCCGCAGTCAGGCTACTTCGTGCGCGGCCGGCTGCCGCGGCCGCCGGCCGCGTCGTGCCCGTGCCCGGAGCCGCAACCCGTCGTCACCAACCCGCTGCTGTGGCGCTACCTGCGCTACGTGGCCGAGAGCGCCGGCAACAGCTTCGCCTGCGCCACCCCGTCGGCCGAGCTGTTTCCGGACCGGGCGCTCAACAGCATGATGAGCCAGACGCTGCGCCGCCAGCCCGGCCTGATCACCGAGTACGGTCGCAGCGACGGCCTGCCCGAGCTGCGCCGGCAGATCGCGCGGCGCACCGTGGAGTGGGGCCAGACGCTGGCGGCCGACGATATCCTGATCACCAACGGCTGCATCGAGGCGCTCAACCTGAGCCTGCTGGCGGTCACCCAGCCGGGCGACGTGGTGGCGATCGAGTCGCCGTGCTACTTCGGCGTGCTGCAGTTGCTGGAGACCCGCGGCCTGAAGGGCCTGGAGATTCCCACCGACCCGGTCACCGGTATGTCGGTGGAGGCGCTCGACGTCGCCACCCGTTACGGCGGCGTGAAGGCGGTGATCGTGGTCAGCAACTTCAGCAACCCGCTCGGTGCGCTGATCCCCGAGGACAACAAGCGGCGCATGGTGCGGATGTTGGCCGAACGCGGCGTTCCGCTGATCGAGGACGACGTGTACGGCGAGTTCTACTTCGGCCGCGAGCGGCCGCTGCCGTGCAAGGCCTTCGACACCACCGGCAATGTGCTCTACTGCGCCTCGTTCACCAAGCAGGCGCTGCCGGGGCTGCGCATCGGCTGGATGGCCGGCGGCCGCTATCACGCCGAGCTGCAGATGCAGAAGTTCGGCATGAGCTTCTGCACCCCGTCGCTGCTGCAGGTGGTGGCGGCCGAGTTCCTGGCTGCCGGTGGCTTCGACCGCCACATCCGCCAGCTGCGCCGCACCCTGTGCCGCCAGCTGCACGAGACGCTGGCTCTGGTGACCGAGTCGTTTCCGGCCGGCACCCGCGTCACCGAGCCGCAAGGCGGCTTCCTGCTATGGCTGGAGCTGCCGGAGGGCGCCGATAGCCAGGCGCTGTTCGACGCCGGGTTGCAGGAGGGAATCGGTTTCACGCCGGGTCAGCTGTTTTCGCCGCGCGGCGAATTCGGCCGCTGTCTGCGCTTGAGTTGTGGGGTGCCGTTGACGCCGGCGCGGATCGCGGCGCTGAAGCGGCTCGGCGAACTGGCGCACGCGCAGCTGGAATGAGCGGGTTCGGCCAACGTTGGACGTGTGGCGTCGCCCCAAGGTTGGCCGAAGGAGGGTGGAATGAAAAACGGGAGGCGTTGGCCTCCCGTTGTCGTTGCGGCAGGGGCTTACTTCAGCGCCGCCAGCGCCTTGCGCACCCCGGCGCCGTAGGCCGGGTCGGCCTTGTCGAAATGCACCAGCTGGCGCTGCTGCACCTCCGGCCGCGCGCCGGACAGCGAGCGGGCGATATTGCCGAACAGCCGCTGCTGCTCGTCGGCCGGCATCAGTCGGAACAGGTCGCCCGGCTGAGTATAGTAGTCATCGTCCTCGCGGTGGTCGTAACGCCAGGCGGCGGCCTCCTTCAGCGCCAGCGGTGGCTCCTGCAGCTCGCGCTGGTCCTGCTGCGCGTCCGGGCGGGTGCTCGGCTGGTAGTTGCTGGCGCCGCCGTACTGGGCGGTCTGCATCGCGCCGTCGCGGTGCGCGCTGTGGAACGGGCAGCGTGGCGCGTTCACCGGCAGCTGGCCGTGGTTGATGCCGAGCCGGTAACGCTGGGTGTCACCGTAGGAGAACAAGCGCCCCTGCAGCATCCGGTCCGGCGAGAAGCCGATGCCTGGCACCACGTTGGCCGGGTTGAGGGCGGCCTGTTCCACCTCGGTGAAGTAGTTTTCCGGGTTGTGGTTCAGCTCCAGCTCGCCGACCTCGATCAGGGGGTAGTCCTTGTGCGACCAGACCTTGGTCAGGTCGAAGGCGTTGAAGCGATAAGTGGCCGCTTCGCGCTCCGGCATGATCTGCACGCAGACGCGCCATTTCGGGAAGTTGCCCTTTTCGATGTTCTCGAACAGGTCGCGCTGCGCGCTTTCGCGGTCCTGGCCGACCAGCTCGGCGGCTTCGGCGTCGGTGTAGTAGCTGATGCCCTGGCGGCTCTTGAAGTGGAACTTCACCCAGTAGCGCTCGCCGACGTCGTTGATGAAGCTGAAGGTGTGGCTGCCGAAACCGTGGATCTCGCGGTAGTTCTTCGGTAGGCCGCGGTCGGACATCAGGATGGTGACCTGGTGCAGGCTTTCCGGGTGCAGGCTCCAGAAGTCCCAGGCGGCGTCGGCGCTGCGCAGATTGGTCTTCGGGTCGCGTTTCTGGGTATGGATGAAGTCGGGGAATTTCAGCGGGTCGCGAATGAAGAACACCGGGGTGTTGTTGCCGACCAGGTCCCAGTTGCCTTCCTCGGTGTAGAACTTCAGCGCGAAGCCGCGCACGTCGCGTTCGGCATCGGCCGCGCCACGCTCGCCGGCCACGGTCGAGAAGCGCAGGAACACCGGGGTTTGCTTGCCCACGCCGTTGAACAGCTTGGCCTTGGTGTAGCGGCCGATGTCCTGGGTCAGCGTGAAGGTACCGTAGGCACCCGAACCCTTGGCGTGCACCACCCGTTCCGGGATCCGTTCGCGGTCGAAGTGCGCCAGCTTTTCGAGCAGCCAGACGTCCTGCAGCAGCACCGGGCCGCGCGGCCCGGCGGTCTGGCTGTTCTGGTTGTCGGCGACCGGCGCGCCGGCGGCGGTGGAGAGATGCTTGTTGTCAGTCATGATCGAATCCTCTTTGTCTCGCAATGGTTATGGGGTTGGCTGCGGCTGATCGGCCGTAGCGGCTCGACGGTTCGTCTTCCATCTAGGGTGGGCTCGTGGGCTAGGGCGGGGTTCCCGGCCATGACGCGCGAGCCTGGCCCAAGTCAAAGGTGGTGGGTCAGCTGAGCCAGGCAAAACTGGCCAGCAATTCGTAGAGCAGTTCCCAGTCGGCTTTTGTCATCGCTTTTGCTCCTTGGCTGTGGCCTTCGGTGGCGGCCACATTCTCTTGGTTTAGCTCAGTCGCCGTCGGCTGACCAGTCGCGGTCATGACATTTGGCTGGCTTGCGATTCAGTATGGATTATTTTGATAGTGTTGTTTAATTGATTTTTTATTGTCGATAGTTTGATTTTTTTGATCGCAAAAAAAAAGCGCCCCGGATGGGGCGCTCTTGATGCGGTTGCAGGTGGTTCAGCCGGCGTTTTGTAGACCGCCGAGCGCTTCGACCAACTCGTCGACCAGTTCGCCGAGCTCGGCGCTCATCAACAGCAGTGTCGCCTCGGTCAGGCTGGCCATGTCGTCGCCGGCCTGGCTGGCCTCTTCCTGCAGCACGTCGAGGAACTGCAGGCGCTTCAGCTGCAGCGTGTCGGTCAACACGAAGCGGATCCGCTCGCGCCACACCAGGCCGAGCTTGGTCGCCTGCTTGCCGCCCTTCAGGTGGTTCTGCACCTCGTCGGCGGTCAGATCCTGGCGGCTGCAGCGGATCACCGCGCCTTCGTCGCCCTGTGCCTTCAGCTCGCAGTCGGCGTCCAGCTCGAAGCCGCCCGGCGCTTGGCCTGCCAGCAGCCAGTCGGTCATCGCGGTATGCGGCGCAAGCTCGGTGCGCGGCAGCGCGGCCGGGAAGGGCGGCAGCGCGTCGCGCAGTTCGCTGATCAGCGTCTCGGCGCGGCTGGCGGTGCCGGTATCGATCATCAGCCAGCGGCGCTGCGTGTCGAGGAAGGCGCCGAGCCGGCCCGAGCGGGTGAAGGCGCGCGGCAGCAGATCGTCGGTGATCTGCTCCTTCAGCGCCTGCTTTTCCTTTCGGCCAACCTTGCGCAGCTCCTTGTCCTCGATCTCCTGGACCTTGGCGTCCAGGTAGTCGCGGATCACGCCGGAGGGTAGTACCTTGTCCTCGCGTTTGAGCGCGACGAGCAGGTTGCCACGGCAGCCCAGCACCGGGCCGTCGGCGTGCGCGGCCGGCGAAATCCAGCCTTCGCTCGACCAGTCGAGCCCGCTGCACGGATTGAAAGGTTTCTTCGCCAATGCCGCCGCCAGGGTGTCCACGTCGGGGCAGGAAGACTCGTCGAGTCGATAAAAAGAGAGTTGCCTAAACCACATATTTGGTAGATAATTCGCGTCCTCTGAAGCCGCGATTGTAACGCTTTAAGCGTCGCACTGGCTAATTCGGTGAAAACAGAAGTTTCAGGACATCGGGGTGTAGCTTAGCCTGGTAGAGCGCTACGTTCGGGACGTAGAGGCCGGAGGTTCGAATCCTCTCACCCCGACC
>NZ_JBVMAE010000054.1:0-10661 GCF_055597485.1 Crenobacter sp. CS_VA4
GGCCGCTGCGCGGGCGGCCTCCATGCCTGGTCAAAATTCAACGAGCACGGCTGGTCAAAATTCAGTGAGCGCCAACAAGCATGACAATACGAGCAAGAGACATCGGCATCCAAATCGGCCTGGGGCGGCCTGGGCCGGCCAATGCCATCACCGACGTGGCCGGCGTCAGGGTGGGGCACTGTACTTTACGGCGCAACTTGGAGGACGGCCGCCACGTGCGTACTGGCGTGACCGTGGTGGAACCCCGGCCCGGCCTTGCGCGACTTTCCCCATGTTTTGCGGGTGTGCATGTGTTGAATGGCAATGGCGATGCCACCGGTCTGGAGTGGATTCGCGAGGCTGGTCTGCTAACCAGTCCGGTGGCGATGACCAACACCCATAGCGTGGGCATCGTGCGCGACAGTCTGATCGCCCTGGAACGCGAGCAGCAGCCGAACTCGGATGCCATGTACTGGAGCATGCCAGTGGTGATGGAAACCTTCGATGGTGTGCTCAACGATATCAACGGCTTCCATGTACGTCCGGAGCATGTCCGTACCGCATTGGAAACCGCCGCGTCTGGCTCCGTGGCGGAGGGAAGCGTGGGCGGCGGCACCGGCATGATTTGCCACGAGTTCAAGGGCGGCATCGGCACCGCATCGCGAGTGCTCGAGGCGGAGCAGGGGGGCTGGACGGTCGGGGCGCTGGTCCAGGCCAACCATGGTCAACGTCCATCGCTTCTGATCGAAGGCTACCCGGTCGGGCGGGGGCTGGGGCGCCAAGGGTTGCCCAGCCCTTTCGGCGCGCGCGACCTGCTGTATCCCGGCATGGGCTCCATCGTGGTCACGCTTGCCACCGATGCACCGTTGCTGCCGCACCAGTGCACCCGCCTGGCGCAGCGGGCCTCCATCGGCATTGCCCGTACTGGCGGCGGTACCGAGGACGCCAGCGGCGATATTTTCCTGGCCTTCGCCACCGGTAACACCGGTCTGGCGCCTGCCGATTACGCCAAACGCGGCGCCAGTACCCAGACCGTGGCCATGGTCAACAACGACTACCTGACGCCGTTGTTCCAAGCCGCGGCCGAGGCCGTGGAGGAGGCGATCGTAAATGCCTTGCTGGTCGCAGGAGCGGAGGTTGTGGAACACGGCCAAGGCGTTACTGGCCTGCAGGCGCAAGTGCTGCTTGCGGCGCTGACGGAGTGTGGTTGGCGTGCACGCTAGTCAGTGATCATGACTGTGCGTCTGTAGCCAAGGCGACGAGCCTGAAGAAGCTCGCCGCCTTGGCTTTTTTAAAGCGCCTAGCCGAATGAATCGCCTCTGGTTCACAAGCATATTGGAGCCGTTGGTGGATTGCCCAATGAGGCTCACGAGGTATCTAGGAAAGCGGGGGCGATTCATCCCCACTGAAGTGTTGCTAGTGGCAGCACCTGTCGTACACGCGTGCAGAGTGGAGGAAGCTGCAAAAGAAATCTTTAGACTTACCAGCATGCCATGTTGGCGCTTCGTATCGGAGGTGAGCGGGAGAGACTGGCCGTGTACCTGTTTGAACTAGCTCATGACCAGAGCAATGACTTGAGCGCACAGACAAGACGTTTACTTATCTCGGCGCAGATCCATGTCGTCAGAACATCTGAGCTTGCATAGGAAGAGACTTGTTCGTGTCGAATCTTATATGTATTGAAACAATATTCGTCATGTGTGAGGTATATTGCCCCATCACGAGAAAACCACCAGCATTCATTGCTCAAGCAATGAATGCCAGTGAATTGCCTAGGTGGCGGTCCGCCTGTAAATTGCGCTTATGGCCGGTTAATCTTCGAAGATACTTGATGACCATGTTTCTGTAGATGAGACAAGAAATAGTTGTCCCGGCGACTTGTCAGCAACTTACGCGCCGTGTTTTGCAGTTGAATAGAGTGACATCCCTCTAAATAACGAGCCTGAGCTAGCAGCTGCTTCTCTGAGAAGCTCATGCCGCTCCCCTTGATTGCAAAAACAACCTTGTTGCTGCAGTCTTCCGAGGTGACGACGATTACCTTATCATTGAAGCTCTTGCAAATACGGGAAACATAGGTCTCAATTTTTTGATCGCTATTGCACATGTTTACGACCATAATTCCTTGTTTGCCCAGTGCGGCATGGCAATCATCATAAAAGCGTTGAGTACATAGCGATGGTGCTTGGCCGGAAATATCAAAACCATCCACCATCAATATGTCGATTTCCCTTGATGACTTGGCGATAAAATCAGCCCCATCTCCACGGCTGATACGAAAACGCTCATCGTCTGCGGGAATCGAAAATTCATCCCTAAGTCCAATAACGTCAAGGTTGATTTCGATAACAGTAATATCAGTATCTGGTAGATAACGATGGCAATATTTTGCCAGTGAGCCACCACCCAGCCCAATCAAGCAGATGTGTCTAGGCTTCGGGTTGAATAGTAAGCAGCCCATCATCGTACGCGTATACCCCAATACCAGACTGTCCGGCTGTTCGGGATCCATGCGGCTCTGCACGGTGGAGATGTCGAAGCAGAGGGAGAGCATGCCGCCCTCTTCATAGATGAAGGGCTTCCCGGTGTAACTACCGGAAAGAAAGTCGTTTAATCGGTGAGAGGGAGGAAAGTGACTCATGGTGCATTCGGCTTACTTCGTAAATAGTACAGGACCGACTTCTGTTTCTGGGGCTAGACGGACTTTGGTGTAAAACCGAGAGCGCCATCGAGAATTGCCTGTCTAAGCTCTTCGATTTTTGTGGACGATCCTTGCACTACCAACTCGACCTCTTCGGTGCGCTCTCGCACTAGCCAGTAAGACAAACCCATTCGACGACAAAGAGAGTTCAGCAGCACTGTCCACTGTTCGTCAGGGCGGTAACCAACAATCCGCAACGATTCGGTTACATGGGATTGCGGCGGCTTCGACGTCATGAAGCCCACCGCTTTGCACGTCGGGGCAGATCGGCACTGAACACCATGACGCCCTCTCGTTTTACCCACTGTTGATCGAGCCAAAATAGGCTGTGACCGGCCTCCTTATGCTCGATATGAGCATGCATTTTGTGTATATCAAGAGAGGCCAGCTGTTCTTTTACTTTCGCCAATAAAGCCGAGCAGACGCCCAAATGACGGCTAGAGGGAGCAACCTCAAGGTGGTATAGGTAGCCATGCCAGCCATCATGCCCGCAGAACACGGCACCGATCACCGAGTCGTCTATCTGAGCAACCCAACAGAGGGTCGGATTGCGAGACAGTAAGCGCCACAACTCCACTCCACTTATCCATGGGCCTTGCTCGTTGTTCTCAGGGCTTGCCCTGAGTGCAAGACAAGCATCAATGTCACCGATGGTCATGGCGCGTAGTGAAATACCGGCGTTCATTCGTGCTCCTTATGCTTCCGCAAAATCCTGTTCCCTCCATGTCTCACCCAGCCGGCATTCAATGTAGTCGCGCATCATCCGGCGGATAACTTGGGATGGCGTCATGTCGGCCTCGACACACAGCCGCTCGAAGGCGGCTTTCTGTTTTGGGTCTACAAGGACGGACAGCCGTGAGGTTCGATGTTCCATGCAAGACCCCAAAACATTAACATAGTATGTTAATCATGTATGTGTTTATAGATCATACCATGCCCATAGAATGTTCGTGAGTCGAATTTGCACAGGGGCATCTTGCAGGCGACGTCCATAAGGAACTGCCAGTGCTGGCGCGCTGTTCGGTGGCTTTGCCGCGACGAGTGCATTCCCTCGCCGCAGCACGGAGGTAGCTGCCAAGCTTGTTCAAGGACTAGCTAACCCAACACCCTGTCGAGCCCCGGGGTTTCCACGTCAAAGTGGAGCGACCTAGCGTCGACACCGGCAGCTGAAATGTGAGCCAAATACACATATAATGTGTGTATTTCAAGCTAAGAGCCTTGCTGGATATGGAAACTAAAACCGCCCGCCTGACGGTACTCATCGATCCGATCAAGAAAAAAGCCTTTGAGGAACTGTGCGCCTCACAAGACCTCACTCCATCTCAAGTTGTTCGTCAGTTGGTCCGTGACTACCTCGAGCGGCATGAAGTTGAATACGCGACCAAGAGCCGATTCAGCCCAGTCAAATCAGGTGAGACGAAGTGACACGACCTAGTCCCAAAAGGAGGGCGTGTCCGATTGCTTAATACGGGTGGACCTGCGGCTGACCTGAACCCTGCTCGCAGGGCGCAGTGTCAACTCAGGCGCCAGTCTGTTCGTGCGGTCCGAGGGGCATCCATGAATGCGACTCGGCATGGCCGAACGTAGAACGGTGGCTTTAGAACCAGACCGTGTGCAAATCGCTCGCGTGTTGTGGAACGTGATCAACGCACGAAGCCAAGAGGGTCTAGATTGAGTCCTCAGCACTGCCCCCTGACATAGATGCGTTCTGTTTAGTTAGATCGTTGTGGGCACCCAGCCTGGGTAGCAAGCAACCATAACAGGATGGATGACTGCGATGCGCCCTTTTCGATTCGGTTTAGCAAAGCCCAGTCGAGTAAAAGCAGGGAAAAAGAATTTTTAAAGGCGATTAACCGCAGCAAATTTGAAAGAAAGGTGACGAAGACATTCGTCAGTCAATCTCTCTTATCTTAGTTAAATCATCAGGAATAGGATGCAGCATGAGCAGTTTGCCAAAATGTCCCAAGTGCAACTCAGAATACACTTACGAAGACGGAAATATGTACATTTGCCCGGAATGCGCGCATGAGTGGGGAAAAGATGCCGCCGGAGAGAACGACGATCAAAAGCGTGTCGTGCGTGATGCGCATGGCAATGTGCTTCAGGACGGTGATGCGGTCACGGTTATCAAAGATCTGAAAGTAAAGGGTTCCTCATTGGTCGTTAAAGTAGGAACCAAAGTCAAAAACATCCGCCTTGTCGAAGGCGATCATGATATTGACTGCAAAATTGATGGCATTGGTGCCATGCAGTTGAAATCAGAATTTGTAAAAAAGGCCTAGTTGCAGACTTCATCGAAATCACTGCTGATTAGATGGCAACGCATGGCAGGTCGACGGTCCTCACGGCCCCCGACCTGAGCCCGAACATAGCTTGAGAACAAAAACCCGGCATACGCCGGGTTTCTTAAGATCCGCATCGTCTTGATTACAGTGGCTGGATATTCGATGCCTGTTTGCCTTTCGGGCCGGTGATCACGTCGAAGCTCACCCTCTGGCCATCTTGCAGCGACTTGAAACCATTCGCGTTGATCGCAGAGAAGTGCGCGAACAGGTCTTCGCCCCCTTCATCCGGCGTAATGAAGCCAAAACCTTTGCATCGTTGAACCACTTAACGGTACCTGTTGCCATTGCGTTATTGTCCTGTAGTTAAGATGAGCAAGTGCTCAGGGCAGATGATAGTCAATCGCCATTGGTCACTCAATCTATACCGACTTGACCATCCTCGCTTAACCTCTTAGCCCTTGGCCCACCTGCCGAGATACACGAGTGCCAGTAAAATGGAGCACTCACACGGAGGAAGACATCCCATGACGCCAACCAGTCAAAAAATCCGGTTCTTCCGAGAACGGATTCCGTCGTTCGAGTGCCAGCCCGGCTGTCACGACTGCTGTGGACCGGTGACCACTTCCACCGAAGAGATGGCAAGACTCCCGGTCAAGAGCGAGGAGGAACATGAAGTGGCACTGGCCAATCTGAGCTGCCCCCACCTCGGCACCAGGGGATGTGAAGTCTACTCAGAACGCCCACTGATCTGTCGCCTGTTCGGAACGACGCCACGGCTGGCCTGCCCGAATGGCAAGCGGCCCGAGGTGATGATCGATCCGCAAATAGAGCAGCAGATCCACCAGTTTTTTTCCGAGACACGCCAAGTGCTGGTCTGACGGTAGATCAACGCCGGCTGTCTGATGGGGACCATCATCAGTTGCGAAGGTAATGAACCGGCGCGGCTTAATCAAACCTAGCAGCAGACGGGCCGCGCCACGCTGGTACCCGCTATGCCTGTTCCGGCAAGTGACCAGCGCTTCCGGTCTCCATGAACGAAGGTGATTATCAGGCTGTTCTGGCTCTCAGGCGAATCCGCCTGTTGCTCAGGCATCGAGGCACGGCATGCGTCCGCGAATAGTTGGCACGTCAACGGCGGCTTCCGTACAGAAGTTAAGTGCGCCCCATGTCTCAATGCACATATAATGCATATCTGATTAACAGATTCAGTCTGATTCGCCATGGAAAGCAAAACTGCCCGTCTCACGCTGCTGATCGATCCCGAGAAGAAGAAGGCCTTCGAAGCGCTGTGCGCGGCTCGGGATCTGACGCCGTCCCAGGTCGTTCGTCAGTTGATCCGGGAGTATCTGGAGCTGCACGGGGTGGAATACGCCACCAAGAGCAAGATCGGTCGGGCCAAATCCGCCTAGCGGTCTTCGCGATCGTGGAAGAACCGCTGGCTGGTCTTAAGCACGTTCTGTGCAGAGTCGCTCAACCGGTGCGGATGCTCACCGTCTTCGTGGCTGGCCTGATCGGCCCGGGCGAGTACCGCCGAGAATTCGTGTGCGTAGTCCCCGTCCGCTAGCAGTGCCAGAATCCCCGCCTTGTCGAGCTTGCCGCGCACGCGGTGATTGGCCTCGCACAGCATCACGCGCACGCCGCGCTTCTCAAGCTTACCGATCACTTCCTCCAGCATTTGCAGGCCGGTGATATCCATGAACGGCACCCGCCGTAGCCGCAGGATCAGAATGTGCGGGTCGGTATGGGTCTGCAGCAAGGCCCGTTCGAAGTTTTCGACCGCGCCGAAGAAGAATGGCCCGTCGATCTCGTAGACCAGCACCCCCTTCGGCAGGCCGAACAGGCCCTGGTTGAAGAGCTCCGTCTTCAGCTCCCGCTCGCTGAGCTGTTGTACGTCGACGGCGCTGGCCATGCGGCGGAAGAACTGCAGGATCGCCAGGGTCACGCCGATGTTCACGGCCAACACCAGGTCGGTGAAGACAGTCAGCAGGAAGGTGATCAGTAAGATGGCCACGTCGGCGCGGGGCGCGCGGCGCACCATGCGGGCGAAGTGCCGCAGCTCGCTCATGTTGTACGCGACCACGAACAGGATGGCCGACAGCGCCGCCAGCGGAATGTTCATCGCCAACGGCGCGAGAAACAGCAAGATGGCCAGCAGCGTCAGCGTGTGGGTGATGCCCGCCAGCGGGCTGGTGCCGCCGTTGCGGATGTTGGTGGCGGTGCGGGCGAGCGCACCCGTCGCGGCGAAGCCGCCGAACAGCGGCGTCACGATATTCGCCAGACCCTGGCCGATGAGCTCCTGGTTGGAGTCATGCTTGGTGCCGGCCATGCCGTCCGCCACCACGGCCGACAACAGCGACTCGATCGCCCCCAGCATCGCAATCGCGAACGCCGGGCCGATCAGCTCGATCACCTGCACCACCGTCACCGACGGCAGGCCAAGGGTGGGCAGGCCCTGTGGAATGCCGCCGAAGGCGCTGCCTATCGTGGCGATGCCCCGAAACTGGAAGATCGATTGCACCACGGTGGCGACCACCATCGCGACCAAGGGGCCCGGCACCCGCTGCAAGCCCCGGATCCGGGACGAAAACACCACCAACAGCAGGCTCACCACGGCGAGGCCGGTGGTGGCAGGGTGCAGTTGTGTAAGCGCCTGGATCAGGTGCCACAGCTTCTCGTGAAAGTGTGCGCCGACCACGCGGGGCAAGCCGAAGAAGTCCTTCCATTGGCCGACGAAGATGATCACGCCGATGCCCGCGGTGAAGCCGACGATGACCGGAGCGGGGATGAACTTGATCACGCCCCCCATCCGGGCCATCCCCATCAGGACGAGCATGAAGCCCGCCATCAGTGTGGCGATCTGCAAGCCGCCGATGCCGTATTTCGCCGTCACCCCCGACAGGATCGCGATGAAGGCCCCGGTCGGGCCGGCGATCTGCACCCGGCTGCCACCCAGGACGGACACCATCAGGCCGCCAAGGATGGCGGTGTAGAGGCCTTGCTCCGGCCGTGCTCCTGAGGCGATCGCGAAGGCCATCGAAAGCGGCAGCGCGACCACCCCGACGACGATCCCCGCCACGATGTTTGGCAATAGTGCCTGCCGACCAAACAAACCGGCGCGCTTAGCTTCCAATAATGTGATCACCATCCATCCCCGGCTTATCTCTTGCAACCTTACATTTTATGCGTGTCCTATGTTTTAGCAATTATTATTTTATTATCATAGAATGTGAATGAAATAATAATTTCATCGCAATAAATAGCTAATGGGTAGAAAAATAACTCAATATCTTGTTGTGGCGACCTAAAAAAACATTGCCATAATATTTAAGCAAATATTTTCTTGCTTTGTATGCTTTTCAATTTCTATTGATTCTTGACTTATTTCATACGATAAAAGGTCTGCTGGCTTATGGTGCTTTAAGCATTCAACATAATGCTTCTTAAGATACAGCAAAATAATAAAAATGATAACCATTACCAAAATAGCTACTGCAATGGAGAAAACATGTCTGGGGAAGGCAGCCTTTTAAATCGCTTGTTCGGGGTGAGTTCTGCCAAGGCGACGCAATCGGTTCTGGAGCAGGCCATCGATGCCGTCGTGAGCATCGATCAACACAACAACGTAACCTTCTTTAATACGGCCGCCGAAAGGCTGTGGGGGTACCGGCGGGACGAAGTGCTCGGTCGGGACGTCAAGATGCTGGTCCCGCAGGCCATCCAGCCGGATCACGACCGCTTGGTCAACGCCACCGTACTTCGGGTCACAATAAGATTGTTGGAACCAGCCGGGATGTGGAGATCGAACGCAAGGATGGCAGCAAGGTATGGGGGAGTCTGTCACTGTCCAAGGTGCAACTGGGCAAGCAGGTCACCTATACCGCCTTCGTACGGGACATTTCCATCGAACGCGAAGCGCGCGAGATCATCAACCAGACGCTGGAGCAGGCGCTCGACGCGGTTATCACCATCGACGATCGGAATAACATCACCTTCTTCAATCGCGCCGCCGAGCAGTTCTGGGGGTACGCACGCCAGGAGGTGCTCGGCCAGAACGTGAAAATGCTGGTCCCGCAAGGCATCCAGGCGGTCCATGACGGTTACGTCAATGCCAACCGAACATCCGGCGTGGACAAGATCATCGGCACCAGCAGAGAGGTTCAGGTCGAGCGGAAGGATGGCAGCAAAGTCTGGGGCAGCTTGTCACTATCCAAGGTCCAGGTCGGCGGCAAGATCATCTACACCGCCTTCGTGAAGGACATCACCCGCGAACGCGAAGTCCGCGAGGTCATTAATCAGACAATGGAGCAAGCCATCGATGCCGTCGTCTCGATCGATACCCAGAACAATGTAACATTCTTCAATGCGGCAGCAGAAAGGCTCTGGGGTTATGAGCGCAGCGAGGTGTTGGGCCGTAATGTGAAGATGCTGGTGCCCCATGCCATTCAGTCCTTGCACGACGGCTTTGTGAACGTCAACCGGCATACTGGCGTGGACAAGATCGTCGGCTCCAGCCGCGAAGTCCAGATTGAACGCAAGGATGGCCGAATGGTATGGGGTAGCCTCTCGCTGTCCAAGGTGAGGGTGGGCGAACAGACGACCTACACCGCGTTCGTGAAGGACATCACCAGCGAGCGTGATGCCCGCGAGATGATGAACCAGACCCTTGAACAGGCGATCGATGCGGTGGTGACGATCGACGAGAATAATCAGGTCACGTTCTTCAATGCGGCCGCCGAGAAGCTGTGGGGCTACAGTCGTGACGAGGTCATCGGACAGAACGTGAAGATGCTAGTACCCCAGGCGATCCAACACAATCACGATCATCTTGTGAATGCCAACCGCACCACCGGCCAAGACAAGATCGTCGGGACAAACCGGGAGGTGCCGATCGAACGCAAGGACGGCAGCAAGGTCTGGGGGATGCTGTCACTGTCGAAGATTCGCCTGGACGGCAAGATCGCCTACACCGCCTTCGTCAAGAACGTCCAAGCCGAACATGAAGCGCATGACACGACCAACACGGCGATGACCTCCGTCCTGGCGTCCAGTGATCAGATTAGTCAGATCGTCGCGGTGATCGATGGGATCGCGACACAAACCAACCTGCTGTCGCTGAATGCGGCTATTGAGGCGGCTCGCGCTGGAGATACGGGGAGAGGCTTTGCGGTGGTGGCGGACGAAGTACGGAAATTGGCCACCCGCTCCGCAACCTCCGCCAACGAAATCGGCGGTCTCGTCGAGGAAACCAAAGAGCGTATTCACGAACTGGCCCGATCACTTCATCTTGGAAACTCCCTGCACCAGAAGAAATAATCTCATCTCGGACGATCATCTGGGCCCGTGCTGCAGGAAACTTGCCACCGCTCTCGAAGGAATAGTGAATCCGAGACGATTCAATAGTCATGAATATGTTTCTGATAGAAATTTCGATGGTTAGCCAATGGCTGGAAAATTATCTATTGTCATTAATATAGTAAAATCAGTGGTTTATTTGTGTTTTTGTTTGGTTGGTGGCGGTTTTAGTGATTTGCTTTATCAGCCGCTATTGACGACGTTTGGCCGGATCGATATAGTTCGCCCCCTTGCTGCTGACACAGCGAAACGAAGCCAGTCAGCCGCAACGCTCTTTAACAGAACGAACAACCGATAGGTGTGAGTGCCTGGTCTGATCAGGTGCTCATGCCGCAAGCTTCGAAGAG
>NZ_JBVMAE010000055.1:0-10304 GCF_055597485.1 Crenobacter sp. CS_VA4
CTTCGTTGCCCTCAAGATCGGCACCCTGCAACGGTCCGTGCCAACCGGGTCGGGCTTCGTTTTTACACAGCCTGGGCTAGAAGCGGTCATCGGTAGCGATATCGCAAATGTCTCCTCCTGGCCGATTTGAAGGCCTGACGAGATCCCGAAGTCAAGCCACGCATTCCATAAAGCTCAAACCCTCTGGAATGCGGGCTGAGCAATTTTTGATGCGTTTCGCCTTAAGCCAATAACGGTTCACGCCGCCAAGCGAGTTCGGTCCATCCTCGGCGGTGGGTTTCAGCGCGTAGGGTAGCATCCGGGTTAACCGCGTGTGGGTGCTCTACTGCCTCCAGCAGCGGGATGTCGTTGAGAGAGTCGCTGTAGCCATGACTGCCAGCTAACGTCTCTCCCTGTTGCTCCAGCCATGCTTGCAATCGGGTGATCTTGCCTTCTCGATAACTCAGTACGCCATGGGTTTTACCGGTGTAGGCGCCTTCCTCCATTTCCAGCAGAATTCCGATGGAGTCTCTCACTCCTAGCCGCTGAGCAATCGGCCTGACTAGATGCTCACCGGTGGCCGAGATGATCAGCAGGCGGTCCTCCCGCTGACGATGCAGTTCAATCTGGCGCAGAGCCTGCGGGAAGATGCGAGGCAGGATCACCTCCTCGATAAACTGGTTAACCCAGTGTTCCACCTCGGCGTGCGTCAGACCGAACAAGGGCGTGAGGGTGTAGGCCATGTAGTCCTCCATGGCCAGCTGCCCGGCGTAGTAAGCGCGCAACATTTCGGCCTCACGAGGCAGCATAGCGGCCGGAGCCAGCCCATGCGCTACTTGGTAGTTCAACCATAGGCTGGAGCTGTCGCCGTCGACCAGCGTGTCGTCCATGTCAAAAATCGCCAGGGCCATTTAGTGCACCTCGCGCATTTGCTGGCGGTCGATCAACACCGCTATTTGGGCGCCGGTAGGCAGCAGATCATCGGCGCTGCGATTGAGATGGTCGATCAGCAAGGTGGTCCCCTGGGCTTCTACGTGATAGCGAATGATGTTGCCGAGCAATTGGTGCTGGCGGATGGTCGCGGCCACTGGCGCGAAATGGGCTGGGTAGCTACGGCCGGGTTCGCTCAGCTGGATGGATTCCGGACGAATCGCCAAGTGCCCCTTCAAATCAAGACCCAATAGCTGCTTGGCCTCGGTCGGAGCCAGCAGGTTGTAACTGCCCATGAAGCGCGCCACAAACTCGGTGGCCGGTTGGGTATAGACGGTCTCGGCAGAGCCTTCTTGCACGATGCGGCCCTGGTTCATCACAAAGATACGGTCCGACAGCGTGAGCGCCTCTTCCTGGTCGTGGGTGACAAACACCGTGGTCAGGCCAAGCCGGCTCTGGATATCGCGGATCTCCTCGCGCAGGCTGCGGCGGATGCGAGCATCGAGCGCCGACAGCGGCTCATCCAGCAGTAGAATCCGCGGCTCCACCACCAGCGCCCGAGCGAGAGCCACGCGTTGGCGCTGGCCGCCCGACAGCTCATGCGGATAATGGTGTTCCTTGTTGGATAGCTCGACCTGCCGGATCACCTCCGCCAGGCGCCGGGCCATTTCCTCAGCCGGGCACTTCAGCATCTTCAAGCCGAAGGCAATGTTCTCGGCCACGGTCATGTTGGGGAACAGTGCGTAGTGCTGGAACACCATGCCGATACCGCGCTTTTGCGGGGCAAGATGGGTGATGTCTTGGCCATCGACCCGAATCTGGCCTTGGTCCGCCTCGGTCAAGCCGGCCAGACAGCGCAGCAGGGTAGATTTGCCGCAGCCGCTTGGGCCGAGCAGGGTCACGAACTCGCCCTTCTTGAGGCCGAGCTGGATGTCTTCAAAGACGGTCGTGGTGCCGTATCGTTTGCTAAGGCCGGAAATTTCAACGTAATACATATGGCATCCTAATTAGTCCTGCCGGCCAAGCCGGGTGGCAAACCAGGTCAGTACGAGGGTAAACAGGAAATAGCTCATGACCACGGCACTGGTGAAATGGCCACTGGCGTTATGCATGTTGTAGAGATACACCTGCAGGGTTTCGTAGCGCGAGCCCACCAAGAGGTTGGCGAATACGAACTCACCCAACAAAAAGGAAAACGACAGAAACAGCGACGCCATCAAGCCCTTGCGCAAATTCGGCAGAATCACGCTCAGGAAAGCACGCGGCGTACTAGCGCCCAGCAGATAGGCGGCATCCATCAGATCACGCACGTTGAGCGCGAGCAGGCTGTTGGCCAGCGCGCGGTACATAAAGGGCAAAGCGATGGTGAAGTAACAGCCGACCAGAATCCATGGCGTGCCCACCAGCGGCAGCGGTCCGCCGGCGAACACTTGCAGCAGCCCTACTGACGCCACTACTGGCGGCATGGCGAATGGCAGCAGGATGATGATGTTCATCCAGCGGTCCAGCCATGGGAAGCGATAAAACACTACGAACGCAGCCGGGATGATGATGACGGTACTCAACAGTAGCGTACCTACACATACCAGCAAGGAATGCGCAAACGCGGTCAAAAATCTTGCGTCCTGCCACAGTTGCCAATACCACGCCAGAGTGAAGCCGTCGGGCAAGATGGAGGCCTCCCAGCGCTGAGTCAGTGAATAGAGCAGCGTGGCCACTATCGGCAGCGCCAGCAGCAGGATCAACAGGGTGACCACCAAATGGTGGTAGCGGTCAGCGCGCATGGTAGCTCCTCTTGAGCAGCCACTGGTTCACCGCGGCAACGAGCGCGAGCAACGCCACCAGCAATACCGATAACGCCGCGGCCAAGTCAGGTTCCAGGTAGACGTTGCCGGACACCAGGCTGGCGATGCGCACAGTGACTAAGTTGAAATTGCCGGAGGTCAAGGCAAAGGCCGTGGCGTAGGCGCCCATCGCATTGGCCAACAGCAGAATGAACGTACCCAGCAGGGCCGGCGCCAGCACAGGCAGACCCACGTGTCGCCAGTAAGCCCAGTGGTTCGCTCCCAGCAGTGCGGCGGCCTCTTGCCAGTGGTCGTCTAGCGCATCGAGCGCCGGATACAGCAGCAACAGCCCGAGCGGTAGTTGAAAGTAGGTGTAGAGCAGGATCAGTCCGCTACGTGAATACAGGTGGAAGTCATCCAGCCAGCCCCATTGCCGGAACAGCAGGGTGAGCGCGCCGTTGGTGCCGACGATGATGATGAAGGCAAAGGCCAGCGGCACCCCGGACAGATTGCTGGTCATGTTGATGAACGCGACCACCAGGTTCTTCAGACGGCTTTCCACCCGGCGCAGCGAGGCGGCGCCGGCAAGGGTAATCAGTAACCCGACCACGCTGGAGTAGAGCGAGATGCGCAGGCTGTTGTCGAACGCCTGCAGATAAAACGGCGACCCTAGGACTTCCTTGAAGTGCTCCAGAGTCAGGCCCTCATCGCCCTGGATGCTGTGCGCCACCACCCAGCCCATTGGGACGAGGCAAAACAACAGTAGCATCACAAACAAAGGCGCCAGCAGCAGTGCCGCTCGCCAGTGCCGCAGGCGTGACGGACGAGCCGTCACTGCCCCTGCCGGCACGGGCAGTGACGAAGAAAGAGTGGTTTTCATTAAGCAAGCAACTCCGAATTGCGCTGCTTGTTGTGAGACAGCCCAAGCAGGTCGGCCACGATGCCGCATAGTTCGGTTTGCCGCACCGGCGCCTCGTGGCAATGGCTGAAACGGTTGCCCAGCAGAAATAGCGGCACCTGGCGTTCTTCGGGCAACAGCCCGCCGTGGGTGCGATCATTGTTCATGCCATGATCGCTGGTCACTAGCACCTGATAGCCTTCGGCCAGCCAATGCGGCAGATAGGCGGACAACAACTTGTCGAAGCGGCGCCCGGCATTGCGGTACTGCGAGCTATCCAGGCCGTAGCGGTGGCCGGCATCATCCACGTTCATCGGGTGGATCAACAGGAAGTCCGGGTCGTGCCGGCGGCGCAGCGATTCGGCGTCTACCAGCAGGTGATCGTCCGGGTAATCGTCGCAGTGATAGAACACGCCGTGCTGGATCGGCAACGTGGCATCGTCGGTAAAGCGGTCACGCACCGCGTCATACGGGGCGCGGTTATAAAGTTCGCTGACCCAGTGGTAAGCCGCGGCGGCGGTCTTGCGGCCGCCAGTGCGCGCCAGACTGAAAATACTCTCCTGGCTGGTCAAGCGAACCACGTCGTTGTGCACGATGCCGCTTTCCACGGGCGGAACGCCGGTCAGGATGCATTCATAAAGTGGGCGTGACAGCGAAGGCAGGGCGCACTCCAGGCGGTAGAGGCTGGCCAAGCCAGCTTCACGCAACCCTTGCAGGTAGCCCATGCCATCATGGGCCACCTGCCACGCCAGGCCATCGATCACTACCAAAATGACCTTGCTGTGCATTTCAACCTCACTGCATGTTGACCATAACTTGCTCTTGCCACTGACGCGGCAATTGCTTGGTGGACGCTTCCCATGCGGCAAAATCTTGGATCGGCTTGGCGGCACGGTACTGCGCTGCCGGTAGCAACTTAGCCGCTACGTCGTTCGGGAGTTTTACCGAAGTGCGAATCGGGCGGGCATAACCACGCGCCAGGTTGACCTGGCCTTCATCGCTGAAGATGTACTCGCGCGCCAGCTTGGCCGCGTTCGGATGCTTGGCGTACTTATTGATAACGGTGGAGTAACCGGCGATCACCGAACCATCCTGCGGGATCACTACGCTGAAGCGGGTGCGGTCGATCTTGTCGCGATAAGCAAGGGCATTAAAGTCCCACTGAATACCTACTTCCACTTCGCCTTTTTCCAGGTTGGCGATGCTGGGTTCGTTCAGCGATAGGCGGCCTTGCTTGGCGAGCTTGCCAAAGAATTCCAGGCCCGGCTTCAGGTTCTTTTCGTTTCCCCCCATAGCCAGAGCCGCCGCCAGCACGGCGCTGTTGGCGCGTGCCGACGTGCCTACGTCACCCAGCGCCACCTTGTACTTGCCCTTGAGCAAGTCGCTCCAGGTCTTGGGCGTATCCTTCACCAGCTTGTTGTTGACGATGAAGGCGATGGTGCCGGTATATGCCACCGCCCAATGCCCATCCTTGTCTTTGGCCCAGGCCGGAATCTGGTTCCAAGTCGACGGCTTGTATGGTTGGGTTACCCCCTTTTGCACTGCCACCGGGGCAAACGCGTAGCCTACGTCACCGATATCGCCGGTGGCGTTATTCTTCTCGGCGTCGAACTTGGCGATTTCCTCGGCCGAGCTCAGGTCGGTATCCAGGTGCTTCAAACCATACTTCTGCGTCAGCTGGCTCCAAGTGTCTTTCCAGTTGGCCCAGTCGTCGGGCATGCCCAGGCTGTTAACGGCGCCTTCTTTCTTGGCTGCGCTGATCAAGCTGTTCAGGTCTTGGGCTACGACCTGGGTGACGGTAAAGCTCAGGGTTCCGGCAACGATGCCAGCCATCAATTTGTTCATGCTTCCCACCATCTGGACTAGTCAAAAAAAGCAGGGCCGATCATAGGGATGGTTTGTGGCAATATCGTGGCAGTTATGTTGCATTCACGTGTATTTCTGATTGGCACGTGGTTTTTCTTGCCAATAAAGGTCCCCAACACTCGGTTTGAGCAGGTTCATACGGCTGTAATCCGCATTTGTTAAAAAGCCAGTCATACAAAAACAAAGCTGGACTAGTCCTGGAACAATGAACGACCGCTCTCCCACTCAGATCACCCATATCCGCCAATCGCTGGAAAGCCAGATAGAAAGCGGTTTGCTCTCCCCCGGAATGAAACTGCCCTCCGAACGCGAGCTGAGCGAGCTTTTTTCCACCACCCGCATCACCCTCAAGGATGCATTGCTGGCGCTGGAAGCCGAGGGGCGCATCTACCGTGAAGAACGCCGCGGCTGGTTTGTGGCCTATCCGCGCCTTGTCTACAACCCGCTCTATCGAACGTATTTCCAAAAGATGGTGACGCGACAAAGGCGTCAGGTAGAAACCAAGGTGGTGGCGACCAGCCAAATCATGGCCAGCCCGGCGCTGTGCAAGGAAATGGAGCTTTCCGCCTTAAGCCGGCTATACCAGATCTGCCGGTTGCGTTACTTGGATGGCCGTGCCGTTTCGTATGTTGAGCATTTCCTCAAGCCGGAGCGCTTCCCCAACATCCTGGAACGGGACCTGTCGCAGTCACTCACCCTGATGTACGAGAAACACTACGACATCCACTTTTCCCGTTCGCGTTTCGACATCTACCCTTCGGCAGCTCGCGGCGAGGTCGCCCAGCGCCTGAGCGTGACCGCGGGCAGCCCGATCTTAGTAATTACCCGAGTGAACTATGACCAGCATGGCGCACTGATCGACTGCGACCATGAATACTGGCGCCACGATGCGGTGCGCATCTCGGTGGATAGCCAGATGGAACAACCCTGGGGTGAGGAAGGCGAAGCATGAACGCCAAAGTGGATAAGCCGGGGAAACGACATGGCCTGGATTAGCCTGCTGATCGCAGGGGTCTTTGAGGCAGTGTGGGCTATCGGCCTCAAGCGCAGTAACGGCTTTAGCGTACTCATTCCATCACTTTGCACCATTGGCGCGATGGGGATGAGTATCTGGCTGCTGGGGGTGGCAATGCGTGAAATCCCGATTGGGGTAGCCTATGCCGTTTGGACTGCCATCGGCACTCTACTGGTGTTCGTGTTTGGCGCCCTGTCGGGTCAGCAACCCATGAGCCTGCTGCAAGCCACCTGTGTACTTGGCCTCGTCGTCTGCGGTCTTGGGTTGAAATTCGGCTAGTGCCCGGTCACTGCCCTAACTTGAAAGTATGCTGCTCATGCAAGACATCCAGGATCGATTCAACTCTCTGTTGAGCCACAACGTAGGCGGCCAGGAACAATGGCCGGTTCCCGAACTCACGCCTGCCATCGCCGCAAAGCTGTTGGAACGGCTCGACAGCCTACGCCTGTTCGGCCACGCCTATCCCTTTCTGATCAATCTGACCTACGGTCAGTACCGGCCGATCGAACTGCTCGATTTCGCTTGGCGCCATGGACTGGACGGCGTTTGTATTCATTTATTGGATGGGGAAGAACGCAGCCTCAGCCGGATGAGTGACGATGAACTGCGTACGGTCGCCCGTCGGGCCGATGAGTTGGGGCTGACGATCCATCTGGAGATCAGCAGCACCCAAAAGGCAGACGTGGATCGTGCGGTGGAGATCGCGCGGGTTATGGGGGTACAGAATATACGCGTCTACTCTCGCTACGAGGGGCGGCTTTCCCAAGTGATGGGGCTGATCGAGACCGACCTACACTACCTGGCGCAACTGGCGGACCGCCACGGCCTCTATTTCGATTTCGAGCAACATGAGGAGCTCAAAAGCGGGGAAATTGCCGAGTTGCTCCTGCGCCTCAATCACCCACGCCTTCACGCCTTGTTCGACTTCGGCAACATGATCAATGCCTGCGAGCAGCCGTTGCAGGCGTTACAGAATCTGGCGCCCCATATTCGGCAGGCGCACATGAAGGGTGTGCGGGTCATTCGTGAAGAACATGGTTTTGGCCATTACGGTGTACTGCAGGGGAGTGCGGACGACGACCTGCCCAGTGCCCGCATGCTGTACGAACTGCTGATGCTGGGCGAGCTGGCCCCACAAGTTATCGCTTTTATCCTGGAGCAGGAAAACCACTACGTCGCCCCCGCATTTCGAATGACCGATGAGGAGAGCGACCCGTATATTCCCTATCGCGCGATGAGCGAAACCCCGTTGCCTCCGGGCTATACCGTTGAGCAGATGATGGCTGAAGAAGAGTGCTGGGCGATCAACCAGATCACTTATGTGCGCGGTGTATTGCAAGACCTCAGGATGTTGGCGGAATGCGCGCTGAAAACGTCCGCTGGCCTAGCTTGTCATTCATGCTGAGGAACTAAGTTCCTCATGCGCTCTTGGTCAATGCTTGCTGTCTGCGAAATGATGAATAAAGCCGCAGCTGCCTAGTCGCTGACGAAGCGGCATGTCAGGCAAGATAATCGTTTGTTCGAGTGATCTGTCAGATTAGCAGGCATAGGTAATCAGAGATCAACTCCAGGTGAACGCCTGGTTTGGCCGAGGAGCCGCCGGTCAGCAGTGACTAGCTGGTCGGCTGCTTCGGGTCCAGGCTGTGTGCAAACCGCTCGCGTGCTGTGGATCGCGATCCGCGTAGGGACGATATAAGCAACATCGCTGTCGAAGCGCCGGACTCGATCCAGCAAGTGTTCAGTGGTCGGTGATGGGTCCTGAGGCGGGTGGGTACGTGACTTAGGCGGTCGTGACGCGAACAAGGACTGGCGCCCCTCAACCCCTTATCGCTGCCATCGCGCCCCCCACGCCGAGCAGCGCGATCAAGCGCTTGAAGTTGTAGGCCAGTACGTGAAGGCTCATCTCCGTGCTCACGCGCGCGAGTGTCTTCGTCAGGAAATGCGTCGACCCCATCCAGGACTTGATCGTGCCGAACGGGTGCTCGACGGTTTGCCGTCGTAGGCGCATTTTCTCGGGTTCGCGATCCAGTCGCTGCTGCATCGCATCGAGCACGGCCTCGTGCTCCCAGCGCTTGACGCGCCGTTCGGTGCCGGTGGTGCAGTGAGGCTTCATCGGGCAAGCCTGACATACCGAACACCAGTAACCGTGCAGCAGCATGCCGTGCTCGATGGTGGAATAGTGCTTGATCAGCCGCTGCCCCGCCGGGCAGCGGAATTCATCGACATCGGCCAGGTAGATGAAGTCCTGCTTGCCGAAGCGACCTTCCGCCTTGCTGCCCGAGGTCAGCGGCTTGGGCACGTAGGCGGTAATGCCGGTCTGCTCACAGGCCAGAATCTCTTCGCCCTTGAAGTAGCCGCGGTCCGCCACGACGGTAAGCTTTTCAATTCCCATGGCGTTACGCGCTTGCTGCGCCATCGTGGACAGCTGGCCGCGATCATTGCCGACATTGGTCACCTCGTGCGCGACGATCAGATGGTGTTTGCTGTCCACCGCCGTTTGCACGTTGTAGCCAACGATGCCGGTGCCACGGCCACTGGTGGCCATGGAGCGCGCATCCGGGTCGGTCAGGGAGACTTGGCCATCCGGCGCGTCGTGCAGCCGGATCTCCATCTCCTTGAGCGCCTGCATCTGCTGCTTCAGGATCACGATCTTGTCCTTGAGCCGGGCCGTCTTGGCTTCAGCGCCCTCGGGCTGGGTGCGATCGGCGGTGTCCATCGCCGCCAGGTAGCGGTCGATGCTTTGCTCGATCTGCGCCATGCGCGCCCGGAGCTTGCCGCTGGTGAAGTTGCGGTCGCGGTTGTTCACCGCCTTGACCTTGAACTTGCTGCCGTCGATGGCCACGATGGCCTGCGAGAACAGATCGAGCTTGCGACACAGGGCCACGAACTGACGACACACGTTGCGGATTGCCGGGCCATTGTCGCGGCGGAAGTCCGCAATGGTCTTGAAATCCGGCGTCAGGTGGCCGGTGAGCCACATGAGCTCGACGTTGCGCTGGCTCTCGCGTTCCAGACGTCGGCTGGACTGGAGGCGGTTGAGGTAGCCATAGAGGTAGATCTTCAGCAGCACCGACGGGTGATACGACGGTCGCCCCGTCGCCGCAGGCACAACGCCGTCGAAGCCAAGGGGGCCCAGCTCGAGCCCTTCGACGAAGACCTCGACGACACGAACCGGATTATCGTCGGCAACGTAGTCATCCAAGCACTTGGGTAGCAAGGTGATCTGCGTTCGATCTTCGCCTTTGATAAAGCGTTTCATGCCGTGGCCCTGCTTACCCTGATGGCATCAGTGTAGCCAGCGATCGCGTTTCCACACAGCCTGGGTCGAAAGCGGACCGAGCGAATTGGGCCTGGGATAGCAGAGGCAGTGTCTAGCTCGCCAGTAATAACCGACCTGAATACTGTTCTTCCTGCCTCGTACATCTGCATGTCGGCCACATGATGCTCGAAGCTGAGGCCAACCCGCGGGTCGACCAGCTGGCAAAACTGCCCAGGCTGGAGGCGGTGGCCTTCATCGGCCAGACCGCGTGCAAGCTGGGGTCATAAGCTGATTCCCGCAGGATCAGGACCTATGCCATGCTCACCACCAGCCCAGCCGATACTCTGGCATTGACGGACAAACTTGTGGCTTGGCAGGGCCTTCAGACCTACATCACGCGCTAGGGACGCTGGCCGCGGCAAGCATCACCTCGGCTACCTGAGGCAGCGCAGCCAGCAGGGGATGTCCGGGCTCATAGGTCTGACTGGCGGCGTAAGCGCCTTCAATCAGCAAAGCCAGGCCATTGGCCAAGGCTTGCGCGTCGCGGGCCCCGACCTGCTTCGCCAATTCCAA
>NZ_JBVMAE010000056.1:0-10300 GCF_055597485.1 Crenobacter sp. CS_VA4
CGACAACGCCAACTACTGGGTGGGACGATTGGCAGGTCGTAAGCTATTTGCGAACCCGCAGTCACGACTGTTCCGTCACGACCATATCGAGCGCACTCAGGCGTTTTTCTCTCGCCATGGCGGCAAGGCCATCGTGATCGGCCGCTTCCTGCCGATTCTGCGCACCTACGTACCGTTCGCCGCAGGCAGTCTTGGCACGCCATATCGGCGCTTCTTGGCTCTTTCGCTGGTGGGCTCCTGCTGCTGGGTACCCTTGTTCGTCTACGGCGGCAGACTATTTGGCAACCTTCCGGTGGTGGCACAGAATTTTCCGCTGCTCGTGCTTGGCGTCATTGGCGTGTCACTGCTGCCGCTAGCGGTCGGGGTGCTGCGTGCACGGATGAGGGCGATTCAATCGCACCACTAGTGGCAGCTAGGTAGACAAGGGCCGCGATGGTGGGTTTTCCGGTCGGGACAAGAGCGACATGGGCTCACGCCCTCATCGCTTGGATCATGTCATGGAGCCAGCCTCGCGACATGCGTTGCCCCAGTCTACGGCGAGAGAACGTTTTTACACCGCCTCGGCCGATTGCGGCCTGCCAGTCACATTGGACCGAAGCCTAGTTCGGCCATTGTCAGGGGGCGCAGGAGTGTGTAATTCAGGTGCAATTTCGCCCCCTGGTCACTACCGGCCCAAAAGGGCAAATCTGGCCAAAAGTCACCGGCACAGCTGGCCAGCGTCACCGGCATCAGCAGGTTAGGGCTGATAGCGGTCCTTCGCGCGCGTTGTTCTAAAGATAAGTCGCGTCGATCATGGCAGTTCATACGTACCGTATTTATCCGCTATGCGAGCCCGGCGTCGTCCGGCGTGCGATTGGTAACAGGCTGCTTCGTACGCGCCGACGCCGAACGGCGCCGTCAGGCTACCGGTTCAGCGACTAAACAAAGTGCCTCGTTACCGCGAACTCGGAGGTGCCGCAGTTGCCCGATCCTGCAGGTTACTTGTGCGCAACGCATAGCATGATTGGCGGGTCAGATTCGCACCGAGGCCGAAGAACTAGGTCTTGAGCCGATATCCGGTTTTGAAAATCCACGCCACGACCGCCATGAACAGTGCGAGGAACGCTATCGTCATGGCGAGGCTGACGCCGACATTGACGTCCGCAATGCCGTAGAAGCTCCAGCGAAAGCCGCTGATCAGATAGACCACCGGGTTGAACAACGCGGTCGTTCTCCAGAACGGCGGCAAGATATCGATGGAATAGAAGCTGCCGCCGAGAAACGTCAAAGGTGTGATGATCAGAAGCGGTATGATCTGCAGCTTTTCGAAACCATCCGCCCAGATGCCGATGATGAAACCGAAGAGACTGAACGTCACCGCCGTTAGCACGAGAAACAGCAGCATCCACAAGGGATGAGCGACGTGGAGTGGCACGAACAGTCCCGCTGTCGCAAGGATGATCAGGCCGAGGACGATCGACTTGGTCGCCGCCGCCCCGACATAGCTCACCACAATCTCAAGATAGGAAACCGGCGCCGACAAGAGCTCGTAGATCGTCCCCGTAAACCTGGGAAAGTAGATGCCGAAGGAAGCGTTGGCAATGCTTTGCGTCAACAGCGACAGCATGATGAGCCCCGGCACGATGAAAGCGCCGTAGCTGATGCCGTGGCTTTCGGGAATGCGTGACCCGATTGCCGCGCCGAAGACGACAAAATACAGCGACGTCGAAATGACCGGCGAGATGATGCTCTGCATCAGCGTGCGCCAGGTACGCGCCATCTCGAACCGGTAAATCGCGCGGACCGCGTGAATGTTCATTTTCTGTCCCTCACCAGGCTGACGAAGATGTCTTCGAGCGAACTTTGCGTCGTTTGGAGATCCTTAAACCGGATGCCAGCCTCGTTAAGGCCTTGCAGCAGCGCAATGATGCCGGAGCGCTCGCCTTGCGTGTCGTAGGTGTAGATCAGTTCGGTCCCGTCGTTCGCAAGATCCAGCTGGTAGCCGACGAGTCCGGCAGGAACACGCTCGAGCGCGGCCTCCAGCTGCAACGTCAATTGTTTCTTGCCGAGCTTGCGCATCAGTTCGGCCTTGTCGTCCACTAGAATGATCTCCCCCTTGCTGATCACTCCGATCCGGTCGGCCATCTCTTCGGCTTCGTCGATGTAGTGCGTGGTCAGGATGATCGTCACGCCACTGTCCTGGAGCGAACGCACCAGTTGCCACATGTCCCGCCGCAGTTCGACATCGACGCCCGCTGTCGGCTCGTCGAGAAACAGGATCGCGGGCTCATGCGACAGTGCCTTGGCAATGAGAACGCGACGCTTCATGCCGCCTGACAGCGTGATGAGCTTGTTATCTTTCTTGTCCCACAGTGACAGCGCTTTAAGTACTTTTTCGATGTGGGCCGGGTTTTTCCGTTTGCCGAACAGTCCGCGGCTGAACGACACGGTCGCCCACACGGTTTCGAACGCATCGGTTGTCAGTTCTTGCGGCACGAGGCCGATCATGGAGCGAGCCGCGCGGTAGTCAGTCGCGATGTCGTGACCGTCGACAAGCACGCTGCCTTCGGTTGGCTTGACGATGCCGCAGATCGTGCTGATCAGCGTGGTCTTGCCCGCCCCATTGGGACCCAGCAACGCGAAGATTTCTCCGCGACGAATATCCAGGCTGATGCGCTTCAAAGCGTGGAAGCCTGAAGCGTAGGTCTTGGAGAGATTCGATATGGTGATGATTGGCTGCATAGACATGACGATAGCAGATGACGGGCCTTCGTTGGCGTCCAGGAAACGGGCTCTGCAATGAGGCCGCCTTCCGCTCGCGTGCAGCTCAATGGAATCAGTGTTAACGACGGCTCTTGGCGGCGCGCACCGGCCACCGACTGTCGCATAATTACCCTCAGCGGTCATCGAAGATCGCGACCCGTACGACCATATCGTAGTGGATGCGGACCGCGACATTGGCTTGTTCTACCTCTCGCAACCGCCCACCTCCAGAACTTCAATCTCTTAATCTAGAAATAGTTATGCATAACCGGTCGCGTCGAGACGGTCAAAAGTAGTGCTCCTGTATGCTAGGCTTCAATTTCTAGTCTATTTGACGTTGATGCAGTTCGACGACTGTTGGAAGAACATCAATAAGGCATATCGCCGCGACTGACAAGATAACGGAACCGTATTTATCGAGCCAGTGATCATCATAAATTGATGGCGGAAACAAAAAGCCGTCGCATGTTTGGCCACTGTTTCTCTCGAATTTGAACATCGTGTTCCACGGTAGGCAAGAGGTTGCTTATTGCATCAAATACTTCGTCTGAGGTGGTTCAATTGACTATCAGTATTGGGAGTCAAATATGGACAAAAAAATCCCCATGCACGTTAATGGAAGAAATCTGACTGCGGAACTCGTCGCGAGTGTTGAGCGTTTTGAGCCCGATCCTGGACCAGAACCGGGGACGACCGAACACACCGAAGCAGAGTTTGATGCGATGGTAGAGACACTTTTGTTTGAATATAAACCGGAAGAGCTTTGGGTCTTTGCTTATGGCTCACTGATATGGAATCCGGAGTTCGAATTTTTGGAGAGCCGCAGCGCCACTGCCTACGGGTGGCATCGATCGTTCTGTCTCAAACTTACTCGCTGGCGCGGTACGCGCGAGTTGCCTGCCCTGATGCTGGCCCTCGACCGGGGCGGAAGCTGCAACGGCTTGGCATACCGACTTCCTGTACAAGATCATTTCAAACAGCTGGGACAGTTGATGCGCCGGGAAATTGACGCAAATCCACCGACCAATGTTCCTCGCTGGATTTCGGTTAAAACCGAGGCCGGGATATTGCGTGCAGTAGCCTTTGTCGCAGCACGCGACGGAATGGCGTATGCAGGCAAGTTACCCCAGGAAAAGGTCGCACATGTATTGGCTCGCGCAGCTGGTCACTGGGGCTCGGCAGCCCAATATCTGTTCCGGACTGTGACAATGCTGGAAGAACATGGCATCCGGGACCGTAATATGTGGCGGATACAAAGCCTTGTCGCGCAGGAAATCGAAGACTCCTTGTTCGCTGCGAAGCAGCCCTAGCGCGTCGCTTCAAGGGCGAAGACAAGAACGGACAGCAATGTACACATGCAAGCGCCCGTGCATAATCCGCTGCATAACTGTTAGGTCCCGGACGATTGATTACGCGTTTAACGAATAATTCTGGGTTTTTTGCTTGCCAGTTTTTGAGTGCCTGAGCTGAGGCTTCATGGTTCAGCATCTTCTGTGGCCCAGTCCTAAGCTTCCTCACGGATGACCGGAAGCAATGCCGTTCCTCAGAAAGCAGCAGTCTCAGTCCCGGTCATCCCTTAACGAGTGTTTTCGTGCTCTCGCTACTCATCCCCTCGCAACATGCCGACCGCAGCACCCAACGAGTCCAGCAGCACCGCGAAGCGGCCGACGTTGGGAATATCGGTCGGTCCTACGCAACTGGTGGCGCCCAGCCTGAGTGCCTTGTTGTAGGTGGCGTCGCAGTCCGCCACGCGGATATAGGGCAGCCAAGCGGTCGGGGCGTCCGGCGCCGGGTTCTGCAGCAAACCGCCGCGCGGGATGTCGCCGGTTTTCAGCAGGTAATACGTGCCGCCGTTGGCCTTTGGCATTTCGGCGATCTCATAGCCGAGCAGGCCTCGGTAAAAGGCAAGGGCGGCTTGAGGGTCGCTGGTCACCAGTTCGTTCCAGCACCAGTCGCCCATCGGCGTGGATTTCACGTCGGTGCGGTCGCCCTGGTTCGATTTCCAGATCGAGAACACGCCGCCCTGCGGGTCTCGCAGCGTGGCGCCGCGGCCCACCAGCGGGAAGTCGGTCGGCGGCAGCAGAATCTTGGCGCCGGCCTTGGCCGCCGCTGCGGCCGTTGCATCGACATCGGTGACCGACACATAGCTCATCCAATGCGTCGGCATCCCCGGCTCGGCGCTGCGGAAGCCGCCGATACCGGCCTCACCGTTCATGATCATGTGGTAAGTGCCTTCGCCCATCGGCACCGCGTCGCTTTTCCAGCCCAGCAGCTCGCCATAGAAGGCGCGTGCCTTTTCCACATCGCTGGAAACATGTTCGAACCAGATAAACTTGCCAGGTAGATAATCCATCTCATTATCCTCGAATCTAAAAACGGGCGTGAACCGGCGCTATGTTCAGTGTTCCAGCGATGGCATGGTGGCGGCGAAACTCGGGCGCTGGGCCATGACCGAATGTGCCCGCCGGACATTGGCAAATGGCTCAAGAACGGCCTTGCCCTCGGGCATGCTGGAAACATAGAACACAATCGGCGCGAGCAGCAGGTCGGCCAGCGTCACGGTGTCGCCCACCAGGTAGTCGCGCTCGCCATAGGCCTTGTCCAGCACGGCAAAGTCTTGCTTCATGCCGGCGATGGCCTGGTCGATCACCGCGCGGTCGGGCTGGCCGTTCGCGCCTTTCGGAAACACGTACTGCAACACATAGTGTTTCACCATCGTGTCGTAGTAATAGGCGTTGATCGCGCTGATCCACTGCTCGACCTGGGAGCGTTCGAACGGGCTTTCCGGCATCAGCGTCGGGCCGGGAAAGGCGCTGTCGACGTAGTGCATGATGGCGCTGGTCTCGAATAGCGTATTGCCGCCGGCACGGAAGGCCGGGATCTTGCTTTTGGGATGGATGGCGTCGATCTCAGGGGAGTGAGGCGGCAGCGGCAGCAGCGTGTAGGCGATGCCCTTCTCCTCGAACGCCAGTCGTGCGCTGCGCACATAACTGCTACGCGGGTCGCCCAGCAGCGTGGGGCGAGCTTCGACCGCTTGCGGGCGGCCGTCGAGCATGGCATCCAGGCTGTTGAAACTGGAGTCCCAGCCGTGGCCGTGCTTGTCGCGTGCCAGTTCGGTGGTGAAGCCGGTCTGTACCAGCGTCAACTCGGTCTGCCCGGCCTTGTCCGCGAACGACAGGCTGACCGTGGTCTCGGGTCCGCGGCCGGCGCCTTCGAGCCAGGCCCAGGTGAACACCAGTTTGTCCGGGGGACTCACCTCCAGGTATTCGCCGGTCACCACGTGCACCGAGCCCTCGGGCGAATGCATCTCGATCCGGTACTTGCCACCGGGCTTGGGGTCGACCACGCAGGCGGGCACGGTAAAGCCTTCCGGCCCATACCAGGCCTGGATCGTGCCCACTTGGGTAAAGGCATCGAAAACCCGTTCGCGCGGTGCCTTGAATAAGCGGGTGATGGTCAGTGTATGGCTCATGGTTGCTCCTCGTTGTCGGTTTGCTCCAGAAACGTGGCGAGCCTATCCAGGCTGCCTTCCCAGAAGCGGCGGTATTCGTCGATCCAGGCGCCGGCATCCCGGAGCGGTTCGGCCTTGAGTTTGACGATGCGCCAGCGGGCATCGACACGGCGTTCGATCAAGTTCGCATCGCTCAACACGCGCAGGTGCTTGGACACCGCCGGTAGGGAGATGGCGAAGGGCGCGGCCAGCTCGGTTACGCTGGCCTCACCCTGGGTAAGCCGCGCGAGGATTGCCCGACGGGTTGGGTCGGCCAGGGCGGCAAAAGTCATGCTGAGTTGGTCCATGCCTCTACCGTAGACCTTGCTCATTTAACCTTCAAGTTAAATGAGGATGAAAACAAAAAAGGGGCATGGAATAGGCGGCAGCAGGGTAGTTGAGTTGGCACGTGTCAGTGTCAGGCGTTCGGTGATGGGAGGGGGCGGGCTGAGCTAACTGATCCGCTTCAGGGGTTTTGCTATTCACGGTGGGGTCGGTCATGGGGGGAACCACACCCACAAATTTTTAAACGAATGTCCATCAAACCCAGGACAGACCATTTGGCGTGGTGTTGTCCTTGGGGTCATATCGCGCAGCAGATCTCTGGCACCCGTATATGCTCAAGTACAGGGTGGAAATCAGAGACGTAAACGAGTTGCGGCATGCTCCCGGCTGGCGGCCCGGCAACACTCGCGAACCGTGCAACAGATGGGCGGCAAATGAGCATGGGCTCTCGTCTTGTGCGTCGCTACTATCGCTGGCTGATCGTGCTGGCGCTGCTGCCACTAGTGG
This sequence comes from Crenobacter sp. CS_VA4, assembly GCF_055597485.1. NCBI lineage: Bacteria > Pseudomonadati > Pseudomonadota > Betaproteobacteria > Neisseriales > Neisseriaceae > Crenobacter > Crenobacter sp. CS_VA4. Next base: position 7,025 of record NZ_JBVMAE010000056.1, read on the forward strand.
TAGTACTCGTGGTGGCGGTCATCGCTTATGCGCAGGGTTTACGTGTGCAGGGTCTAGTCTGGCGGGAGGGGCTGGAACTGACGCAGTGGCAAAGGCTGCAAAACGGCTGCGTGAGCGCCGTCGGCGGGCGATTGCGGGTCACCGGCTGGCGGCCAGTGACGATCACCATGAGCAGCATGAGCCTGCCCAAATGCGTCACCGGTGCGAAGGAGCTGACTCCGCCCCCCTGGACCCCCCCCTTCGATCTCTCCATCGACGCTCTCTCCATTCCCGACTTGCCGCCGATGGCGGTGGTCATCCACCAGCGCGAGCAGCGCTGGCATGCCCAAGCATCGTATCGGCACAGCAAGGCGACCGCGGTCTACGACCGCCTCTCCGGGCGTTGGACCGCGCAAGGGCAGATCCAGGCGGCGGACCTGGCCCCCAAGCTCCTGGGTGCGCTGAGCTTCACGGGCAAGGGCGTGTGGCAGGACAAGCGTCTGGACGGCGCCTTCCAGGCGCAGGGGCGGCAGCTGGGTTATCTGGGCCAGCCGCAACGGAGCGATGCGGCGCTTTCGGCCAACCTAGCCGCCAAGCGATGGCGGTTGAACGCTGTGCTCGGGGCACCGGTGGCGCTCGGGGGCGGCTGGAGCCTGGAAGCCAGGCAAGCGCTGCAGGCCAGCGGCAATATGGACGGGGTGCAGTCGCTGCGCCTGGACCTGCGGGCGGCCGGCCCGCAAGGCACCGTGCGGCTGGCCCTCGATACCGAGGGCGTCGGCGTGGCGCGCGGCCAGGGCAGCTTGACGCTGGCCGGGCCGGAGCTGGCCGGCACGGTGCCGCTGCGCTGGACCCGGCAGGGGCTGGAGTTGCTGCCGGCAGCAATACGGCTTCCCGAGGAGCTGCGCCTGAGCTGGCCCCGCCCGCTGGCGCTGCCGCTGGCACCGACCGGTGCAAGCACGATCTCTGCCGAACTGCAGTATCAGGAGATCAGGCTCAAGACCGTCGACAGCCGCTTGTCGTGGCAGCAGGCCCAGTGGGTCTGGCAAGGACGACTCGATCTGGCGGGCAGAGCCGCCGGGCATACGCTCACCGGGTCCTGGCTGGGCCGTGTCGATGCCGCAGGCCCCGCCGGCGAACCGGCCAGCCTGACGGTCAAGGGGCCGGAGCTGATGCTGGCGCTGCGCTTACCCGTGGGCGACTTCCACGCGCCGCGCTGGGCCACAAGGGCAGAGCTCACTGGCCGCTACCGCCACTACCCCGTCAGCGGGGTGCTCAGCGCCGGCCATGCGCGAGGGCGCTGGGAAGGCGCACTGGAAGGTCGTTCCCGACTTCTGTTCTATGCTCGGGGCGGCGGCGTGACGGTGGCCGCCCCCTGGTATCGCAAAGAAGAGCGGTGGTTTCTGGGCACGGGCAGTCGCGCCACGTTGGCCGAGGGGGTGATCGGCACCACGCTGATCAAGCCGATCAGCGTAATCGCCTCCACGCCGCTGCGCCTCGGCCCCCAGGGGGTATTCGGCGCCCTGCAGGTCAACGCCGGCGGTGTAGTGGTGACACGCGGGGTGTTGCCGGCCGCCACCGGCCAGATGACCGTCTCCGGGAAGCAAGCGAGGGCCAGGCTGCGCGTGCCGGCCTGGCAATCCGAGCTGATGCTGACCGCGGGGCTGGTCGGCCGTGGGAAGAAAACCGGCGCGAGCGGCATGGTGGCGATGACAACGCCGCTGTCCGCCGCGATGAGCCGTATTCTCGGCGTCACCCTGCAGAAGGGCGTGCTCACTGGCCAAGGGCGCTGGCAATGGCAGGATCACTGGCAGTTGCAAGGCGATATGGCCGTGTCCGGGCTGGCGCTGAACTGGGGCGGCATTCTGGCTTCGGGCGGCAATGGGACCGCGCGTATCGAGCTGCTCCAAGATGGCCTGACGCTCACCAGCACCGGGCCCGTCCAGCTGGCCGAGCTGGGGCTGGGCACCCCAGTGCGCAATGTCCGCATGACGGTGCGATCCGACCTGGTCACCTGGCATTTCGCCGATGTTTACGCCGAGGTGCTGGGCGGCACCATGCGCGCCCCAGCCCTGCAATGGCCGTCCGCGCAGTATCAGACGGTGACGATCAGCCACGTTGACCTTGCGGAGGTGGCCGCCCTGCAGAACGACCCGAACCCGACCGTGCAGCTCGCCGGCCGCGTCGGCGGGTCGCTGCCGCTGCAGCTGATGAAGGACTCGCTGGCCTTGCAGGGGGGGCTCATCAGCAATGACGGCCCCGTATCGCTCAAGGTCTTCCCGTCTGCCGGCGTCAGTTCCATGGGCCAGTCCAACCGCGCGGTGCAGCTGGCGCTGGATACCTTGAGCGACCTGGCGATTCACGACTTTCAGGCCCGCCTGAACATGAAGCCGGACGGTTGGCTGGATGCGGTGGTGACCATCAAGGGCCAGAACCCGCAGCAAAACGGCCTGCCGGTCGTACTAAACTACACGCACCGGGAGAATGTGCTGGAGCTGTTACGCAGCCTGCGCATCGGTGACGAGATAGCCCGGCGGGCATTGGAACGGAGGCCGGCGGAAGGCTCACGCTGACATGACGCGGAGGACCCATATGAAACCCGTTGTTTGGCTTGTGGCCTTGCTGCCTCTGGTGGCCTGTACCCCTCGGATCGCGCTCGAGGCCCCGAAGGAACCGATCACCATCAATCTGAATGTGAAGATTGACCATGAGATCCGCCTCAAGGTGGAAAAAGATGTCGATCAACTCAGTAATGACCGCTCATTGTTCTAGGAACCGGCGATGAAAACGACAACGAGATTGATGGCGGTGCTCTTGCTGGCCTTCAGTACGCTGACCATGGCGCTCGACCTGGACAGTGCCAAGTCACAGGGGCTGGTGGGGGAGCAACCCGATGGTTTTCTGGGTGTGGTCAAGGCAACGCCGGACGCTGTGGGGCTCGCCGCGGATATCAATGCCAAGCGCCGTGCCGCCTACGAAGCCATCGCCAAGAAAAACGGCGCTACCTTGGATCAGGTGGCCGTCCTGGCTGGACAGAAAGCCATAGAAAAGACAGCGCCGGGGAGTTATGTAAGAACCCCTGACGGTCAGTGGGTCAAGAAGTAGTGCCCGGCGAAAGTGCCAAACACTGACCTGTTTTGTGAACGTCCGGTTTAGAGTTGATTCTGTTGAAAAACCAGGTTTGCGGCAGGCATGTCAGCTGCCGCGATTACCGCCGAAGAGTCGGCTCGCCACTTCCAGTGGCCTTTCGGCGTTCCGCTGAGTGTTCAGGCTCAGCTTTTTGGGTTAATCCAAAGATTT
>NZ_JBVMAE010000057.1:0-8806 GCF_055597485.1 Crenobacter sp. CS_VA4
GGATGGTTAGTCACCCTGGTCAATTTTCAATGAGCAAACCCTCGGTTATCTGGTCAATTTTCAGTGAGCGCCAACACGCTACATTTAATAAAGAAGCACAAACTGAGAAAACGCCGGAGAAACCGCATGATGCAAAAAAAAAATGCTTGCCGCGTTCACTGCCATTGGGCTGGCTTCGACCTCCTATGCTGACGTAACCATCTACGGCCGCATACACGGGGATATTGAGTCGACCAAGGCCGGCAGTACCGAGGGACCGACAGTGACCAAGGTCCAGAACAATTTCTCGCGCATCGGCTTCAGGGGGTCCGAAGACTTGGGCAATGGCCTGAAGGCAATCTGGCAGGTCGAGAGCGGCGTCGCCATCGATGACAGTTCGGCCGCGCCGTTGAGCCGGGGCTTTCTCGGTACCCGTGAGACCTTTCTCGGCCTGAGTAGTGACACTTTCGGTACGTTTAAGCTTGGCAGCTTCCTGGCTCCGACGGATGACCTGCACGACATCGCCGGCAACAGCTTCCAGTATTGGAGCGGCATTTCGAATGACGCAACGCTGTGGTTGAACGGCGGTGACATCACTACCGGCGGTTTCGACGCGCGTCTCGCCAACTCCGTCGAGTATCTGACGCCGAATATTAACGGCCTAAGTTCGCGGATCCAGTATTCATTGACCTCTGGAAACAGCGCGGGCATCGGCGGGAAGGAGGCGTCTCGTGGCGGTTCATACGTGGTCTCGGCCAACGTGCGATACGAGCGTGGGCCGTTGCGCGTCGGTTACGGCGTGCAGCAGAACCGTGACATGCTGGTGACCTCCGGCGGTTTCTACGGCAACGGCCTGGCGCAATTTCTGGCCGCAGGCTACTACTTCGGCCCGCTCTACTTGGCCGGGCTGATCGAACACGACAACCTAAACAACATCCACTCCACTGGAATGAGCCGAAGCCGCAACTACGGCAGCATGCTGGCCAGTTACACGCTCGGCAACAGCATCTTTTCCGTTTTATACGGCAAGGCGCGCTCATGGAAGGGGGACGCCGACGTCGATAACAGTGGTGCCTGGATGAGGAGCGTCGCTTATAACTATCAGTTAAGCAAAAGGACTCAACTCTACATGCTCTATACCCGCCTTAATAACGAAGCGAACGGTGCCTAGGTACTCGGTGGTAATCCGACGGCAAATGCTGTTCCTGCTATGCGCGAACAGCACTCGATTGCACTCGGCATGTGGCAGAACTTCTGAGCTCACCTAACAAGTCGTTGAGATAAGGATTTGTGTCCCCCAATTCTCCTCGTTTCAATCAAACGTGAGATAACCGATCGTGGGCCCGGAATCATAAGTGGGCGGCTATGCAGGTACTCACGAGGGTTACCAATCCCGAGTAGAAACAGGCAGGTTGTCAGTGTCCCAGCACGGTCTGTAGTGTTTATTCCGATGATTACAGGGGCAGTGGGCAGTTCAGGACAGACGGCCGCATTAGGGAGAAATATAATGTGAAACCTTCGGAAGCTGTCCATCCAGATGGAATGAATTAACAATCGATTGGATTTGCTTGTCGGTAGTTGTCACACGCTCGTGTTGCCGTAAATGTTGTACCCAGTCCTCAAGCATGAACATCTCTATCTGATGTGACGGATTCTGAATATCCGTAAAGTGCCGCCACAGTATTGCGCCGTCGCGTCGCCGGATGCGACCAAGTGCTTCTAGTGCTGTAACAAACTCATCCTGGCGTGAGGGGTCGATGTGGTACTCCACCGTCACCATCACCGGTCCACGCTTTATCTGGGTATCGGGATGCACAGATGGATCTGGCCAATGCGCCGATGGGGTCAAGTCCATGTCGTCTTGAGCGGGCAGGGGGATGCGATACAGCAGCAATACTGTTATCGCCAGCACGATGGCCGACCCGATCAATGCGGTCGTGATGCTGCTATGCTCTGCCAGCCATCCCCAGGAGGCACTGCCTAATGCCATGGCTCCGCCGAAGACAACCTGATACATGGCAAGCCCTCGGGCTTTCACCCACGTGGGTAGTGTCGCTTGGGCCGCCACGTTAAATGTCGAAACAGCCATGATCCAGGCGACACCGGCCCAGGCCAATAGGACGGCACACAAGATGGTTGAGTGGGTTAACGCTATCCCGGTAATGGAGATTGCTGTAACGACACTCGCCGCCGTGGCGAGGCTTTCAGGCCGAAGACGAGAGCGGGCTTCGGGCAGAATAAAGGAGCCACCCACTGCGCCAGCGCCGATCGAGCCGAGCAAAATGCCATAAGTGGATGCGTCACCATGCAACAATTGTTTTGCAATGAGTGGCAACAACGCCCAGTAGCCGCTGGCGCAAAGACAGAAGCTTGCCGTGCGAATCAAGGTGGCCCGTAACGCCGGTGCTTCGCGGCTAAATCGCAGGCCGGAACGAACGGCTGAAGCAAGATGTTCGGCCGGCAGCAGGCTGCGTTTCTGTACTGGGTGCCAGAGCACGAACACGGCGATGACTCCTAGAAAGGAAGCAGCGTTAAGAAGAAAGGGGGAGGCAATCCCCGCAACGCCGATGAGAACACCGCCGATGGCAGGACCAATCGCTCTGGCGATATTGATGCCAATACCGTTGGCGGAGATGGCGGACGACAGCTCGGATTTAGGCACCAACTCGGGCACGATGGCCTGAAAGGCGGGCCCCGAAAACGCAGCGATGCTGCCCATCAAGAAGCTTGCGGCGATCAACAGAGAGGGTGAGATAGCGTTAGCTGATACGCCAAGCCATAGCAGGGTCGCGACGATGGCCATCAGCACTTGGCTACCAACCAGAAGTTTGCGGCGATCGAGCACATCGGCGAGCGCGCCAGCGGGTAGGGCAAAGATAAAAACGGGGAGGGTTGTGGCGACTTGCACCAGCGTCACCATCAGCGCCGATGGCGTCAGTGAGGTCATCAGCCAACCAGTGCCGACGTTACTGAGCGTTGTTCCGATGTTGGACACGACGGTGGCTAGCCAGACAGATCGGAACAAAGGTACCGACAGTGCGCTCCAGCCTGAGCGGGGGTGGCGGCGAGGATGATCCGGGTTTGCTGTCATGACTCGTTCTCACTCGTGTTTCGACAGTTTTTCTATTTTTGACTAAGGCCCCTTTTCTTGCCGGTGAAGTTGCAAATGGGGGGTCAACTTTCCACAAGTTGATGCATGCGTAGAGCGAACCCTTGCCAGAGCAATAAGCTGATCGGTACCAGTAATGCCCAAAATGAGACGCGGGCAATACCCAGGGCGCCACATACCGCACCGATGGCAAACGCCAGCACAGGCGGCAGCATGCGGGACATGCGTGCTCGGGCTGTTTTCCAGGTGGTTTCGTCGGTTTGCCAGATGAGGTCGACCGCATCAATGATTAGCTGTGTGACATTGCCAGTCATGACCGTCGTGGGTGCCAAATGAGAAAGCACCAGGCGGCTTGCTGCATTCTGTAGCCCCATAGCAGCAGCGCCGAGCGTACCGGCAAGTAGAGGAAGTGGTTGACTCGTATCGCCAATAGGAATCGCAGAGAGTCCTGCTGCCATGAATGCCGTTAAGAGTAAAGCCTGCATCAGCAGGAGCAGGCTTGCTGTCGATGCGTCTGCTCCTGAGTATCTAATCGATATAAGTCGTGCAACTGCGACCGCCAGAATGAAGGCGGGAAAAGCAACAAGCTTGATAATTGCACCGTGATCGGGGTGGATTAGTTCACTACCAAGCAGGACGAAGTTGCCGGTCACATGAGCGGTGAACAGTCCCATCAAGGCAACAAAGCCCAAAGTGTCAACATAGCCTGCGATAAAACCAAGGCTGGTAGACAAGAAAGTCTCTCGCTTCATGATGTGCCACGGTCTAAGAGATGGAAATTCAACATCATGTGTGGCGCGATTCACGTTTGAGTCATGCCGGGGCGTCCCTCAAAGGAAAAACGGCCTGGTCCGGCGAGAAAGATCGTGCCGAATATGATGATCAGTAACCAGCCGAACTGTCCTTCCGCAATGCTCCACTCGGGATGAACCACCAGCATCGACACAAGTAGTAAGAACAGAATTGGTAAGGTAGCGAGTCTCGTCATCCAGCCTAGGGCGATGGCAGCAGGGCAGACAACTTCGGCGAACACCGCGAGCACCAGGGTTACGTGCCGACCGAGGTGAAAAGGATCTTCAATACGCTGCAACTCATTGCTGAAATGTAGAATCTTGGGTAGACCATGAACGTAGATAAGTAGCAAAGCCCCCGTGAGACGCAGGTACAAGAGTCCAATATCGGGAGCCGGCAAACGAGCAAGGGGTAGACTGGGCATCATGGTGCTCCTGATGTGTGGCGAGCGTGTCCGCCTAGCGATCAGACCACGTGACCGGCCAGCACATAGCCGACAGTCATCGCCACCACCAGTAGCGCGCCGATCGGTGTGGGCGGGGCTGGTGACGGGATGTCGAGCCATCGACAGATAGCACCAATCGCCAGACCAAGTAGGACACCTACAATCAGCGCAGTCATGGTGTCTTTTCCTTTTCCAGCGCATGGCCACCGCAGTGTCGTTTGTTCTCGGCGGGGCGAGTGGTCAGATAACGGTCAACCAGCCAGTAGCCGCAGCTCATGGCAAAAACCAGCAGAGCTCCCGTCAGCACTGGAGGAGATGGCACGGGGATGCCGAACAGTCGGCAACCGATACCGACCACGAAGGAGAGCAGCAGTCCGAGCAAAATCTTGGAATAGCGCATGTTGACCTCGGAAGGTGTGAGGGGCCATGGCTGCTGACCCAGGTTCACGCATTATTCAAAAGGCGAAACAGGAACAACCTAGAGCGCCCCAAAAACCAGTCAGGTCGGATGCCGGCACACGTGATTGGCGTGCAATGTCGTGGTGGTGGCCATGTACAGCACAGGCGCCAACGCATTGGTGCGGCAGGGCGCGATGCGTGTGCTGTTGGGTTGGGCGATAGTGTCCGGGAACCCGCACTACCGGCGACCAGTCAGGCAAGACCGGCAGTGGGGGCGGGGCCAGTGGTTCGAATTTGCCCGTAGCATAGACGATACGACCACCAACCACGGTCAACACCGATTCGATCGACTTGATCGCCTCTTCTGGCACTGAGAAATAGTCGGCGGATAGCACTGCAAGGTCGGCCAGTTGCCCCACTTTGATCTGGCCCTTTTGGCCGTTTTCGGTCGAGAACCAGGCACTGCCGGCTGTCCACAGTTCCAGTGCAGTTTCGCGGGAAATTCGATCTGATTCATCGTACAGAGCCAGGCCGCCAACCGTTCGTCCCGAGACCAGCCAATAGAGGGCAGTCCAAGGGTTGTAGCTCGCTACCCGGGTGGCATCGGTACCCGCGCCAATCGGGATTCCCATCTCGAGCAGGCGCTTGACCGGTGGCGTCTCCTTGGCGGCGTCGGCACCGTAGCGATCCACAAAATATTCACCTTGGAACGCCATGCGGTGCTGGATCGCAATACCACCGCCAAGTGCCTTCACCCGCTCAATGTTGAGGGGCGAAATTGTCTCGGCATGATCGAAGAACCAGCGTAACCCGCTAAACGGAATCTCACGGTTCACTTTCTCGAACACGTCGAGCATGCGGCTGATCGACTCGTCGTAGGTGGCGTGCAGGCGGAACGGCCATCGGTTGGTTACCAGATGACGTACGACACGCTCGAGCTCGCCTTCCATCCCTGGCGGCAAGTCGGGGCGTGGCTCAAGGAAATCTTCAAAGTCGGCCGCAGAGAAGACCAACATCTCGCCCGCGCCGTTGTGGCGATAGTAAGCGTCCCCTTCGCCAAGTCGCACCATGGCAGTCCATTGCTCAAAGTCTTCGAGTTCTTGGCCTTTGCGCTGGGTGAACAGGTTGTAGGCGATACGGATTGTGAGCTGATCGGCGCGGGCCAGTTGTTCGATGACCTGATAGTCTTCGGGGTAGTTCTGGAACCCGCCGCCGGCATCGATGGCACTGGTCACCCCCAGGCGATTGAGTTCACGCATGAACTGTCGGGTCGAATTGACCTGATGTTCGATCGGCAATTTGGGCCCCATGGCGAGGGTTGCATAGAGGATCATCGCATTGGGGCGAGCGATCATCATGCCAGTAGGGTTGCCCATTGCATCGCGTTGGATTTCACCTCCGGGCGGATTGGGAGTGTCTTTCGTATAGCCTACTGCACGTAAAGCGGCCCGATTGAGCAAGGCACGGTCATAGAGATGCAGGACGAACACCGGTGTGTCGGGGGCCGCGGCATTGATCTCATCGAGTGTGGGCATGCGTCGTTCGGCGAACTGGAACTCGGTCCATCCGCCCACCACGCGTACCCACTGCGGAGGTGGGGTATGTGCCACCTGCTCTTTGAGCATGCGCATAGCGTCGGCGAGCGAGGGTACGCCTTCCCAGCGCAACTCGAGGTTGTAGTTCAGTCCCCCACGGATCAGGTGCAGATGCGAGTCGTTGAGGCCCGGTATGGCGGTACGTCCACTAAGATCGACGACCTGTGTGGAGGGACCTCGGTGTGCCATGACGGTCTGTTCATCGCCAACGGCAAGAAATTTTCCGTCACGGATGGCAACGGCTTGGATTTGCGGCACGGAACGATCGACCGTGTGGATTCGGCCGTTGTACAAGATCAGATCGGCGGTCATGGGCGTGTATCTCCGACAGAAGATTAAAATCGGTCGTGCCCGAGAGGGCACGGCCGATCTTGATACGCTAGGGCATAGGGCGGCCGGCGCCTTAACGTTTAGTGGCCCTCGCTACCACCGAACATGGTCTTGGCGTAGATCAGGCCCAGGCCGTAGCCGCCGCCGTGGGCGACCGAGGTCGCCACCGTCTCGTTGTACGTCTCGCCTCGAGCCCAGTCGCGTTGCAGCTCAAGGAGGTACTGCAGCGAGGTCATCGGTCGCGCCCCCAGCTGGATCATCCGTTCCATGGCGCGCTGGTGGGCTTCATCGGACACATCACCACAAGCATCTGCGATGACATAGACTTCAAAGCCCTGGTCGATCGCTGACAGCGCCGGACCGACAATGCATACCGATGTCCACAGACCCGCCAGCACGATCTTGCCCTTGTTGAACTCGTTCACCCGTTCGGCAATACGGGCATCCTCCCACGTGTTCATCGTGGTGCGGTCAATTACGTTTGCGTCCGGAAACACTGTTTTGATCTCGTCGAATATTGGACCAGAGAAGGTCTTTTCAGCGACGGTGGTCAGAATAGTCGACACTTTGAATTCTTTGGCCGCTTTGGCCACGAGGGCTGCATTGTTTCGTAAGCTGATCGCGTCGATTGATTTGGTCGCAAATGCCATCTGCGATTGGTGATCAATCATTATCAGGATGTGGTCATTCGGGTTCAGAAGAGTTTTGCCAGGTTGTGCTTTGGCGGTCGGCATTTCAGTCTCCATCAGAAAAACGGGATAAAATTCGCCGGGGAAAGCGGTTGCCAGCGTTGTAGGAGCTACCTTTCCGGAACCAAGTGCGGGGCTGCGGAGCTAATCCCGGGAAGGTGGAGCCAGTATAGAAACGGGAATCCGTTGTTCATAACGGATAATTTCGATCAGTCTTATCGAAGATTTCGACCATGAGAATCAGCCTGGAATCGTTGCAAGTGATTGATGCGATCGCGCGCTGTGGGACTTTTGCGACTGCAGCCCACGAGTTGCATAAAACTTCCTCCACACTGAGCTATATAGTGCAAAAACTTGAGAATGACTTGGGAGTGACGGTGTTCGACCGCAGCGGTCATCGTGCGCGCCTGACTGAGGCGGGGAGGGTGCTTGTCGAGGAGGGGCGGCAATTGTTGCGTGCCTCTCAACAGCTTGAAGAGCGCCTGCAGCGTGTGGAGTCGGGATGGGAAACAGAGTTGAGGGTCGCGATTGATGCGCACCTTCCTTTTGAAATGCTGACGCCCTATATCGCCGCGTTTTCCGGCGAACGGTCGTACACCCACTTGCACTTCTTACAAGAAGTGCTTGGCGCTACATGGGAGACCGTTTTAGCCCGTAGAGCCGACCTTAGCATAGGTACCATCGCTACCCCCACTAGTGTGCCAGGCCTTTCGTGTACCTCAATCGGAAAGCTGGAGACGGTGTTTGTTATGGCACCAGGACATCCTCTGGCTGATGCAGCGGAACCGATCGATTGTGACACGCTATCGCGATACCGCTTCGTCGAGATTGGGCACAATGATTCAGCCTCCAGATCGCTGCAGGCGATCAATGGTGAGAGGCAGCTCACCGTGCCCAATCTGCAAGCCAAGATCGCTGTTTTGCTCGCGGGCATTGCTTGTGATCATCTGCCGCGTTGTGCGGTTGCACCTCTTATCGCATCAGGACAACTCGTCACGAAACGGTTATGCGAGGAGCGTCCAGCACAGACCGTTTATCTGACTTGGCGCAGCGAAGAAAGCGGCCGTGCTCGGGCTTGGTGGGTCGACAAGTTGAGTCGGTCAAATTTTGTGAGCGTCGCTGATGTCTGGGGAAGTCTGCAAGACTCTCCCCAGTAGGGCTGTTTTATCCATGCCTTAGAACTGGACCGTACTAAGGGAAGTGGGCACTCCCGCCACTCGCCCAAAGGTGACATAACTGACTCCCCCAAGTGGCCGCTTCTCGGCGAGGCTGTGTGGAAACACAGTGAATTGTTGATGCCAGAATGGTTGCGTCACCCTCTTTTGGGTTACCGATATCGGTCGCTGCACAAACCAGGCTATTTTGACGAGCAATAAGGCCCTTTCAGGCCACTACTGCCTCCATTAACCCGGCAAATCCGATGATCTTTATGACTCGCTTCATGTTGTAGGCGAGCACATGCAAGCTC
>NZ_JBVMAE010000058.1:0-7608 GCF_055597485.1 Crenobacter sp. CS_VA4
TTGGAATTGGCGAAGCAGGTCGGGGCCCGCGACGCGCAAGCCTTGGCCAATGGCCTGGCTTTGCTGATTGAAGGCGCGTACGCCGCCAGTCAGACCTATGAGTCCGGACATCCCTTGCTGGCGGCGCTGCCTCAGGTGGCCGAGGCGATGCTTGATGCAGCCAGCTCCCCAAGCGCGTGATGTTGGTCTGAATGACCAACCAAGCGCCAAGCGGGAGCGCCGAAACGCAATGACAAAGAATGTTATTATGTGTGTATACCCTTAATTTCCAGTAGGAGCTAGATTAGGAGTAGATATGACTATGCCGAATGACATCTCCACCGAGGTCTCTTTGTGTAACTGTACAGCTATACGCAAGGCCGCGCGGCACATGACTCGCTTCTATGATGCATGTCTTGCCGAAGTTGGTTTACGTGGAACACAGTACATTATCTTGCGCTCCCTTTCTACGCGTGGCTCCATGACCATTAACGAGCTGGCTGAAGCCATGGTAATGGATAGAACAACGGTGGGGCACAACATTAAGCCGTTGCAGCGAGATGGCCTGGTTGCTATCGAAGTGGACCCACAGGATCGACGGTCTCGTATTGTTGTCCTCACAGATATCGGCCTTGAGAACGTACAACAAGGAGAGTCGGCATGGGCTAAAGCTCAGAGCCGATTTGAGAGTCAGTTTGGTCAAGAGAAGGCACGCGAGATGCGGATGGTGATGGCGCAGGTCACTAATACAGAACTTCTGATCGACTGAATCTATCCCCGCCACCAACGGTCTCCACAAGCTAATGCCCGTGATCAAGCGACGAAAATCGGCGCAATGCCCCCACTTTCTGTACTTCTCACGGGCGACAAGACAATTGGGCATGGTCTCTCAAGCCGAGTCACCGTGGGAAAGGTTAAATCGGATCATGCTCGATCCTGCCAGTAGATGCCGCACCCTCAAGTCCAACCGATACCCCAAGCCCTTCATTATGGATGGACTGCCCAATGCTATTGGCTGATGGCTCCGTAAAATTGGCCACAGATGATGTCTGTCGCCATGCCGGCTTCCTTATGAAAACGAATACCATTAGGACTATATGCGGAAGCCGGCATGGGCCAAGTTGCAAGGGACCAAAAGAGCAGCGTAATCCATTTAGCAACCCAGAGCTGACTGTGGAGGTCAGCGCCCCTTGAACTCAAGGATCGGGCGCTTATCGCCGCGAGCCAACGCACTTATCGCTGACTCTAGGCCGCGTTTGGCGTCCTCCGTTTCGAATAACGGCATCGATAGATCGAGTAGAGCCTCGTCAGCAGCCTGAACTCCACCAAGCCCCCACAAACGCAAAAGCGCCTTGTGCACCGCATGAGCGCGTGTCGGACCTGTCGCGAGACCATGGACAAACGCAGCGACTTCGGTCTCAAGATCGTTATCGACGACAACACGATTGACGATGCCGCGATTAAACATAGTTTCGGCTGACATGGGTTTCGACGTGAACGCGAGTTCTGCGGCAAAATTGCGCCCGGCTCGCTCAGCGACGCGCTGGACGCCGCCTAGCAGTGTCGTGATACCGAGCGTCTGCTCAGGGTGTGCGAACGTTGCAGAAGCCGCAGCGAACATCATGTCACAACGAAGCACCAGCTCGAATCCGCCACCGAAACAGATGCCCTGCACGGCCGCTACGGTCGGAATGGGGAGCCGTTCAAAGCGATTGTAGACTGTCCAATATCGATCGAAGAGTGCCCTGAGCTCATTGGCATTTTTTCCTGGCCAGGGCAGGATATCGCCTCCGTAACTGAAGTTGGGGCCATTAGCTTTTAGTAATACGGCGCGCGCCTCACTGTTGGCGATTCTTTCGACGATTTCCTCGAAATTTTCCAAAAACTCGAGGCCGAGCCGATTCTGCGGCTGGTTATCGAGAGTGATAATCGCGATGGCGCCGTCAATGTGCGCAGTCATTTGCGTCATGTCTGTTGCTCCTGATAGTTAGCTGAGGTGTTCTAGGAACCAAGCCGTGGCTGCGGCTTTGGCAAGTGGGAACTGATCGAGATAGGGGTCGAAGTGCCCGCCCGAAATAAGCACAAGCTTCTTCGGCTCAAGTGCACGTTCATAGGCGGCAAGCTCCAGATCTGTGAGGGTGACCCGGTCATCTTGAGCGACGACCATAAGTAGCGGCGTCGGCGACACTCGAGCAATCCAGGCGCCGGGCTCATACATCCGCGCAGCTCGGGTCGAGCGCACCGTAACCTCGTTATCCCAGATGCCCTCTGGAATGGGTTGTAGATAGAAGTCGATGGCTTCTTTGGAACGATACGCCGCGGGAATGGCTGGATCGGTGCTGACAATCGCCTGCCGGCGCGGGGGCTCTCCGCGCAACTGTGCCCTTTCATCCTCAGCGAAGGCTTCTTCCAACATGGGCAGCGTATCGGGGGAAATACGTCGCAAACCCTGCTCATAACCACTAATCGTCGGCACCTGCGAGACCACGCAACGCAACCGTCGATCAGTAGCACCGAGAACTATGGCATGGCCTCCGGCATAGCTGGTACCCCACAGGCCCAGCCGATTCGGATCAACTTCTGGCCGGGACTCCAGGTACGAAATTGCCCTACGCCAGTCGGCGATCTGCCGCCACGGGTCAACATCGCCACGGGGCTCACCGCCGCTTGCTCCAAAGTTTCGATGGTCGTGAAGGAGTACCACAAAACCTGCTTCGGCAAAGGCTTTGGCAAAGCACTCGATACCATGACTCTTGGTCCCGGCATAGCCGTGCGCCATAGTAATGGCAGGATGAGGACCTGGGCCGTCAGGCAAGAAAAGCCATGCGCCTAGCGTGATCCCGCCATCAGCCGGGAAAGTGACATCCGTTCTGCTAACCATGCATCTAACTCCTCGTTGACAAATAGGTGGCCATGCACCTATTTTGTCACCTGCTGACGGGCAATGCAACGTCGCATGAGATGCAGAAAAGGAGATAGAGACGATGACACTAAAGCTACTTGATGCAGAGAAGACCCCTGACTCAGCCGAGCTCCCCGCCTCCGCGGCCCTCCGGGACAGCGATAAGCACACAGTGGTGTTCATCCATGGGTTCCTTGATGAAGGAAGTCTGTGGCACCCCGTATCAAATGCTCTTGCAGCCGAAGGCATAACCAGCGTGATGCTTGATCTGCCGGGCATGGGGAACCGTACTGCCGATCCAGGTCCGTTTACGCTGCACCGTCTTGCTCACGATGTCGCCAATGCAATGGACAAGTTAGATCACCCCGTTGTGCTCGTCGGGCACAGCATGGGGGCTCAGATTGCGGAGCTCGTTGCCATGGCATGTCCTGACCACATCGCGGCGCTGTTGCTACTTACGCCTGTGCCCCTAGGCGGCCTACCAATGCCCGACGAGATCGCATCCGTGATGCGCGCTCTTGGTGGTAATGCCGACGGCCAACGCCGTCTGCGCAGGCAGTTTGCGGGTCCCAACGTGGAAAGCGTGCTCGACAACTTAGTCAGTATCGGTATGAAAGTGCCAACGGCAACTGTCCAAGCCCTCTTCGAGGCGTGGAGCAGTGGCGCCATAGCTGGACAATCCGAAAGCCTGTTTAGAGGCCCCGTTCTGGTAGCCAGCGGATCCGACGATTCGTTTATTACCCCCGAGTTGCTGGACTCGCTGGTCACTCCACGGTTTCCACAGGCATCAACTGTATCGATCCGGAATGCCGGCCATTGGCCGCACGTGGAACGACCGGCGGTTGTGGCCGAGATCATTACTGGTTTCCTGACAGGTAACCCTTAGAGGCGCGGTCGAGAACGGCTCAGTAAGCAGGTTTTTTCAGAGGAGATAGATATCAGCATGGCAACAAATACTCGTGGCACAGCACAAGAACAGCCCTGGACTGACGCGTTTGCTCAAAACGATGCGAGCGCTTTTGAGGCGGCTCTTGCTGACGACGTGCGGCTGCAGGCAAGTGCGCTCATCAAGCCCATCATCGGTCGGGACTTAGTCAAGGTGGTGATGGCCGGGGCCAGTGCAGGTTACGCGCACCTAGTATTCATCGATCAGGCGAAAAATGGTAAACGGACATGGCTGGAGTGGGAGGCTCGCACCTTCAGTGGTCTGGAGTTATCAGGGGTTACGGTACTGACCATGAATGATAACGATGAAATTATCGAGATCAGCATTCATCATCGCCCCTTACTAGCGTTATTGAAATTTTCTGCCGAGCTGGGCGATCGGGTGAAGGACAAGGTCGATCGTAGTCATTTTTATCAACTGAACAGCTCCAGCACTCCGTCGCCATGACAAGCCTCTTTAACGCATGAAATATACAACCGGAAACCAGCAGCTTGTTCGATATCGACTTCAGGATGGTTTCCGGATCCTTCCTAATTACAGTCCCAATTTCCCCTATGCGAACTTAGTAAAGCGCCTGGACTAGGTCGATCTGGCGAAACCGAGTTATTTCTACTCAAGCTGGCATTCATACTGTGTGAGCCATCTGGTTCCTTTGTGTCACTCCCCCTGGAGCATGACCGTGGAGACTGCTTGCCTGTGATTAGCCTATCTGAGGATGTAGTTTATATGAAATCGATTCATCCTAGCCCAATTACCGCCACAGCCCCGTGGTCGCTTTATCAAGGAGATAAAACTGATCTGATATACACAAAATAAGGCAGACAACTAACAGATCTGCCTCTGCAATTAAAACAAAGGAGAGAGACATGAAAACAAGCCGCTCTGTGCTACAGCAAGGCAGTGTTCTGCTGCTTACCACCCTCGCCATTCCCGTCTTTGCCGCTGAAAACGGCAACGCCAACTGGCCACTTGGAGTCAATACCGTTTTGCCGGCCGTACTACCTTCTCGTGGAGAAACTGAACTCTATAATTATACGGCTTACTATACTGCCGACAGTTTCAGAGATAATCGTGAGAAATCTTCAATCCCAGAATTTAAGCTGGACTTGATTGCCGATGCACTCCGATTTGTTCATACTTGGAACATAGAAACAGGATCGGGTATCAACTTGAGTAGTGGCATTGTGGTCGGTGGCAACAATATCAGTGTCAAAGCATTTGGGGAGAGCGATGCTTCTACTGGTTTCAACAGTCTTTACGTGACCCCACTTTTCCTAACTTACTCTCCTACGCCCTCCCTGCACTTGCTGACTGGGTTCGGCGGCTATATTCCAATTGGCAATTATGACTCGCATCAACTTGCCAACTCTTCCACCCACTTTTATTCTTACACTCAAGAACTCGGACTAACTTGGTTTCCATCCTCAGCTTGGGAACTGTCACTAAGCTCGTCTCTGTCCTTCAATGCACCAAACCGTGAAACTCATTACCGCTCCGGCGATCTGTTCAACACTGATTTCTACATTGGTTATCAACTGCTAGATGCACCTAACTGGCGAGTTGGATTAGCTGGTTTTCTCACGAAACAGTTTACCGATGACACTCAGCAAGGACCAAACACCATTCAGGAAGGAAATCGACTGCATAAGGTAGCGGTAGGGCCACAGCTATTCTATTCGTGGAAACCGCACGCTGGCGTCGCCATCAAATGGTTGCAAGAAACCAACGTCAAGAACGGTCCCAAAGGCAACTCTATTTGGTGTGAGTTTGGCCTACCCATTTGACCCATCTAGAACTGGTCTAAATCATCATTGACCGAGTGCGAGGTGGTCAGACTTTAATTTAAAGCCATGCCACCTTCACTTCCCCAAAATTCATTGGACCACACCATTATGCTTATTTCTCATCAGACAGCCCATATTACCCGAGACAGACCAGTATGCTTTATGTCGGAGTTTGATACCCCCTTTTAATCAGAAAATTAGACGAGATGGCAGAGTCCATTACAGGGGCGTCCATATAATACAGCAGGCCAGCGTTGATAGAGAAACATTTAGTCATCGGCAGCGCGTGGCATGCCTGAGTCATTGCAAGCTGTTATTTGCGTTGCAATAAAGTAATCGGCAAAAAAAGTCACTTAATTCTGTCTGATGCGCCCGCTCACCGCGCTGCTGTTGCTGATGATCGCCGTGGCCAGCCTGTGGACGCCGCTGATCGACCCGACCATCGCCGCGCGCTGGTTCAGCCTGCCCAACCTGTTCTACCTGCTGCCGGTGCCGGTGCCGGTGGCCGTGGTACTGTGCGTCTGGGGCATCTTCCGCGTGGTCGCGCAGGGGCAGGAAAAAACGCCGTATTTCCTTGCCTTGCTCATCGCGGCACTCGGCTATGTCGGCTTCCTGGTCAGCATCTGGCCGCACCTGATCCCGCCCTCGGTGACGCTGTGGCAAGCGGCCGCTCCGCACAGCAGCCAGGCCTTCGCGCTGGTCGGTGCACTGGTGATCATCCCGATCATCCTGGCCTACACTGCGTTGGGCTACTGGGTGTTCCGCGGCAAGGTGCGCGAGAGTGACAGCGGCTATCACTGCCCCTCCCTGCTCGGCCCATCGGGCAGTCCATCAACGACGCGAGATCGCATCATGAGCACCGACAAGACGAGCAAATCCGGGCAATGGCGCTGGTTCATCGGCCTATGGCTGGCCGGCGTTGCGACGATAGCGCTGGTTGCGTCACTGCTCCACCTGCTGATCGACCTGGTGCGCTAGCCGCCCCTCCCGGGCGGTCGGCGTCCTTCGGTTTCATCGGGTGGCAGCCCCCGTCCTTGCTGCCGGGGAAAGGAGAATGGCCATGGCCAAGTTGAACATCGTGCTCATGCACGGCGCCTAGGGCGATGCCTCGTACTGACGGCACGTCATCCCCCTGCTGCAGGCCAAGGGCTATAGGGTTGCCGCGGTACAGAACCCGCTCGCCAGCCTGGCCGACGACGTCGAGCGCACCACCAAGCTCGCGGTGGCGCAAGGCGGCCCCACCCTGCTGGTCGGCCACTCCTACGGCGGCGCGGTGATCACCGGCGCTGGGCATGCCCCCAATGTGGTCGGGCTGGTCTATATCGCAGCATTCGCGCCCGACGAGGGCGATAGCCTGGGCGGCATCTTCGCGCGGCAGGCGCCGCCGGCCGGCGCCGGCCATATCGTGCCCGATGCGGACGGTTTTCTGTGGCTCGCCCCGGAAGCGTTCCGCGAGAGCTTCGCCGGCGACCTGGATGAGACCGAGGCGCTGGTGATGGCTGTGACGCAGAAGCCGATTGCAGGCCGCTGTTTTGAAGACAAGTCCGGCCCACCGGCCTGGAAAACCAAGCCGAGCTGGTACCAGATTTCGGAGGACGACCAGATGATTCCGCCGGAGGCCGAGCGTTGGATGGCGGAGCGAATCAAGCTGAGGAAAACGCTCTCCCTTGTGGCAAGCCACGCCTCATTGGCATCACATGCCCAGGAGGTGGCAGAGCTGATCGACGCGGCTACACGCACTTTCGAACAGGCCTAGGCCTCGCCTGCATTGATGAGGCGTGACGTCGCTTAGCGGCTGGGTCCAGTCGAGTTGTCTTGAAAACACAGGACAACTCAGTAAGACGGTCTTCAATCCGAGCGAAGCCACAAAGCCCAAAGCCCCGGCTCAGGGAGTCGGGGCTTTGGGTGCTTCGCAGCGGGGCTGCAAAGCGAATGGGGAGTCTGGCGGTGACCTACTTTCACATGGCGAATGCCACACTATCATCGGCGCAGAGGCG
>NZ_JBVMAE010000059.1:0-5938 GCF_055597485.1 Crenobacter sp. CS_VA4
CCGACACGTCGGCGTCCTCGGTCAGCCGTGCGGCCAGCACGCAGCCGGCCGAGCCGGCGCCGACGATGATGTAGTCGAATTCCTTTTTCATGAGCGCTCTCACTCGTACGGGCAGGTGACGCCGGACAGCTCGACGTACACACTCTTGAGCTGAGTGTAGCAGTCGATCGCGGCCAGGCTGTTTTCGTGGCCGATGCCCGATTCTTTGAAACCGCCGAACGGCATTTCGATCGGCGTGATGTTGTAGTTGTTGATCCAGCACACGCCGGCCTGCAGGCGTTCTACCATGCGGTGGGCACGCGCGAGGTCGCGCGTGAACACGCCGGCAGCGAGGCCGAGCCGGGTGTCGTTGGCGCGTGCCACCACTTCGTCCTCGTCAGTAAACGGCAGCACCGACATCACGGGGCCGAAGATCTCCTCGCGCACGATGGTCATGTCATCGGTACAGTCGGCGAAGATGGTCGGCGCGATGAAGTGGCCGCCCTCGCAGCCCGGCACCGTGACGCACTGGCCGCCAGCCAGCAGGCGCGCGCCTTCGGCCTGGCCGAGCTCGATATACTGCAGCACGCTTTGGGCGTGGCTGGCAGAGATCTGCGCGCCGACCTGAGTGTCCGGCTGCATCGGGTCGCCGATCTTCAGCTTGCGTGTGCGGCTGACCAGCTGTTCGAGGAAGGCCTGGTAGATGTTCTCGTGTACGAACACACGGGTGCCGTTGGTGCAGATTTCGCCCTGGGTGTAGAAGTTGGCCAGCATGGCGGCCGACACCGCCTGGGTGAGGTCGGCATCGTCAAAGATGATCAGCGGCGACTTGCCGCCCAGTTCCATGGTCACGCGTTTGAGCGTGCCAGCGGCGTCGGCCATGATCGCCTTGCCGGTAGCGACCGAGCCGGTCAGCGACACCTTGGCTACGTCCGGGTGGGTGGTCAGCTTGCGCGCCGCCTGCGAGCTGCCCTGGATCACGTTGAACACGCCGTCCGGCACGCCGGCCTCATGGTAGATCTCGGCCAATTTGGCGGCCGTCATCGGTGTGAGCGAGGCCGGTTTGTAGATCATCGCGTTGCCGCTGGCGAGCGCCGGCGCGGATTTCCAGCAAGCGATCTGGATCGGATAGTTCCACGCGCCGATGCCGAAGCACACGCCGAGCGGTTCGCGCCGGGTGTAGGCGAACGCACCCTTGAGCGGGAACTGCTGGCCGTGCAGGCTGGCGGCAAGGCCGGCGAAGTATTCGATACAGTCGGCACCGGACAGCACATCGACCACCTCGGCTTCCTGGATCGGTTTGCCGGTGTCGCGTACTTCCAGCTCGGCGAGCTCACGGTTACGCGCGCGCAAAAGCTGCGCAGCACGGTTGAGAATGCGCCCGCGCTCCGCCCCGGTCATGGCCGACCACTGGGCAAAGCCGGCCTTGGCGCTTTCCACCGCCAAGGCTACCTCGTCGCCGCCGGCCTGCTGCACGCGGCACAGCAGTTCGCCGGTGGCCGGGTTGAGATTGTCCACCAGCGGCAGGGCCGGGTTGTCGATATAACGTCCGCCGATATAACTGCACAGAATCTCTTCGCTCACGGTCTGCTCCCTAGAAAAAAGGTCCTTCCGGCAGCCCACGGCCGCCCCCTCTGTGATTGAGCCAGCGACGCGGTTCTCCCGCCTGTTTATTTCCGACCGGAACCCTTGCAGGAGCGACACCGCAGCGCGCTGCAGCATTGGCTCGCTGGAGTTTGGCTCGAGGTCGTGAAATCGCGCAAGACCAGCGGAAAACGACAAGTGAGGTGCAAGCAGGTACGCGAGCATGGGCCGTCGAATCAGCCGGCAAGGCCCTTGCGCGCTTTGCCCCGGCCGGCCTGGTTCCCGGATCGCCGTTGCCACCTAGTCGTGGTGCCGCCCTGTTTAACCGAAAGGATAGCGAAAGCATGTTCCATACCGATCTGACCCTGGCCGCCCAGGATTCCGCCGTCGCTGACATCATCCACAAGGAGGTGCGCCGCCAGGAGGCGCACATCGAGCTGATCGCGTCGGAGAATTACACCAGTCCCGCCGTGATGGAGGCGCAGGGCTCGCAGCTGACCAACAAGTACGCCGAGGGCTATCCGGCCAAGCGTTTTTATGGTGGTTGCGAATATGTAGACGAGCTGGAGAGCCTCGCGATCGAGCGCACGCGCCAACTGTTCGGTGCCGAGTACGTGAACGTGCAGCCGCATTCTGGTTCGCAGGCCAACCAGGCGGTGTATTTCTCGGTGCTCAAACCGGGCGACACCATCATGGGGATGAACCTCGCGCACGGCGGCCACCTGACGCACGGTTCGTCCGCCAACCTGTCGGGCAAGCTGTTCAACATCGTTGCCTATGGTTTAGGGGAGGACGAAGCGATCGACTACGACGAGATGGCGCGCGTGGCGCAAGAGACGAAGCCTAAGCTGATCGTCGGCGGCGCATCGGCTTATGCACTGCGTTTCGATTGGGCCCGCATGGCCGAGATCGCCAAGTCGGTGGGCGCCTATTTCATGGTCGACATGGCGCACTACGCCGGCTTGATCGCCGCAGGCCTGTACCCGAACCCGGTGCCGCACGCCGATTTCGTCACCTCGACTACCCACAAGACGCTGCGCGGGCCGCGTGGCGGGCTGATTTTGGCGAAGGCCGAGTTCGAGAAACAGCTCAATTCGAGCGTGTTCCCGAGCCTGCAGGGCGGCCCGCTGATGCATGTGATCGCCGCCAAGGCGGTCGCGTTCGGCGAGGCGCTCACGCCCGAATTCAAGACCTACCAGCAGCAAGTGCTCGCCAACGCCGACGCGATGGCGCGCACCTTGGCCGAGCGCGGTCTGCGCATCGTGTCGGGCCGCACCGAATCGCACGTGTTCCTGGTTGATCTGCGCTCCAAGGGCCTCACCGGCAAGGCCGCCGACGCAGCGCTCGGCAAGGCCAATATCACCGTCAACAAGAACGCGATCCCGAACGACCCGGAAAGCCCGTTCATCACCTCCGGCATTCGCATCGGTTCGCCGGCAATCACCACGCGCGGCTTCAAGGAGCTGGAGGCGATCAAGGTCGCCCATCTGGTCGCCGACGTGCTCGACGCGCCGGATGATGTCGACAACCTCGCCAACGTGGCCGAGCAGGTGAAGCTGCTGACCGCATGCTTCCCAGTGTACGGCAAGTAAGCAATCCCGCAGCCGGGGCGGTCTGCCGCCCCGGCATTCCTATACAGGGTCCTTTCTCTTCCCCGGTGCCGGCGGTACAGTCCGGCGGGCCGGCGCCGCTCACAGGAGCATCGCCATGAGCCATCCCAAAGCCAGCGCGCCTACCGGCAAAGTCAGCATCGCCTCCCGGCTCGAACGCCTGCCAATGAGCGGTTATCACCGGCTCATCCTCACGATCATCGCAATGGCGTTTTTCTTCGACTCGGTCGACCTCGGACTGATGACCTTCGTGCTCGGCCCGATCAAGAGCGAGTTCGCGCTGACTACCGCGCAGGCCGGCTTTATCGCGAGTGCGAGCTTCATCGGCATGGTGATCGGCGCCGTGCTGTCCGGCCTGTTGGCGGACCGGTTCGGACGCAGCCCGGTGCTGCAGACCAGCATGATCGTGTGGGGCGTCGCAAGCTATCTGTGTTCGACCGCGCCCGATGCCGACGCGCTGTTCTGGTACCGGCTGCTACTCGGGGTCGGCATGGGCATGGAATTTCCGGTGGCGCAGACGCTGCTCGCGGAGTTGGTACCGGCGCAGCAGCGCGGCCGCTATATCGCGCTGATGGATGGCTTCTGGCGCTCGGCTTCATCACGGCCGGGCTGATTTCTTACTGGATCTTGCGGGACAGTAGCTGGCGCACGGTGTTTGTCGTCAGCGCCTTGCCGGCCGTGTTCCTGCTGGTTGTGCGACAAATGGTGCCCGAGTCGCCGCGCTGGCTCAAGAGCGCAGGGCGGCACGCGCGCTTGCCAGCATCGAGCGCCGCGTCAAAGAAAGCCTCGGCCTTGATGCACTGCCAGCACCGCAGCCGAGCACGGTGCGCCTGGCCACTTCTCACCGCAGTTCGTTCGCCGCGCTATGGACGCAGCAGCAGCGCCAGCGCACCGTGATGGTGTGGCTGCTGTGGTTCCTTGCGCTGCTCGGCTTCTACAGCCTGACCAACTGGCTCAGCGCACTGCTGCAGCAGGCCGGCTTCCAGGTCACCAAATCGGTGCTCTACACGGTGTGGATTTCGCTCGGCGGCATTCCCGGCTTTCTGACGGCCGCGTGGCTGGTTGAGAAGTGGGGGCGCAAGCCGACCTGCATCGCTTCACTGTTGGGCGGTGCGGCGATGGTTTACCTGTACGGCCGCGTCGCACAGGCGGCCGGGAGTGAGAGCCTGTTGATCACCACTGGGCTGGCGATGCAGTTCTTCTTGTTCGGCATGTGGGCGGTGCTGTACACCTATACGCCGGAGTTATACGGCACCGGCGCGCGCGCCACCGGCTCGGGCTTCGCCTCGGCGATCGGTCGGGTCGGCGCGCTGATCGGGCCCTCGCTGGTCGGACTGATCCTGCCGCTGTGGGGGCAGGGCGGCGTGTTCCTGCTTGGTACCGCCTGCTTTGGCCTCGCCGCCGCCGCCGTCTGGCTGTTCGGGGTCGAGACGCGCGGCATGACGCTGGAAGGGCTATCGGAAGACTAAGAAAGGGGGAACGGGTGGAACACACATTCGCTAATGCCGAACAGGTCGGCACGGCGTTCTCGATGGAGCGCATGCTCGTGGCACGGGCGTTGACCAGCGAGGCAGTCGCGTGGATCGCCGCCTCCATCGGGCCGGGCATGAACGAAGAAGAGGCGCTCGCGGCCGCCCAGCAAGTGCTCGAGGCGATGGGGGTGGAACGCTGCTGGCACCCGACGGCGATCCGCTTCGGCGCCAACACCGTGAAGACCTTCCGCGAACCGTCTGGGCCGGGCGTGACGCTCGCCCATAACGACATCTTCTTCGTCGACATCGGCCCGCTGTGGGACGGGCATGAAGGCGACGGCGGCGACACCTTCGTGCTCGGCCACGACGAGGCGATGCATGCCTGCGCCGGGGCGGCCTGGGATCTCTTCGAGCGGGTGCGCGCGCATTGGCTGGCCTATCGGGCGACGGGGCGAGAGCTGTACGCGTTCGCGGCGCGGACGGCGACGGAAATGGGCTGGGTGCTCAATCCGGAAGTGGCGGGGCACCGTGTCGCGGACTTTCCGCACGTGCAGGCGGGGACGTTGGCAAGCCAGGATTTCTGCCCATCTTCCGGGCTGTGGATATTGGAAATCCAGATCCGGCATCCGGTGCGCGAGTTCGGGGCGTTTTTTGAGGATTTGTTGGTGGGGTAGGGGAGAGCCGGCGACAACAAACGGGTGCTATCTGCGTGGGGTGCAACGTCCCATCGCTGAGCGAGGCTAGCCTCGCACGCAGAGGGTGTTGCGTATATGGACTCCTCCCAGCTTGCAAGCACGAACGCCTAGGATTTTGAAGTACGACGGCTTTGTTGCGCAAATCGCTTGAAGAGCAGCCAGAACATCTCTTCAGGTAAGCCCGCAGCATGACCAAGCCCGCTCCCGCCAAATATCAAACCACCAACTGAAAGGCCTACAACACCGCACTCAAGGCACGCGGGTCGCCGATGATCTGGCTGGACAAGGGCATGTGCTGGCAGGGCACCCCAAGCGGCAAACGGGGTCGCATCCGACCTCCAGCGATACGGCCATCCAGTTCTGTCTGACCCTCAACGGAATTCCCAACGGATCGGACAATAAACAAAGCCCCGCGACCATCGTCGCGGGGCTTGTTGTGCTGCAGGGTTGGCCGAACGCTTCGGCCAACCTTCAAACAAGGGTCAGCACTCCGGCACGTTCACCGGGATGTGCACCGCGACCGCCAGACCGGCGAGCGAGGTTTCCTTGTAGGTGTGCTTCATGTCCTTGCCGGTCTGGAACATCGTCGCGATCACCG
>NZ_JBVMAE010000060.1:0-3138 GCF_055597485.1 Crenobacter sp. CS_VA4
TTGGTGGGCGTTGACGGAGTCGAACCGCCGACATTCTGCTTGTAAGGCAGACGCTCTACCAACTGAGCTAAACGCCCCGTAACTGCTGGGTTTCCCGCTGTTTTCGTGTTGCGTTCAGCGAGGAGGCGGATTAAAACATAACGACGATGGGCGTGCAAGCGGTTTGCCAAAAAAAATAAACAATCGACCGATTCAGCTTCAATGTCATGACGGAGAGTCTTGTCGGACAGGCGTGACGCCCCCGGTAGCGCTCATGTATGATTGACCGATTTTCTCACGCGGATGATGTGCCCATGAAGCCGACTTTTCTCGATTTTGAGCAACCGATTGCCGAGCTCGAGAACAAAATAGAAGAGCTGCGATTCGTTCAGGATGATTCGGTACTCGATATCTCTGAAGAAATTGCCCGTTTGCAGAAAAAAAGCCAGGAATTGACCAAGGCGGTCTATAGCAAGCTGACGCCGTCTCAGATCTCGCAGGTGTCCCGTCACCCGCAACGGCCTTATACGCTCGATTACATCGCCAACCTGTTCACCGACTTCGAAGAGCTGCACGGCGACCGTTCGTTTGCCGACGACGCCGCGATTGTCGGCGGCCTGGCGCGCTTCAACGGTCAGAGCGTGATGGTGATCGGTCATCAGAAGGCGCGCGACACCAAGGAAAAGATTCGCCGCAACTTCGGCATGCCGCGCCCCGAGGGTTACCGTAAGGCGCTGCGGCTGATGAAGCTGGCCGAAAAGTTTGGCGTGCCGGTGATCACCTTCATCGACACGCCGGGGGCGTACCCGGGCATCGGCGCCGAGGAGCGTGGCCAATCCGAAGCGATCGGCCGCAATCTGTACGAGATGACCCGACTGCGCGTGCCGGTGATCTGCACGGTGATCGGCGAGGGCGGTTCCGGCGGTGCGCTGGCGATTGCGGTGGGCGATTGCCTCAATATGCTGCAGTACTCGACCTATTCGGTGATTTCGCCGGAGGGTTGTGCGTCGATCCTGTGGAAGACCGCCGAGCGGGCGTCTGACGCGGCCGAGGCGCTGGGCATCACCGCCAGCCGGCTGAAGACGCTGGGCCTGGTCGATCGAGTGATCAACGAGCCACTGGGCGGTGCCCACCGCGACCATGGCCAGATGATGGTGGCCCTCAAGCGGGTGCTGCAGGACGAACTGAAAGAGCTCACCGGCAAATCGATCGACGAGCTGCTGAAGTCGCGCATGGAGCGGTTGATGAGCTATGGCCGCTTCAAGGAAGAAAGTGCCTAAACTTTAGAGTTCCTGAAACGATAGCGGCTGCTTACATCATGTAGCGGCTGCAATGGACGAACCCACTCGGCGCCTCGAGTATCGAGATACACCTCGGTAGTCGAGGCGTCTTGGCGTCCAGACCAGGGCTTGGGCAAACCCTTGCCGTAGGTCTTCGCCTACCCGGCCTGCCAAGCCTCGTACTTCGTGGGCGGTTGGGCGGATCGCCTACTTTCCCAAACCTGCCAAGTCGTCACATTGAGGTCTAGGCTTAGGGTCTAGAACACTCCATGGATGAGGCGTCATGAATAACGCACATGTGATCGCGGCGTCACACATCATCGCCGCCCAGATCGGTAAGCATGAGCTTGACCCGGACGTGATCGCTCAGCGGGTTGTCAGCCTGGCCTGCAAAATCAGCGAAGAATGCGCCAAGGTAGACGAACAGCATGGCGTGGAAACCAAGACGATGGTTGCCGAGATGTATCGCAGCATCGATGCATAGTCGGTCTCGCCCCTGTTGAACACCGGTGCTCGCTGCCTCCTGGCTGTGGCGTTCTTCCTGATGCGCCCCTCGAGCGCTGGGGTTGGCCGAACCTGTAGCGCTCGATCTCTCCATCCTGCTTCTTTCAGAGATGCAGCGGTGTCATGTTGGTTTCGCGCCGATACGACAAAATCTTCAACTTAATGATTATTAACGATTTTCATTGCCATTTTCTGGTCATAAAGTGCTGCGGCGTTAGACTTATAAGTAGGGAGTGAAGCCATCTAACCTAAGGAGGTCAATCATGAGTAACGCCATGAGAAATCTTGCCTTGGCTGTGTTGGTAGCTACGTCGCTGGCCGGTTGTGCTGGCATGTCGCGGCAGGATAGAAACACCGTGATCGG
This sequence comes from Crenobacter sp. CS_VA4, assembly GCF_055597485.1. Classification (NCBI taxonomy): domain Bacteria; kingdom Pseudomonadati; phylum Pseudomonadota; class Betaproteobacteria; order Neisseriales; family Neisseriaceae; genus Crenobacter; species Crenobacter sp. CS_VA4. The sequence continues at coordinate 2,128 of NZ_JBVMAE010000060.1, forward strand.
TGCGGGTGCCGGGGCGGTTGTCGGCCACGTTCTGACTGGCGGCGACGCAGTGGGTACGGTAGGTGGCGCTGCGGTGGGTGGCGTGATCGGTCACCAGATTAAGTAAACGCCTCAGCAGCGAAGCACTATAGAGAGTTTCTTATATACAAGGCACAAGGCGCCGTCCAAGTTGGGCGGCGTTTTTTGTGGGCATTGAAGATCATGCTGGTTTCATCTGCGCCACCCAATAGTAAAGCCCCACCCATCACGATGTTGTTCGGCCGACAGCGTAGCCAGTTCGCCCTGCTCTGATCCCCAGCCGCCGCGTGAAAATTTTTGCAGTCTTACTGGTATTACCAGTTAGACCGGTGTAAATTGCAGGCAGGTTTCAACAGCCAGACTGTCTGACAGATGTTCACTTCATCAAAACTAGGCGATGCAGCCGCCAGCAGTGCTCTCGATGCGATCAAGCAAGGTCTCCGGCAGGCCGACGACAGGCTTTCCTCCCCGCGGAACCATGTCGACGCGCTGAAGCAACTGCGCCTGGCCGTGCTCGACATGCACGAATCGCTGGACGCGGCGGACGATCTGGCCGCCGTGGTCGAGGCCAGCCTCCGGTTTCATCGTCAGCAGGCGGCTCTTTCGCGCAACCCGGTGTTCCATCAGGTGATGGAACAGACCAGCGAGGCGATCGGCCGCACCTGCGACATCTTGCTGACGCGGTTGCGGGCAATGCACACCGTGTTGGCCGAAACGGAAGCGATCCTGTGCGCGAATAAGGCGCACGACAGTGCGACCGCCAGTGCCGTAATGCAGCAGCACATCGTCAACGCCGTTGAGCGGCCCCGTATCGCCATCCGCCGCAGTTGAGCCGTACCCCAATAACAACAACACACCTATCTACACCAGGAGAAGAGAAACCATGTTGCAACTCATTAAGAAATCGCTGTTCATACAGGTGATGATCGGCCTCGTGCTCGGCATCGCCGTCGGCGTCCTGTTGCCCGACCAGGCGGCCAGCCTCAAGCCGCT
>NZ_JBVMAE010000061.1:0-2856 GCF_055597485.1 Crenobacter sp. CS_VA4
GTGATGGTCGCGACCAACTACGACCAGGCGCACTACTACATGGGCTTCCTGATCGGTCTGAAGGCCTTTACCGCGGCGGTGCTCGGCGGTATCGGCAACCTCGGCGGCGCCGTGGCGGGGGGGATTCTGCTCGGCATCATCGAGAGCCTTGGTGCCGGTTATATCGGCACGCTGACCGGGGGCTTCCTGGGCAGTAACTACCAGGACATCTTCGCCTTCATGGTGCTGATCATGGTGCTGATTTTCCGTCCGTCCGGCTTGCTGGGCGAGAAAGTGGCGGACCGCGCATGATTTCCCGGGGAGAAACTAACGTGACCATGGCCAATAACAAGAAAGTCGGCGCGTTCCTCGCGTCGGCCATCGTGATGGCGGTGCTGCCGTTCATCGTCGGCGGAGCGCTGGGCAATTCCTGGGTGCGCATCGTGGACTTTGCCCTGCTGTACGTGATGCTGGCGTTGGGTCTGAACATGGTGGTCGGCTTCGCCGGTCTGCTGGACCTGGGTTTCATCGCGTTCTACGCGGTGGGCGCCTATACCTACGCGCTATTGAGTTCGCCGCACTTCGGCCTGCACCTGCCGTTTTACATTGCGATCCCGCTCGGGGCAGGTCTGGCGGCGTTCTTCGGCATCCTGCTCGGCACGCCGGTACTGCGGCTGAAGGGCGACTATCTGGCGATCGTGACGCTGGGCTTCGGTGAGATCATCCGTATCTTCATCAACAACCTGAACGCACCGGTCAACATCACCAACGGCCCGCAGGGCGTCAACCTGATCGATCCGATTCAGGTCGGCGGCTTCTCGTTCGGCAAGACGTTCGAGCTGTTCGGCCTGACCTTCAGCAACGTCTATCTGTACTACTACCTGTTCCTGGTGCTGACCGTGGGTGTGGTGATGATGGCGTGGCGTCTGCAGCATTCGCGGATCGGCCGGGCCTGGGTGGCGCTGCGCGAGGATGACATCGCCGCCGCCGCCATGGGCATCAACATCCGCAACATCAAACTGCTGGCGTTTGCGCTGGGCGCCTTGTCCGGTGGCGTGGCTGGCGGCTTGTTCTCGGCGTTCCAGGGCTTCGTGTCGCCCGAGTCGTTCAGCCTGTTGGAATCGATCATGATTCTGGCGATGATCGTGCTCGGCGGCATGGGCAATATCCCGGGGGTGATCCTGGGGGCGGTGATGCTGACCGTGGCGCCGGAGTTTCTGCGCGACACGATCGGCCCGTTGCAGATGGCGGTGTTCGGCAAGATGATCGTCGACCCGGAGAATGCACGGATGCTGCTGTTCGGCCTCGCGATGGTGGTGATGATGCTGGTCCGGCCGGAAGGGGCTTGGCCGTCCAAACACCGCAAGCTGGAATTCCAGGACGCCAAGAAAGGTTAAGCCATGGCTGAAACTCTGCTGAAAATCGAAGGCATCGTAAAACGCTTCGGTGGTCTGGTGGCGCTCAACAACGTCGGCCTGACCATCAACAAGGGCGAGATCTACGGCCTGATCGGCCCGAACGGGGCCGGCAAGACCACGCTGTTCAATGTGCTGACCGGCCTCTACATGCCGGACGAGGGTAGCTTCACCTTCGCGGGTAAGGATCTGTTCCGCGCCAAGCCGCATATCGTGGTGGACACTGGCATCGCCCGGACCTTCCAGAACATCCGTCTGTTCGCCGAAATGACCGCGCTCGAGAACGTGATGGTGGGGCGCCACATCCGGACCAAGGCTGGCGGGCTCGGCGCCATTTTGCGCAATAGGCGCACGATGGACGAGGAGCGTGCGATCGAGGCGAAGGCCTGGGAACTGCTCGAATACGTCGGCATCAGCAACGTCGCCGACGAGCGTGCCCGCAACCTGTCCTACGGTCACCAGCGTCGTCTGGAGATCGCCCGGGCGCTGGCTACCGAGCCGACGCTGTTGGCGCTCGACGAGCCGGCCGCCGGCATGAACCCGCGCGAAACCGCCGACTTGAAAAGCCTGATGGCCAAGATCCGCGACGACGGCGTAACCATCCTGCTGATCGAACACGACGTAAAGCTGATGATGGGCCTGTGCGACCGGATCGCCGTACTCGACTACGGTAAGAAAATCGCCGAAGGCGTGCCGGAAGTGGTGCGCAATGACCCGAAAGTGATCGAAGCCTACCTCGGAGTGGCCCACGCATGAGTCTCTTGGAAGTCAAAAACCTGCAGGTGGCCTACGGCGGCATCCAGGCCGTCAAGGGCATCGATTTTCACATCAACCAGGGCGAGCTGGTCACGCTGATCGGCGCCAATGGCGCCGGCAAGACCACCACGCTGAAGACCCTGGTCGGCATGGTGAAGAAGTCGGGCGGCAGCATCACGTACGACGGCAAGGACACCCATGGCATCCCGTCGCACCACTTCGTCAGCAGCGGTCTGGCGATGGTGCCGGAAGGCCGCGGCGTCTTCTCGAAGCTGACGGTGGAAGAGAACCTGCTGATGGGCGCCTATTACCGCAACGACAAGGCGCAGATCCTCGCCGAGGTCGACCACGTCTACACGCTGTTTCCGCGTCTGAAAGAGCGTTACAAGCAGCTGGCCGGCACGCTGTCGGGCGGCGAGCAGCAGATGGTGGCGATGGGCCGGGCGATCCTGTCCAAGCCCAAGCTGTTGCTGCTCGACGAGCCGTCGATGGGCCTGGCGCCGATCATTGTGCAGAAGATCTTCGAGATCATCCAGCAGGTGGCGGCGCAGGGCGTGACCATGCTACTGGTCGAGCAGAACGCGAAGCTCGCGCTGGAAGTCAGCCAGCGCGGCTACGTGATGGAGAGCGGCCGCATCAGCATCAGCGGTCCGGCGCAGGACCTGCTCAACGACGACCGCGTGCGTAACGCCTACCTCGGCGAATA
>NZ_JBVMAE010000062.1:0-2851 GCF_055597485.1 Crenobacter sp. CS_VA4
GATATCCGAATGGGGAAACCCGGCCCTTAGGGGTCACCGCTGCCTGAACACATAGGGCAGAGGGAGCGAACGCGGTGAACTGAAACATCTAAGTAACCGCAGGAAAAGAAATCAACCGAGATTCCGTCAGTAGTGGCGAGCGAACGCGGAAGAGCCTGTACGTGATAGCCGTTGTGCTAGGAGAACACCCTGGAAAGGGTGGCCATAGTGGGTGATAGCCCCGTATCCGAAAGCAGAATGGTGGTACTGAGCGTACGACAAGTAGGGCGGGACACGCGAAATCCTGTCTGAAGATGGGGGGACCATCCTCCAAGGCTAAATACTCGTGATCGACCGATAGTGAACCAGTACCGTGAGGGAAAGGCGAAAAGAACCCCGGGAGGGGAGTGAAATAGAACCTGAAACCGGATGCATACAAACAGTGGGAGCCCTTGAAAAATGGGGTGACTGCGTACCTTTTGTATAATGGGTCAGCGACTTACGTTCAGTAGCGAGCTTAACCGAATAGGGGAGGCGTAGGGAAACCGAGTCCGAATAGGGCGCTTTAGTTGCTGGGCGTAGACCCGAAACCGGGTGATCTATCCATGGCCAGGATGAAGGTGCGGTAACACGCACTGGAGGTCCGAACCCACTAATGTTGCAAAATTAGGGGATGAGCTGTGGATAGGGGTGAAAGGCTAAACAAACCCGGAGATAGCTGGTTCTCCCCGAAAACTATTTAGGTAGTGCCTCACGTATCACTCTTGGGGGTAAAGCACTGTTATGGCTAGGGGGTCATTGCGACTTACCAAACCATGGCAAACTCTGAATACCAAGAAGTGTCAGCGTGGGAGACAGACGGTGGGTGCTAACGTCCATCGTCAAGAGGGAAACAACCCAGACCGCCAGCTAAGGTCCCCAATGATAAGCTAAGTGGTAAACGAAGTGGGAAGGCTTAGACAGCCAGGATGTTGGCTTAGAAGCAGCCATCATTTAAAGAAAGCGTAATAGCTCACTGGTCGAGTCGTCCTGCGCGGAAGATGTAACGGGGCTCAAGCTTATAACCGAAGCTGCGGATGGGCACGGTCAAACGTGTCCGTGGTAGGGGAGCGTTCTGTAGGTCTGTGAAGGTGGCTCGTAAGGGCTGCTGGAGATATCAGAAGTGCGAATGCTGACATGAGTAGCGATAAAGCGGGTGAAAAGCCCGCTCGCCGAAAGCCCAAGGTTTCCTACGCAACGTTCATCGGCGTAGGGTGAGTCGGCCCCTAAGGCGAGGCAGAAATGCGTAGTCGATGGGAAACGGGTTAACATTCCCGTACTTTTGTATGGTGCGATGTGGGGACGGAGAAGGTTAGGTCAGCGGCCTGTTGGACTAGGTCGTTCAAGCCGGTAGGTGGTTAGGGTAGGCAAATCCGCCCTTTCATTCAACACCGAGACGTGATAACGAGGGTCTACGGACCTGAAGTGACTGATACCACGCTTCCAGGAAAAGCCACTAAGCTTCAGCCATACAAGAACCGTACCGCAAACCGACACAGGTGGGCAGGATGAAAATTCTAAGGCGCTTGAGAGAACTCAGGAGAAGGAACTCGGCAAATTGATACCGTAACTTCGGGAGAAGGTATGCCCCTGTAGCGTGTAGTGACTTGCTCACGAAGCGCGAAGGGGTCGCAGAGAATCGGTGGCTGCGACTGTTTATTAAAAACACAGCACTGTGCCAACACGAAAGTGGACGTATACGGTGTGACGCCTGCCCGGTGCTGGAAGGTTAAGTGAAGGGGTGCAAGCTCTGGATCGAAGCCCCAGTAAACGGCGGCCGTAACTATAACGGTCCTAAGGTAGCGAAATTCCTTGTCGGGTAAGTTCCGACCCGCACGAATGGCGTAACGATGGCCACACTGTCTCCTCCTGAGACTCAGCGAAGTTGAAGTGTTTGTGAAGATGCAATCTACCCGCTGCTAGACGGAAAGACCCCGTGAACCTTTACTGTAGCTTTGCATTGGACTTTGAACAGACTTGTGTAGGATAGGTGGGAGGCTATGAAGCCAGGACGCTAGTTCTGGTGGAGCCGTCCTTGAAATACCACCCTGGTGTGTTTGAGGTTCTAACCTTGGTCCGTGATCCGGATCGGGGACAGTGCATGGTAGGCAGTTTGACTGGGGCGGTCTCCTCCCAAAGTGTAACGGAGGAGTTCGAAGGTTACCTAGGTACGGTCGGAAATCGTGCTGATAGTGCAATGGCAAAAGGTAGCTTAACTGCGAGACTGACACGTCGAGCAGGTGCGAAAGCAGGACATAGTGATCCGGTGGTTCTGTATGGAAGGGCCATCGCTCAACGGATAAAAGGTACTCCGGGGATAACAGGCTGATTCCGCCCAAGAGTTCACATCGACGGCGGAGTTTGGCACCTCGATGTCGGCTCATCACATCCTGGGGCTGTAGCCGGTCCCAAGGGTATGGCTGTTCGCCATTTAAAGTGGTACGTGAGCTGGGTTTAAAACGTCGTGAGACAGTTTGGTCCCTATCTGCAGTGGGCGTTGGAAGTTTGACGGGGGCTGCTCCTAGTACGAGAGGACCGGAGTGGACGAACCTCTGGTGTACCGGTTGTCACGCCAGTGGCATTGCCGGGTAGCTAAGTTCGGAAGAGATAACCGCTGAAAGCATCTAAGCGGGAAACTCGCCTGAAGATGAGACTTCCCTAGGGCCTTGAGCCCTCTGAAGAGTCGTTCGAGACCAGGACGTTGATAGGTCGGGTGTGGAAGCGCTGTGAGGCGTGAAGCTAACCGATACTAATTGCTCGTGAGGCTTGATCCTATCATTTGAGGTACTTTGCGGTGCAAAGTGACCGAGTGAGTGCGACGAGACGCAATCAA
>NZ_JBVMAE010000063.1:0-2778 GCF_055597485.1 Crenobacter sp. CS_VA4
TTAAAGAGCAGTTGCGGCTGACTGGCTTCGTTTCGCTGTGTCAGCAGCAGAGGAGGCGAACTATACCCCCCCACCCCGACCTCGTCAACACCTCCCCACGAAGAAAAGTGAAGAATCTGGCCATCATTCTGCCAAACCAGCCTCAAGCCGCTGATTGGCAACAGAATATGAAATTCGACTGTTTACACAAATCATTAACCACCGGCTGAAATCCCGCCGCTGACGGTCGTTTCAGCCGGGAACCGGCCCTGAAATCCCGGCCGTTAACCCTGTTCTATTACCCCGAAAAGCAAAAAGCTTGGCCGAACTGTCGTTCGGCCAAGCTTTTCATGCCATCTCATACTATAGAAGGCCAGCTGCTCTATAGAGGCAATCGCCCGTCACGCCGCGCTCGCCTTGCGCTTGCGACTGCGCTTGGCCGGCTTGTCCTCCTCGGTCGAGACTGCCGTTGCTGCCTTCGGCGCCACCAACACGAAGTCGACCTTGGAGCTCTCCAGGTCGGCGCGCGCCACCTTGACGGTCAACTGGTCGCCCAAGCGGTATTCGACACCGCTCTTCTCTCCGACGATCGCCATCACCTCCGGCTTGTAATGGAAGTAGTCCTTGCCGAGTTCGGAGATGTGCACCAGTCCTTCCGCATGAATATCGTCGAGCATCACGAACACGCCGAAGCTGGTCACTGCACTGATCTTGCCGGTGAACACCTCGCCGAGCTTGTCGCGCATATAGAAGGTTTTCAGCCAGGCTTCGACGTCGCGGCTGGCGTCGTCGGCACGCCGCTCGGTCGTCGAGCAATGCTCGCCCAACTGCAACCACTTCTGCGCCGGTTTGTACTCCTTGCCGGCCAGCACCGCCTTGATCGAGCGATGCACTAACAGGTCCGGATAGCGACGGATCGGCGAGGTGAAGTGGGTATACGCCTCGTACGACAAACCGAAGTGACCGATGTTGTTCGGCGCATAGACCGCCTGGCGCATCGAACGCAACAGCATGGTCTGCAGCGCTTCGGCGTCGGGACGCCCATCGATTCGCTCGGCCAGGGCTGCATAGTCCTTGGTGGTTGGTTTCTCGCCGCCTTCCAGCGACAGACCGGCAAGGTTGAGGAACTTGCGCAGATTGTCGAGTTTCTCCGACGTCGGACCTTCGTGGACGCGGAACAAGCACGGCTGCTTGTGCTTGAGCAAGAAGTCGGCCGAACACACGTTGGCGGCCAGCATGCATTCTTCGATCAGACGGTGCGCGTCGTTGCGCACCACCGGCACGATCCGTTCGATCTTGCCGTCGTCGTTGAACAGCATCTGGGTCTCGAAGCTGTCGAACTCGATCGCGCCACGCTGGTTGCGCGCGGCCAAGAGCTTCTTGAACAGATCGTAGAGTACGTCGATCTGCGGCTTTTGCGGGTGGTCGCTGCCGTGCTGCACCCAGTCCCAGACCTGGTTGTAGGTGAGCCGTGCGCGCGACTGCATCACGCCAGGATAGAAACGGTAGCCGGTGACCTGGCCCTGCGCGGAGATCTGCATGTCGCAGACCATGCACAGGCGTTCGACGTCCGGATTGAGCGAGCAGATGCCGTTGGACAGCGCCTCGGGCAGCATCGGGATCACCCGGCGCGGGAAGTAGACCGAGGTGCCACGATCCAGCGCGTCGACGTCGAGCGCATCGCTCGGCTGCACGTAATAGCTGACGTCGGCAATCGCCACCACCAGCCGGAAGTCCTGGCCGACCCGCTCGGCGAATACCGCGTCGTCGAAGTCGCGCGAGGTTTCGCCGTCGATCGTCACCAGGGGCAGGTCGCGGATGTCTTCGCGATCCTTGCTATCGAAGTCTTTCTTGCGCACCGTCTTCGGCGTCTTCTGGGCCTGCTCGACCGCCGCGTCGCTGAAGCGGTACGGCAGCACGTGTTTGCGCAGCGCGATCTCGATTTCCATGCCCGGGTCGGCGTAGGCACCGAGCACCTCGATCACTCGGCCGATCGGCTGGCGGTAGGCATCGGGCTGAACGAGGATTTCGACCATCACCACCTGGGCGTGCAGCGCCGGCCCCTGGCCACCCGGTTCGATCAGGATGTCCTGGTTAATGCGGCGGTCTTCCGCCACCACCATCCAGACGCCGCGCTCGTGATAGATACGGCCGATCACCTGCTTGACCGCCCGCTCCAATACCTCAACCACCCGCCCTTCTCTGCGGCCGCGTCGGTCGGTGCCGACCACGCTCACCAGGACCTGGTCACCGTGCAGCACCTTGTGCATCTCGCGCTCGGACAGGAACAGGTCGTCGCCGCCCTCTTCGGGGATAGCGAAGCCAAAACCATCGCGGTGTCCCTGGACGGTGCACTTGATCAGGTCGAGCTTGCCGGCAACGCAGACCGCGCCCTTGCGGTTGATGATGACCTGGCCGTCGCGCTCCATCGCGACCAGCCGGCGTTCGAAATAACGGAGTTCGTCTTTGTGGATGGACAGTAGGTCGGCCAGTTCGGCCGGGTACATCGGTACGCCCTGCTCGGCGAGCAAGGCCAAAACATATTCACGACTCGGTAATGGATTGTCGTATTTGAGCTTTTCCCGTTGCAGGTGTGGATCCTGCTCGCGCAGGGTCAGTTCTTTTTGGTTTTTCTGCTTTTTAGGCATTGACAACCTCGTTCGGGTCTATATAATCCGCAATTCGTTGTTGCGCTGTGTCGGAAATGATACAGCAAAGCAGTGCCCAGGTGGCGGAATTGGTAGACGCACTAGGTTCAGGTCCTAGCGGTGGCAACACTGTGGAAGTTCGAGTCTTCTC
>NZ_JBVMAE010000064.1:0-2573 GCF_055597485.1 Crenobacter sp. CS_VA4
AACAAACCGTGTCATTGCTCAGTCCTCGGCATGGCATTACGGAAATCATAGCCTTGGGGACGTTTTCACACAGCCTCGCCGATGAGCCGCCACTTAGGCTGCATCAGCCCCGAAGCCTTTGAGCCGGCCTCGGCGTGAGTGTCAGGAGTGTCTACGGTTCTAGAAACAATCCATGCCAGTTTGCTACGCCATGAGAAAGGCCCTGCAAAAGCAGGGCCTTTCTCATGGCGTAGCAATATTTCATGCTTTGGCTATCGGAAATTTCAAATTTTGGCTACAAAATTTCAACCTTTCCGATTTCTGACAAAAACCTAGAGCAACACAAAAACCTGCATCATCCATTTTTGTAAATCAGATACTTACGGTGCACGACGACAAGTAACGCATCAAGTTGACGACACATAACCTTGCATTTTCTCTCTGAGCGACAGGTAAGCTTGCACTATTCGATGCCGGCTAGAACTTGTCGATACGATACTTAATAGAAGGCTGGGGTATCAGCTATCAACTTGCGTAGCATGAAGAGGTATGTGGATCTGTCGATGGGCATCGAAGAGGGAAGTGGAAACGCCTATCTAAGTCTGTCTACTGCGAAAGACGGTTGTTTACGGGCTGGACGTCGAAAAAAAACCACCATTCAACAGAGGGCTCCATCCGTTAGTACACAGCGGCTATCACACAGGTCGCAGGCGCTCAGGAAAGTAGTGGTAGGATGCAGAATGCACGACCGAAGAAAATCATAATGAAAGACCTGTCATGCTGGTTTTTTTGGATACCGAATTCACCGATTTCATTGATTGCGAGCTGATTAGCATCGGCATGATCGGAGAAGATGGGCGACACGAGTTGTACTTGGAGGTGCAAGACTTCGACCGCTCTAAGTGTAACGCCTTCGTCCAGTCCGCCGTCTGGTCGCAACTCGGCCGCATTGATGGAGCCATCGTTCGTAAGGTGGACGTACAAGCCAGACTACGCGACTGGTTCGCGAGTCTGCCACGCAGCGTGACGATCGCCTGTGACTCGCAGCACGACCGCGACCTGCTGGCAAACGCACTCGATAGCAAATGGCCGACTAACCTGACTGGCTGGTTCGACCTACGACCGTTGATTGACACAGGGGTCTTCGACCGAGCTGTCGTACGGTACCATTCGAAGGAACGACCATGGCATCACGCCCTTTATGATGCGCAAGCACACAGGGCAGGGTGGTTGGCCTGGATGGATCAACGACGACGGAAACTGAATGTGTAGCCCCCACCCAAAAGAATAGATTCAAGCGCCGCCTAATTGTTGGTTGAGCTAAGAGATTCTATTTCTTGACCATTTATTAAGAAGGATATGGTGGCACCACTCTTCAATGTAAGAATGACAATCTCTAAAGTTGATGTCTCACCATCTGGAATTGCATTGAACAATTCTTCAGAGAGCCTAACTCTAGACATTGCCATTGTTCCATTGTTGCTCTCAAATCCAAAGTTAAGCCACTTCTCTTTTTTATTGTCGTCCAGCGACAACGTCCGGGCAAGAATCCAATCTGAAGCCGCTCGTACATCAAGCTCGTTGCGGCGCTTCGTTATAAAGAACTTCGCGGTCTCTAGGGTGTTGCTCCAGTTGGTAGATGTAATTTTTGGTTGAAAATTTTTCCATTTTGCTTCTTTTAAAGCACTAAGGCGAGCGCTGAGAGTTATTTTTTGCCTATCAGACAGATGGGTACTTTTTGCATAAATGAAGTCTCTCTTTTGTTTCACATCATCTAAAACCCTTTTGATTCCTATTGCCTTGTCAAAATATCCGCGCGAGTCATGAGCCCCTTGACTGAAAATATCAGCACCAAAACTCCACTTTGTTTTATTAACCAGCTGAAGTTCAACAAGAATTTTTTCTGCCAGTACACGATGGGCAGTCCCAATTCCACCCAGGTAGGATCCTCCGACGTCTGAGTGCACTCCAGGCAAGGTTATTTCTGTCATTCGGTCAGAATATCTCAGAGACCCGTTTGGCAGGCCAAAGAAATCTTCATTTTGATCTAACACTACACGAAATAGGTTGCGACGTTCATCTCTGGCCACAAGGTGAATTAAGTAATCTGTTGTTGGAGCTATTCCAAGTTTAAGTGCGTTCTCTTTTCCCGTTGCAACGGTATCAAAAAGAAGCCCCACGGTTCTGACGGAGACCGCCGATTTTACTTCGTTGGCGCTACTGCTATTTTCAGGCCACATTTCACTCACTAGATTCATAAAATGCCTACCTATCGCGGCGCCTCGGCTAAACCCGACAACAAGAACTCTAACTTCAACATTAGACTCACGGCTCCAGTCGTTTGCAACTTTTTCACGGAGTCTTTCAAGTGCATCTTTCGCTTTTGGAAGGCAACTGTAACAAATTGCCGCATCTGCTTTTGAGCCCACACCTGGGCCTGAAACATAATCTACTTCATAACCGTTATCCTTTAGCTCATTAGCTAACGCAGCAACAATAGTCTCCCTTTCCTCTTCATGTGTTGGCGCTCACTGAATTTTGACCAGCCGTGCTCGTTGAATTTTGACCAGGCATGGAGGCCGCCCGCGCAGCGG
>NZ_JBVMAE010000065.1:0-2506 GCF_055597485.1 Crenobacter sp. CS_VA4
ATGAATCGTTTCATAGCACCCAACCAGGCTGGGACGATGCCGATATCCTACCTGGTCTGGCGTTTTTACACAGTCTGCGGCCAAAGCGGTCATGCGGCCAGTTACCTCAACACGACTGCAAGCCGACCCCAAGCGGTCGTTCGGGCTTTCAGTGAGCGTCCGATGGTCTTCGCCCAGCCGTGTCATATGCCTGTCTTAGGCGCGGTAAGAATCAATCGCAAACCGAGTGCTGAAATGGCGCAGGCAGCAACCCGATCAACCCATTTTTTTGCGCCCAGATACATCTCGCGTGGACCTTGAGCCGAGAAGCACAGTGCGACGATCGTGTACCACCCACATTCAATCGAAAAGACCAGGGGCGGCAGCACGAAATAGCACCAAAGTGGTGGATGCTGTGGAAGCAGTGCAGCAAAGATACTGCCGTACCAGATGGCCGTCTTTGGGTTGCTCAGTTGGGTGGTCAGGCCCATCCAGAACGACTTGCGTGCACTTCGGGATCGCGTCGCAAGCGTGCCGTCGACCATGATCGGACGATCGGCGCCCCGCCAGATTTTCGACGCAACGAAAATCAAATAAACGCCGCCCGCGATCTTAAGGCCAATATAGAGCCACTCAACGGATTGCAAAAGCGAGTAGAGCCCGGCTAGCGCGATGCAGCCGAAAAAGATACCTCCCGCGCCCATGCCAAGCGCCGTAGCAAGGCCATCGCGGCGAGACAGGCCAATGGCATTGCGCGCGACAAGCACGAAGCTTGGCCCTGGAATCATCGCACCTAGCCACAACGCGACGAGAATGGCGAAAACGGCAGCTGATGCGGTCATCGAAATCTCCCGAAGTAGAGATACCCCCTCGTTACGGTTAGGGCCTGCTCGATACGAGTGACGATTGTGACACTCCTTTTGAATGACCGGAAGTGGCCGATTCTGTTGAAAAACTAATTCATGCCCCTGCATCAGGCTTAACACGACTCATTTCTGTGCAAAATTTCAGCAAATCGATACGATTTTGCTCATTTAGTAGGCAAATTTGCCCAGGTTTTGCATGGCTTGTGGCGTTCTGCAGCAGTGGACCGAGTTTTTCAACAGAATAGGCCGTTAGCTGCCACTGTATCACTATGTCATCAATGACTGCTTTGGCCGGAGGCTGTGTGGAAACACGGTGAATTGTTGATACCAGAATGGTTGCGCCAACCTCTTTTGGGTTACCGATATTGGTCGCTGCACAAACCAGGCTATTTTGACGGGTAAAAAGGCCCTTTCAGGCCGCTACTGCCTCCATTAATCCGGCAAATCCGATGATCTTTATGACTCGCTTCATGTTGTAGGCGAGCACATGCAAACTCATTTCGGTACTCACCCGCTCCAGGGTTCGCGTCAGGAAATGGGTTGCTCCCATCCAGTCTTTCAGGGTGCCATAACGGATGCTCCACCGTCTGACGCCGTAGCTTCATCATGCCTGGTTGGGTGTCCAGACGCTTTTGCATCTCCTCCAGCACGGCTTCATGCTCCCAGCGTGTAACTCGACGGTATGAGCTGGGCGTACATTGCTCCTTGAGCTCGCAGCGGGGGCAATCTGAACTCCAGTACTTATGGATCAGTGCGCCACGTTCAGTCGTTGAGAAACGCCAGATCAACCAGCTACCAGCCGGGCAAACGTATTCGCCAGCAGTCGGATCAAACACAAAGTCCTCTTTGTCGGATCGACCTTCTGCCTTGGCTGCGGAAGTCATCGGTTTTGAGACCAACGGCACAATGCCGGCTTCCGCGCAGGCCCAGATCTCTTCCCCATTGAAGTACCCGCGGTCTGCAATGGCTTGAAGTTCACTAGCATGCATTGCGTCTTTGGCCTGTGTCGCCATCTTTGCCAATTGGCGACGATCACTGCCATTGTTGGTGACTTCGTGGGCAACGATGAGGTGGTGCTGGATGTCGACGGCGGTTTGAACGTTGTAGCCAACCAGCCCGCGGCTGGTGCTGGTTGCCATGGCTCGGGCATCCGGATCGGTCAGCGAAATTTGTCCTGAAGACCCTTGCTCCAGTTGCACCTGAATGTGCTTGAGCCTTTCGAGCCTGGTCTTTAGCGTGGCCATTTTCTGCTTAAGCCGGATTGTTCTGGCTTCGGCGATCTCAGGAGGCTGGCGATCTGCCGTTTCCATCGCGGAGAGATAGCGTTCGATGCAGTGATCGATTTCCTGCATGCGCTTCTCCAGCTTGCCACGGGTGAAGTTGCGGTCATGGGCATTCACGGCCTTGAACTTGCTGCCATCAATGGCGACGACGGCTTGCGTGAACAGATCCAGTTCCCGGCACAGCACGACAAACTGCCGGCAGACATTGCGTATGCCCGGACCGTTAGCTCGCCGAAAGTCGGCAATCGTCTTGAAGTCGGGAGAAAGCCGTTCAAGCAGCCACATCAGCTCGAGGTTCCGTTGCGTTTCTCGTTCCAGACGACGACTTGATTGAATCCGGTTGAGGTAGCCGTAGATGTACAACTTGAGCAAAACAGC
>NZ_JBVMAE010000066.1:0-2459 GCF_055597485.1 Crenobacter sp. CS_VA4
GGGTTGCGCCAGTCCAACGTGCTGAAGCTGGAGTGGGCGCAGGTGGATTTGGAGCGCCGCGTTGTTTGGTTTCATGGTGATCAGATGAAGAACAAGGCTGATCATCATGTGAGCTTGAACGATACGGCTTACGAAGTGTTATTGCGCCAACGGAGCAAACATCCCGTTCGGGTGTTCACCTGCAACGGCAAGCCTGTAGCTAATGCCAATACCCGAGCTTGGCGAAAGGCGCTCAAGGAAGCCGGTATCGAGAACTTCCGTTGGCATGATCTGCGCCATTGCTGGGCATCTTGGCTGGTGCAGAACGGCACGCCGTTGTATGTGGTGCAGGAAATGGGTGGGTGGAAGTCGGTGCAGATGGTGCAGCGTTATGCGCATTTGAGTCCGGCGAATCTGGCTGACCATGCCCGAACCATTGACGTGGTGATGGGGCTCGGCACAAATACGCCACAAGCCTGAAACGGAAAAAGGGGTTAGCTTGCGCTAACCCCTTGAAATCCTGGTGGCGAATCAGAGGCTCGACCCCGGGGTCTGCGGACTTTGGTGGATTAATGTTTGTTATTGCTATCAATTATTTTTGTTTTTCGTTGCTCTGCAATCTACCTGAGTCAACCTCTTGTAAGCCAAGCTACCATATGTGCTGAATTGGATTTTTGGAGCAAGGTCAATATCTTTCACGCTACTAAAGTGTGGCATGAATTATTGATTTCAGAAATTAAACTCTTACCAGTTCCAATAGCGGCTCGAAAGCGTAAAGTGCAGGTCTACGGCCTGATGGCTCTTCTATGGTTTTTATTAGGTTATTGTCAAGTAATACCCTAGTGAAACGCGCTGCCGTAGAGTTTGGGATGCCGCTTGATTTTGTGAATTTGTTATTCCGGAAAACCGGGTTTGTAAAGACGAAATCAAGGGCGTTGACACTAAATTTTGACGCCAGTAGCTTTCCAAATTCTTGCTTCATGGCTTCATACAACTCTCGAATATTTTCAGCGATCTTGAGATTGTGATTTGCTTGTTTTTCTACTGCCTCTAAGAAGAATACGCACCATGCTGTCCAATCGTTTTTTTCAGATACGGTGCGCATGGTGTCAATATATGTGTCCTTGTTTTCTTCTAAATATCCACTTATATAGAAATGTGGGGCAGAAATCACTTTTTCTGACCAAAGTAAGAGAGTGATTATCATTCTTCCGATTCTGCCATTGCCATCCTTAAAGGGATGGAGTGCCTCAAATTCGACATGGGAGATGGCTGCTTTGATGAGCGATGTATCAGTACTATTCTCGATGTAGTCAAAGAGCCTGTCCATTCCCTCTTGCAAGTGCGTTGGGCTGATTGGGACAAATAGAATATTTTTTCGCGTTTTATCTGCTAGGTAGTTTTGTTCGGACTTGTATTGTCCTGGTGATTTTGTTGCTCCCCGACCAAACGAGAGTAAGCGTTGGTGAGCACCCCTAATCAAATATTGACTCAGCGGTTGTCCTTGCTCCATTGCTTGTTGGGCGGCTTTTAAAGCTCTTTGATATAGAATTGTTTCAATTACTTCAGAACGAGCAGTTGCTGATTCTGTTGGGTTCTCATCGTAGTCAGCCTCATACTTCAATATTTCATCCATTGTACTAACGGTTCCTTCCATGCGTGAGGAAATGACCGCTTCTTGATTTCGCAATGGCGCCAAAAGAATTTCGCTGTTATGCATGTTCTTTAGCATCTGATCATAACGAGCCACTGCATCAGCTGCTTTTACCAACTGAGGTATCAGTTTTGAGTAGTCCAATGAGGATGGTGGGAAATGGCCATAGTGGTAATCGACGGCCTTCTCAAAATTGAGTTCTGTCGTTTGTCCAGACATGATGCTTTCTCGTAGATGTTATGATTGTCATTTATATTGATAACAAAGCTGCTTGTTGTCAATTTTTCTTTTTATGTTGATGCCAATGATGGAGGGGTTGTAAGGGACACGCATCAGTTTCTTGGTTGCGACGCATGTCTCCTTGTTACAAAAATGCCAATGTCGTTTTTTTGAAGGGTACGGGATGCATACCCTCTTGTGTGAGAGTCAGTGAGAGTTGACTTCTCTGATGAGGTGGCAAGCAACTTTGACTCTCACAAGGCCTGTGATGCGAGAGACAACGAGAGTGGAGTCTCATGGATGAGGGACAAGCAACTTTGACTCTCACAAGGCCTGTGATGCGAGAGACAACGAGAGTGGAGTCTCATGGATGAGGGACAAACAACTTTGACTCTCATAAGGCCTGTGGTGCGAGAGACAACGAGAGTGGAGTCCCATGGATGAGGGACAAGCAACTTTGACTCTCACAAGGCCTGTGGTGCGAGAGACAACGGGAGTGGAGTTCCATGGATGAGGGACAAGCAACTTTGACTCTCACAAGGCCTGTGATGCGAGAGACAACGAGAGTTGAGTCCCATGGATGAGGGACAAACAACTTTGACTCTCA
>NZ_JBVMAE010000067.1:0-2439 GCF_055597485.1 Crenobacter sp. CS_VA4
GGCCGACAACACCCACATCGGCGCGCAGAACGTCCGCGAGGCACTGGGCAAATTCAACGCCGCGATGCCTGACAAGGTGCGCAAGAACGCGGTGCTGGCGGTCGAGTACCTGGTGACAGCCAGCCCGGAGGTGATGCAGGCCAAGGATCGATCCGCCCAGGACGCGTACTTCCGGGACGCTCTGAAGTGGCTGGAAGCCAAGCACGGCGCGGAAAACGTGGTCTACGCCGGCATCCACCGCGACGAGACCACGCCGCACATGTACGCCTACGTCGTGCCCAAGGACGAGCGCGGCAAGCTGAATTGCCGGGCGTTTTTTGGCGAGCAAGGGGCATTGGGGAAGCTGCAGACCGAGTTCGCCGAGCAAGTCGGCCTGCAACATGGCCTAGAACGGGGCGTAGAGGGCTCCAGAGCGCGTCACGAGTCCGTGAGGGCATACTACGGCCGCGTGGCCGCCAACGCGCCCAAAACGCCGGCAATCGACGTTCCTGAGGGGAAGTTGCTGGAGGGCAAGGAGGCTTACGGCCAGCGCGTGGCGCAAGCGGTGCTCGAGCAGATCAAGCCGGAGTTCGATGCGCTGGCGGCCAAAGCCGGCGAGCGCGACCGCGCCAAGCAGCAGGCGCGGGCGATGGAAGCCGCGGCCAAGCAGGCAGAGCGGCAGCTCGACCAGGAGCGAAAGAAGACCCTAGCTGCGCAGGACAAGGGCAAGGAGCTGGTCCGGACCATCGCCCAAGGCGGCGAGCCGCTGCAGCGGCTGCAGACCGCCCTGCAGGCGAAGATCGAGCAGCAGCAGGACAAGGGCCAGGAACGCTCGTAGGTGTTCATGCCGCGCGGCATGAGGCCTTCACCAGGGGCGCGTAGTCACGGTACACATGCTCGATCGCGGCGGCGTCGTGTGGGTTGAGCGATTGCCGTTCTCGTACCAGGGCGGAGCGTTCCGCTTTGAGCCGTTTGATCTTGCTGGGGCCGGGCGCTGGCAAGGCTTCCTCTGCCGCGATCTCAGCGGTTCGCATGGCGATCAGGCTGCCGAGGATCTCGGCCGCGCACTCGTAGCGCGTGAGCGTTTCGTTGTTGATTCCACCCATACTGTCTACCTTACGCAGCCTTGCTGGGACGGTGCGTCATGTCGCCACGGCCAGCCAGCAGGCCGTCAATCGACAAGTCTTCGTCCAGATCATCCCAGTGGATGCCGTGGGCGCTCAGCTCGTAGTGGGCCAGTTGCTCAGGCTTCGCGGACAGCAGTCGCGGGAACCATGCCAGCGGGACGCCAAGCGTGCGGCCGTCGCTCAACTCAACCCACATGGAGTAGTCGTCAAAGCGGACGGTTTTAGCCGAAGTAATCATTCCAAGCCCTTTCCAGCAGGTCTTTGTTCGTCGCTACGACGGCGGCGAGGCTCTTCAATGTTCGCGCATCGAAGCCGTCGTTGCGCGCCAATTGCACGTCTGGCACCAGCCAGAACTTAGCTTCCCCATCCGCGTTACGGACGTGAATGTGCGCGGGTTCCAGCGGGTTACCTTCGTTCGAGTAGAAGAAAAACTTGAAGCCTTGGTAGCGCAGGATGACGGGCATTGGTCATGCCTCTGCTTTCTTGCTGGATTTCTTGCGGGGCTTTTGCCCGTGAAGCAACTGGATGCAGAGCATGCTCATCGCCGTCTTTGCTTCGATTTCTGTGCATGCCATCCCATCGTCTCGCTCAACGGTGATCCGGTAGGACTCCGGCAAGCCGATAACGGTCTGGCGCTGTTCTCCGGGCAATACCAGCTCGATCTTGATCTGTGTTTCTGACATGGATACTCCTCCTACTTCCCATTCTTCCCTTGTGGGTCTTGCACGATGGCTGGGCCGTCTATCCCATCCAGAAGCGGCTGGCTTGGTGGTTCTTCACCCTCCCCTGCAGGGATGATCTGTTCACCCGCCTGCACGATAGCAACCTGTCTTGCTGGTGGTGGGGTCAGGGACAACGCATCCTGTTCCGAACGGCTTGCAATCACAGTGGCGTCAAAAACTGCGTGCTGGATTTCGCCGCGCGGGCCAATCCAAGCTACCCGGCGATTGATGGCGAGAGCATTAGCGCCGCCGATCTTGATCCGCTGCACCCATCCCTCTTCGATCAGAATCCGTAATGCACGCTCGACCGTGGGCATTGAGCAGCCCAGCAGCTCCCGCATCGTTTCGCGGCTCACAACGACCACGCCCCCGCTTCCCGGAGGCAGCCTTCGAATTAGCGAGACAATCAACTCTGCAGCACGGGGAGCTCGCCGGATGAGGTCACTCAACCCTTCCAATGCGGCCAGCTCGACCATCGCAAAATGGGCGTGTTGAGTGATGGATCGGCCCCTCTTCTGTGTTGCTTTTAGCGTCAAAGGCTTTGTGTTTGGCATCATGAAAAATGAGGCTACAGAAAAAATCTATGATGGACAATGCATCATGACCCATCA
>NZ_JBVMAE010000069.1:0-1794 GCF_055597485.1 Crenobacter sp. CS_VA4
AAAGGCTTTGTGTTTGGCATCATGAAAAATGAGGCTACAGAAAAAATCTATGATGGACAATGCATCATGACCCATCACAGCTGATGAGGTGGCGACCCATCACAGCTGATGATGGGTCGCCACCCCGGAAACCCGCGCCAATGCTGGGTTCTTCAATTTCTGCTTTCTAAGAGTCTCATGGGCCGTTTCCGCAACACCGAACGGCCCGGCGTCAGCCGCCTCCGGCGGTATCCTCCGCTGGCGCTCCGGCTGACCAACAGCGGCTACGCCGCATCAGGGCAGGGCTTCGCCCCGCACCCCAAAAATGCCGGCCCGTTGGGCCGCACTGCCCGCCTTCGGTGTGCCGCTCTTCGGCGACACGGGGGGCTATCCGCTAGCGGGTGGTGCTACGGCCCGCACGCGGGCCTAGCTCCCGTACCCCCATCCGGCGCACACCCCGCGCCGGCGGGGCCCCTACGGGCACGCCGTCCCGGCGGCCACCCGAACCACATTGGCCGAAAGGCCAATAGCCAAACCGTCTGCAGTGTGGTGGGCGGCGGTGGGCAACTCGGAGAGTTGTCCACGGGTGCCCGGGTTTGCTTCGCCGTTTGTCTTAACCGCTTTTCAGACCTAACCCAGCTGGGCCAGAGGGGCGGTGAGCTTTGCTCGCCGTCCCGGGTGGCCAGCAGGCAACCGACCGGAGGGAGGGCGGCAGTGGTGGGGACTCACGATTTTGCCCTTGCCCGAAGGGCCACACGGACAATTTGCTCAGCAAATTGTGGAGTGGGTCCACAACGAATTTCATCGTTGGGGGCAGTGGCTGTACCATGCCGTATGAATTACGCCATCCTCCGCATCCAAAAGCTCAAGTCACCCGCTGCTGTCGGCCGCTCGATGAAGCACGCTTTCCGCGAGCAGAACACCCCGAACGCCGACCCCGAAAAGCTGGCCGACAACAGCGGGTGACTTGAGCTTTTGGATGCGGAGGATGGCGTAATTCATACGGCATGGTACAGCCACTGCCCCCAACGATGAAATTCGTTGTGGACCCACTCCACAATTTGCTGAGCAAATTGTCCGTGTGGCCCTTCGGGCAAGGGCAAAATCGTGAGTCCCCACCACTGCCGCCCTCCCTCCGGTCGGTTGCCTGCTGGCCACCCGGGACGGCGAGCAAAGCTCACCGCCCCTCTGGCCCAGCTGGGTTAGGTCTGAAAAGCGGTTAAGACAAACGGCGAAGCAAACCCGGGCACCCGTGGACAACTCTCCGAGTTGCCCACCGCCGCCCACCACACTGCAGACGGTTTGGCTATTGGCCTTTCGGCCAATGTGGTTCGGGTGGCCGCCGGGACGGCGTGCCCGTAGGGGCCCCGCCGGCGCGGGGTGTGCGCCGGATGGGGGTACGGGAGCTAGGCCCGCGTGCGGGCCGTAGCACCACCCGCTAGCGGATAGCCCGCCGTGTCGCCGAGGAGCAGCACACCGAAGGCGGGCAGTGCGGCCCAACTGGCCGGCATTTTTGGGGTGCGGGGCGAATCCCTGCCCTGATGCGGCGTAGCCGCTGTTGGTCAGCCGGAGCGCCAGCGGAGGATACCGCCGGAGGCGGCTGACGCCGGGCCGTTCGGTGTTGCGGAAACGGCCCATGAGACTCTTAGAAAGCAGAAATTGAAGAACCCAGCATTGGCGCGGGTTTCCGGGGTGGCGACCCATCATCAGCTGTGATGGGTCGCCACCTCATCAGCTGTGATGGGTCATGATGCATTGTCCATCATAGATTTTTTCTGTAGCCTCATTTTTCATGATGCCAAACACAAAGCCTTT
>NZ_JBVMAE010000070.1:0-1786 GCF_055597485.1 Crenobacter sp. CS_VA4
GATGGTTAGTCACCCTGGTCAATTTTCAATGAGCAAACCCTCGGTTATCTGGTCAATTTTCAGTGAGCGCCAACAGTTCTGTTGGAGAAGGCGCTGGCGCAAGCGCGGCGACGGCGCCAACTGCACCAGCCCCACCAACTGTTGCACCACCTGCCGCGGCGGCAGTGGCTTCTTGTTCTTTACTCATGATCGCTCCTGAGTTGAGTTAGGACTTCTTTTGCGGGTGTGACGATTGCCACCTCGCGTGCGACAACGCCTGCCTCCACAATCATTGGCCTGTCTGCCTGATCGTGACACGCCCCCTCTCGCCCGGCGAGGCCCGGCTGAGGTTATCGTGGTGCAATCCTGCGAGCTGCCCTTGCGAAACTCACCGTTGCCCTTCCCCGGCAAGCAATGCTTGGTACTGAGCAGGGAAGAAGACTCGCATGACGCATTTCAGAAAGTGGTCTCGATCGACACCGTAGTAGTCGGCTAACGGGTTAACGGCATCTAGCGGCAAATTGAAAACTCCATTTTCCAACTCCAGAATGGCCTTGGGGTTCACTGGCGGTTCAAGGTACAAGCCATCATTAGCACGCTGTGCGTTGACGTTGCGCAGAAACTGCACGAACGCGGCGGGCGTGCTGATGGTGGCAAGCACTGGATAGCAGTGAATCATCCGGGTGGGTTTGAAGCCGCGCCGGCCGGTCAGCCATCGTTTGGCAGACGCGCCCTCGATCACGCCATTCGCATCGTTCTTGTGAAAGACTAGTTCGCCTGCACTGATGGCATTTCGCACCGTCCGAGCATCAACGCCAGCAAGGCGAACTAAAGAGTCGAATCGTACAAAGCCTCCGACCTCCATTTCATGTCGCGCCCATGCCAGCTGGACGAGTTGATCAAGCTGAGCAGCTTCGAACGGATTGGCCGCCATGAAGAAGCTCGCCATGTGGCTGGCACTCATCAGTACCTCGTAGATGCTGGCGCTCTCGTGATAGATGCCATCCACCGCGAAGTCGTGAACGGTTTCGAAACACTGCCATTCCGGCGAAGTACGCGTGCGTTCGACCATCTGAGCCCATTTCTCGTCGGAAAGCTGCTTACCGGGCCTGCCCGGATCAAAGCCATATGCTTCCTCAGTTACCGTAGGTAAGTTGAACGTTCGCGCGAACTCCACCAAGGTGCGGCGCTTAGCGTTGAGAACAGTGGCGAACAAATTTTCTTTAGGCAGCCACGAGGGGCGGGCATGGACTTCCATGTTTGGCTAGCTCCACCATGTGAGTTTTTCCGGAAAATCGGCTGATAGAAGTGTTGTTGATACGGCTTTTTTTGTCAATGACAATTTCCGGAAATTGTCATTTATTCGATTGCGATAATCGAATGCAACCGGTAGTAAGGCGATCGATTCGGGCAAGTTTTTCTGACTGTGTTGATCTAGCCGCCTTAGTGTGGTTGCGTGTCATGCTTTACATAACACCTGTTGGCAACTTAAGAAGGGGAAGGTGCAACCTGGGTCCGACCAGTAGCGACCAACCTTGTGGCATTGGGCTGAAAGGCGGCTGCTTTAGAGCGCAGTTATGACGTTCGGAAAAACTACCTGAAGGGCTGCAACGGGTCGAAAGTGAGCGTTCCCCAAGTCAGGAAGTCGCCCTTCGGCTACGGCGCAAGGGAAATGGCTGGAATGTGGCCCTGAACGGACGCTCAAGGCAGATAAGCTGGAAGACTGCTTCGGCCGAGAACCGGCCACTTGGGGGAGTTTGTAATGTCGCCTTCGATCCGGCGGTCACTGGAGGTGTGAACACTCCTG
>NZ_JBVMAE010000071.1:0-1652 GCF_055597485.1 Crenobacter sp. CS_VA4
ACCCCCAGCCGGGCCATCTCGGCTTCGGCATCGATGCTGTGGATCAGCATGCGCCGGTAGCTCACCGGGTCGAGCGCGCCTTTGTCGATCAGTCGGGTGATGAAATCGATCGCGCGCATCTCGCGCATCAATGACGAGTTGAAGCTCAGCGTGTTGATGCGGTCGAGGATTTGGCGCGCCGTGGTCGGCACATCGGGGATGCGGATCGGGTTGATGCGGATGATCAGCACATCGCGGCTGTCGGTGTCATAGATCAGTGGATAGATCGGCGGATTGCCCATGTAGCCGCCGTCCCAGTAATACTCGTTGTCGATTTCTACCGCCTGGAACAAGAACGGCAGGCAGCTCGAGGCCAGTACCGCCTGCACGCAGATCTCGCTGGTGGTGAATACGCGGATGCGCCCGCTCAGCACATTGGTGGCGCACAGGAACAGCTTGACGCTCCGGCAGTGCTGCAGCACTTCGAAATCGACCACGGCGACCAGCACATCGCGTAGCGGGTTCAGGTTGCACGGGTTCAGCTGGTAGGGCGAGAAGAAGCGGGTGAGATGGTCGAACATCAGCCAGGCCGGCGACAGGTCCATATTGCCGCCGCCCATCAGCCGGTCCAGCCAGGAGGGTTGCAGCGGGCTCAACCTCGCCGAATCGGCTATCTTGCCCCAGAGCGTTTCGAGCGCGCGGCGCGCCCCCTCGCCCCCGCCGCTGGCAAGGCCGTAGGCGAGCACCGTGGCATTGATCGCGCCGGCGCTGGTGCCGCTGATGCCGTCTATCTCGATGCGGCCGTCTTCGAGCAGGCGGTCGAGCACGCCCCAACTGAAGGCCCCGTGGGAGCCGCCCCCCTGCAGCGCGATATTGATGCGGCGAATCGCGGGTGATGGCTTCGCTGGCATGGTGGGGCCTCCTCAGTGTGCAGTCTAGCCGACGTGCACCGCCTGGCCAGTGCGCCGGGCGCGGCGCGTTGATGCGATGGGATGTGGCCCATGGGGCTGATTCTCGATTGATTGCGGGCGGTGGGGTTAGCGCGGTGCTGGCAGGGCGAGCCGCCACGCCAGATTGATGCGGGCGCGGGCTTCGCAGCGGGCATGGAAGAAATCCGTATGGTAGATGGAGGGGCGAGCCAGCAGGGCGCCCAGGAAGGCCCGTTCTCTGGCGTCGTAAGCAACATCGTCCAGGTCGGGTCGCTCGGCCCGCAGGCGCGCTTCGTCGCGGCGAAAGCGGGCGCGGTCATCTCCCAGGTTCACCAGGTCGATGTCGACGGTAAAGCGGCCATCGAGATCGGCCGGCGCAACGGTATGCGTCGTCGCCAGGATCATTCCGACGATGCGTCCGGCGGCGGCGATGCGGCCTTCGGCGCGGCGCTCGAACCACTCGGCGCTGCGCCGCTCATTGTCTTGCGCACCGGGAATGTAGATCACATCATGACACCACAATGCAAGTTCCACGGCATCAGGATCGTGGATCACTGCGCGCGCACAATCCAGATCGCGCAGGCAGCGGCGGATGTGGTCCAGGGTGTGATAACGGCGCATCGGTTCGGCGTAATGCCGCACCAGCTCGGCGTAGACCGCTTCACCCTGTATACCGCCGCAGCGCGACCACAGCGCCAGAAAACGTGTTTCCATCCGATTCATCCCGACTCCTCTGTCCCCCAG
>NZ_JBVMAE010000072.1:0-1438 GCF_055597485.1 Crenobacter sp. CS_VA4
CCCCCCCCCCCCCCCCCCCCCCCCCCCCCCCCCCCCCCCCCCCCCCCCCCCCCCCCCCCCCCCCCCCCCCCCCCCCAGCCCTTCGGGGCCGGGTGCTACCGGCGCATCGCGTTGCCGTTCACCCCTGGCAGTGAAGGACACTGCGGCGGGGCTCTCTCCTAGCGCTGCATCCGACAGTACTCGGCCGCAGCCGCAAAAAGATCGTGAACAGGCTCTAAGAGGTAGAGGCGGAAAGCTTGGTGCTTTCCGATTGTGGAGCGACGCAGTGCGCCGCTCCAATTCAGGAACCCTTATTTGTTAGAGAAATACTGGTTCAGATTGAAGAGCAGCCCTGCGAAGGGCATACCTAGCGCGGAATAAACGGCGTTCGCTTCAGGTGCAGCGTTGTCCCCCAGGATTTCTACCGCGACGTTCGAGTAGCCAACCGGGATTACCCCAGCTTGCATCATCCGCATCACCCCAAGGTCGGCTTGTTCCTTGGTAAAGCTACCGGATGCATCGACGACCGCGTAGGTGCTGTAGCCGTCGGCCAGTGCGGCCATGGCGGGAAAGGCTAGGCAAACGTCCGTCGTGATGCCGGTAATGATTAACTTCTTGCGTCCCGTTGCCTTCACCGCTGCAACCACGCGCGGGTCGTCCCAGGCGTTGACGGTCGTCCGCTCGATGTGAGCGACTCCGGGTAATGCTTCCTGCAACTCAGGAATGATCGGCCCCCACATATTCTCCGTGGTCGTGGTAAGAATGATGGGGATCTTGAGAGCGACAGCTGCCTTAGCAAGGCCGACGATATTGTGCGTGAGCTGCATCGTATCGATGTCACGAACCCCGGTATAGAGCCCGACTTGGTGATCGACGATGAGCAGTACCGCATTGTCGCGAGTCAGGCGCTCATAATGCGTAGCGACGTGTGAATTCATCGAACTGGTCCCTCCTCCTGCGTAAGCGTTGCATGGATGGCTAACGAGACAGCTAGAGCAATTGCCACTGCCGAGACCGACTAACGGAAGATACGGTTGAGCTTCGTAGGTTTTTTCACCCCCTGTGCTGACGACGGCATCCTTGCCTTGTCAGCATTCTAGGTAGCCGTACCGTCCCAAACAATTAACTATTTTGCGACGATTCGTTCTGCCCCATGGAACGATGAAATCGGCAGCGCAGGGGGAAGATGCCGGCTTCAGCGACTCCCTAGGGGGTACTTAACCATGTGCAAATTCCGGCAAATCTGGTCAGCTGTGCCGGGATGTCTGTCCTGTTTCGTTCTCTAGGGCTGGTCCTGGCCAGATAGGCGAAGCCCATCAGAACTGGACTGTGCAAAGGGGGAGCGAAGACCGCGGAACTGAAGTTGTGCCAGTGGCCGCCTCTCGGCGAGGCTGTGTGGAAACACGGTGAATTGTTGATGCCAGAATGGTTGCGCCAACCTCTTTTGGGTTACCGATAT
>NZ_JBVMAE010000073.1:0-1213 GCF_055597485.1 Crenobacter sp. CS_VA4
CGGGGGCTCGCATCAACTCTTGCAGCACCGCGAACTCCTTGGCGGACATCGGTACCGGTTCATCGTGCAACCAGACCAGATGCTGTACCGGGTCGAGCCGTAGCGGCCCGCAATGCAGTTCGGTTTGTACCCGCCCCGCCTGCCGGCGGCTGACCGCCCGAATCCGTGCGATCAGCTCCTCCAGCGCGAACGGCTTGACCAGGTAGTCATCGGCTCCGCTATTGAGGCCGGCCAAGCGATCGGGCAGCGCATCGCGCGCGGTGATGATGATCACCGGCAGCGTCTCGTCGCGTTGTCGCAGGGTCTTGAGCACCTGCATGCCGTCCCAGCGTGGCAAGCCGAGGTCGAGTAGCAGCAGCGCGTAAGGATTGGTCTCCAGGGCCAGCGCCGCGGCCTTGCCGTCCTGCACCCAGTCCACCGTGAACCCTTCCTGGCGCAGGCCTTGCTGAAGACCGTTACCGATCATCGGGTCGTCTTCTACCAGAAGTAGCCGCATTGCTCGTTCCCATTTGCCCGTTGCATGTTCAACCGTTGGAATAACGCTAACTAGCGCACCTAGTCAGCCACGCTTCCTTACTCTCCACACGCAGAGTGCCACTTTGCTCGTCGGCTCGTGCTTCACTGCGATACATTCCATTCAGTAGCATTACCTTGTGCACACCCTTCTCGTCATAGCGTGCCAGCTTTGCCGGGGCAGTACCGCCGGCGGCCTCGGTAATCGTCTCGTCGATCTCCTGAGCCAGGCAGAAGATGCTGAGGGACGACAAGGCCTGATGTTCCAGTCGCTGAAGTCGAGCGCCAAACCACGCGACTCCTGCGCCAACTGCCCCGACTAAAGAGATTACTGCCAGCCCCTGCATGATTTGTTTCCCACGAAGCCGCATGGCCTTTACTCCCTTGTGATTGGACCGATCAACCCAGCGTGCCGGTATGGAGGGGATGCTCGATGGTTAGAGGACTTCAGAGGAGATGCCGCATTGGGTCCTCATGAATCGGGCATACGTCTTGCCAGCGAGCTCGCTTAATCGTCATCGTCTTCCTTCTTCACCCCAAGCGAGGCGCCATTTTGGGCATCGATCCGTACTTCGCTGCGCTGAGCGCCGTTCAGCAGCGTCACCTTGTAGACCAATTGCCCGTCTTTGAGCTTCAGTTTGGCCGCGATAGCCTGACCGCCGGCAGTGGCTGCGGCCTTATCGATCGCCTGGACCAAGCT
>NZ_JBVMAE010000074.1:0-1185 GCF_055597485.1 Crenobacter sp. CS_VA4
CGATTAGGCGAGGATCTTGGAAACCACGCCGGCGCCGACGGTACGGCCACCTTCGCGGATTGCGAAACGCAGACCTTCTTCCATGGCGATCGGAGCGATCAGTTCCACGGTGATGGCCACGTTGTCACCCGGCATAACCATTTCCACGCCTTCGGCCAGGCTAACTGCGCCGGTCACGTCGGTGGTACGGAAGTAGAACTGCGGGCGGTAGTTGGCGAAGAACGGGGTGTGACGACCGCCTTCTTCCTTCGACAGCACGTACACTTCGGCCGAGAACTTGGTGTGCGGGGTGATCGAACCCGGCTTGGCCAATACCTGGCCACGCTCGACGTCTTCACGCTTGGTGCCGCGCAGCAGCACGCCGACGTTGTCACCCGCCTGACCTTGGTCCAGCAGCTTGCGGAACATTTCCACGCCGGTGCAGGTGGTCTTGACGGTGGCCTTCAGACCAACGATCTCGAGTTCTTCGCCGACTTTAACGATACCGCGCTCAACACGACCGGTCACTACGGTGCCACGACCCGAGATCGAGAACACGTCTTCGATCGGCAGCAGGAACGGCTTGTCAACGGCACGCTCCGGGGTCGGGATGTAGCTGTCCAGCGCGTCGGCCAGGCGGAAGATCGCCGGTTCGCCGTATTCGGACTGGTCGCCTTCCAGCGCCAGACGCGCCGAGCCGGTCACGATCGGGGTGTCATCACCTGGGAAGTCGTACGACGACAGCAGGTCGCGCACTTCCATTTCCACCAGTTCCAGCAGCTCGGCGTCGTCCACCAGGTCAGCCTTGTTCAGGAAGACGATGATGTACGGTACGCCAACCTGACGGGACAGCAGGATGTGTTCGCGGGTCTGCGGCATCGGACCGTCAGCGGCCGAGCACACCAGGATCGCGCCGTCCATCTGCGCGGCACCGGTGATCATGTTCTTCACATAGTCAGCGTGGCCCGGGCAGTCTACGTGCGCGTAGTGGCGGTTCTCGGTTTCGTATTCTACGTGCGCGGTATTGATGGTAATACCGCGAGCCTTTTCTTCCGGCGCGCTGTCGATCTGCGAGTAGTCTTTAGCTTCGCCACCGAATTTCTTCGACAGAATGGTGGTGATCGCTGCAGTCAGAGTGGTCTTACCATGGTCCACGTGACCGATGGTGCCAACGTTTACGTGCGGTTTCGTCCGCTCGAACTTTTC
>NZ_JBVMAE010000075.1:0-1052 GCF_055597485.1 Crenobacter sp. CS_VA4
CGCCGCCGCCAAGCAGCCCTGACAGGACCGGACCAACGATCGGCAAGCCACCCTCATGGCCACCGTGGTGGTCGTCATCGCCACCAAGCAACCCGGACAACACCGGACCGACGATCGGCAGGCCATCGCCTTTATCGCCGAGCCGCTCTACTTTGTCGCCAATCCGCTCCACCTTATCGCCAACCAACTCCGCCACCTCTGACACGACCGGGCCGAGGTGACCGCCGAGCCGCTCTACTTTGTCGCCGACCCGCTCCACCTTATCGCCGACCAACTCCGCCACTTCCGACAGCACCGGGCCCAAGATCGGCAGGCCATTGTGGCCATGGCCGCCACCGTGATTACCGCCGCCGCCATGGTCGTCGGACCCTCCGCCATTCGAACCGCCGTGCGAGCCACCGTTATCTGCTACGGGACCGGGACCACCACCGTCATCGTCACTGCCGCCTCCAGACGGTGCATGGTCTACTGCCTCACTGCTATTGCCATTAGTTGTATGGGAGCCACCCGATGAGCCAGCGGATGCGCCACCGGCAAAGCACAGAGCGACCAAGGATGCCAACAAAAGCTGTCGATTTTTCGCTTCCATCTAACAATTCCTTTGCAAACAAATGATATTAAATGTTTCAACCAACAGCTTATCAAGGGAGGATTTCGAGTATGGAACACGCCAACCGAAATGCAATTAGAATGGCATTGGAAAATTCTGAGCTAGATGCTTCTGCTGTAACTTTCAGAAGAAAACTAGATGTATCGGCGAAGCGACGCTTTCGGCTAAGCGCTTCAAAAATAAAACATATGTCATCATTTGTTTTAATCGATGCTTATCAAAACAGGTTCCGAGCATGGCCCGCGTCAATCAAAATACAATCAAAGCAGCATTGAAAAATTCTGCACTAGGGTGAGTTGACTGTTGCGCTGGCAGGCTGAAGCCGGAACGGGAGATGGCTGCAGGCGGTAAGTTTACGACGCGCCAAAGCACAAAGCCCCGACTCGATGAGCCGGGGCTTTGGGTGCTTCGCAGCCGAGCTGCAAAGCGAATGGGGAGTCTG
>NZ_JBVMAE010000076.1:0-856 GCF_055597485.1 Crenobacter sp. CS_VA4
GAGATGCGGCAATCCACCTCCAGTGCGGGTCTGGAAACGCTGGATAGCTGGCTCCAGCACCTGATCCAGGCCGAGCATGCCGACCGGCATGTGCGTTCGATCAGCTACCAGATGCATGCGGCCCGCTTCCCCCATCACCGTGATCTGGCTGGCTTTGACTTTAACCAATCCAAGGTCGAAGAAAGCTTGATCCGCGACTTGGCGACTTGCCAGTTTGCGGAAGCGGCGCACAACGTGGTGTTCATTGGCGGCACCGGAACGGGCAAGACCCATCTGGCTACAGCGCTTGCGGTGCTCGGTATCCAGTCCGAGGGCAAGCGAGTGCGTTTCTACTCGACGGTGGAACTGGTGAATACGCTGGAGCTCGAGAAGGCGGCAGGCAAGCAGGGCAAACTGGCCTACAGCCTGATGCACATGGATTTGGTGATTCTCGATGAGCTTGGCTATTTGCCCTTCTCGCAGCCTGGTGGCGCCTTGCTGTTCCACCTGCTATCCAAGCTTTACGAGCGTACCAGCGTGATCATCACGACCAATCTGACCTTCGCTGAGTGGCCGAATGTATTTGGCGACGCCAAGCTGACAACGGCACTGTTGGATCGGCTGACCCATCACTGCCACATCATCGAAACCGGCAACGAATCCTGGCGCTTCAAGCAGAGCAGTGCGAATGCCAAGACGCGAATCAGGGAGCGTGAGCAAAGAATGGGCTTGGCGATGGGAGGGGACGAACCGTTCTGAGGGGCAACGGGCAAGCAAAAACTTATACTTCAAAACCAGTCGGCCGCTGCGCGGGCGGCCTCCATGCCTGGTCAAAATTCAACGAGCACGGCTGGTCAAAATTCAGTGAGCGCCAACA
>NZ_JBVMAE010000077.1:0-822 GCF_055597485.1 Crenobacter sp. CS_VA4
CCGGCTCCTGCGATCAGCGGTGCCCAGATCGCCGCACCGATCAAGTTGAACAGAATGAAACGCCAGGCTGGCACCTCACTCATGCCAATCGCGATGGGACCGACGATGCGCAGTCCATACATGAAGCGCACGCCGACGATCACTCCCGCGTGATAGCGCAGCAGCAAGCGATTGACCCGCTGCGCGCCGGGATTCCACTGCGGGAAGCGTCTCAACAAGGCCCCGCCATAGCGCCGGCCGAGGAAGAAGAAGACCTGATCACCCAGCGTACCGCCACACAAGGCGATCGCGGCCACCAAAGGAAAGGATAAATACCCCTGGTGCGCGGCAAAGCCAGCCAGTACCAGGATGGTTTCGCCCTCGAGGACAGCACCAACAAATACCGCCAAGTAGCCGTAATCGGCGACGAGTTGCGTCAGAGTCATAAGTCATCCTCACTGGCAGGGCTACCGCTTGTTCCCCAGTACAAAAGGCCGCGAAGTGGTAGGCCGGGTACAGGCCCATTCACTGGTTCACAAAACCAAGCCCCCACAGTGAGCACGAGACCATGGGAGCCCGCATGGGTGTTTAAGCCTGAATCCATCCCTTGGCGATCGGCAATGCGAACAGGCGCCGGTACAGACTTTCCAGACAATCCAGTAAACGCGAACCGAGCGGTCCATTGCTCAGCAGTAGCGCTACCACCCAACTGCTGATGGACGCCACCAACAGTGCCCCGACAATGTCCAGAGGGAAATGCACGCCAAGGTAGACGCGAGCCCATCCAACCACTAGGCCAAGCAGCAAAACCAGAGCACCGGTCTTGCGCAGTGAGGCCCACAT
>NZ_JBVMAE010000078.1:0-812 GCF_055597485.1 Crenobacter sp. CS_VA4
CAACTTTGACTCTCACAAGGCCTGTGATGCGAGAGACAACGAGAGTTGAGTCTCATGGATGAGGGACAAGCAACTTTGACTCTCACAAGGCCTGTGATGCGAGAGACAACGAGAGTTGAGTCTCATGGATGAGGGACAAACAACTTTGACTCTCACAAGGCCTGTGATGCGAGAGACAACGAGAGTTGAGTCTCATGGATGAGGGACAAACAACTTTGACTCTCACAAGGCCTGTGATGCGAGAGACAACGAGAGTGGAGTCCCATGGATGAGGGACAAACAACTTTGACTCTCACAAGGCCTGTGATGCGAGAGACAACGAGAGTGGAGTTCCGTGGATGAGGGACAAGCAACTTTGACTCTCACAAGGCCTGTGATGCGAGAGACAACGAGAGTTGAGTCCCATGGATGCGCGGGTTGTGGCGGTCCAGAGTGCGGCGGGGCCACATAGGATCTGAAAACTTCGGCACTGGACCTTGAAAAGAGTCGGGATCAATCCAGTGATGGCTTGGGGCTTGGGGCTGGGGGGCTGAGATGCAGACGCTAACGCTGACTGAGGCCGCTCAAGTTTTGAAGATGCATCCAGAGGAGCTGCGGCGGCGAACCAAGCAAGGTTTGGTTCCGGCCGCCAAGCCCGGCAAGCAATGGGTGTTTCTTGAGGAGGATCTGCAAAATTACCTGCGTTCGCTTTATGCTGCTAGCAGGCAAGCGTTGCAAGGTGAACGTGCGGAGGTAAAAGCATGGCACTTTTCAAACGCGGCAGTACCTGGTGGGTCGATTTCACCAGCCCGGGCGGCAAGAGAACTCGCATC
>NZ_JBVMAE010000079.1:0-795 GCF_055597485.1 Crenobacter sp. CS_VA4
GAGCGCAGCAGCAGCTGCGGCGACGCGATCGCGCCGTTGGACACGATCACCTCGCGGCTGGCGCGCGCCTCGCGCGGCTCATCGCCCTGCAGATAGACGACGCCGACGGCGCGCTTGCCGGAAAACACGATGCGGTCGGCCAGGGCGCGTGTGTGCACGGTCAGGTTCGGCCGGTCCTTCGCCTGATCCAGATACGCGAGCGAGGTGCTGCAGCGACGGCCGTTGGCGGTGGTGGTGCGGTCCATCGGGCCGAAGCCTTCCTGACGGTAGCCGTTCAGGTCGTCGGTCGCCGGGTAGCCGGCCTGCTCGCCAGCCTCGATGAAGGCATCGAACAAGGGGCTGATGCCGGGCTTCGGTGTCGTGACGTGCAAGGGGCCATCGCCGCCGTGGTAGTCGTTCGCCCCCTTGTCGTACGTTTCGGCCTTGCGGAAGTAAGGCAGGCAGTCGGCGTAGCTCCAGTCCTCCAGGCCCTTGTTCTCGGCCCAGCCGTCGTAGTCCATCGCGTTGCCGCGGATATAGACCATGCCGTTGATCAAGGACGAGCCGCCGAGGCCCTTGCCGCGGCCCTGCGTCATCCGGCGCCCGCCCATGTGCGGCTCCGGCTCGGTGACGTAGGCCCAGTTGTACGTGGTGCCCTGCAGCGGGTAGGCGAGCGCCGCCGGCATCTGCGTGCGCCAGTCTAGCCGCCAGTCCGGGCCGCCGGCTTCCAAGAGCAGCACCGACACGTCGGCGTCCTCGGTCAGCCGTGCGGCCAGCACGCAGCCGGCCGAGCCGGCGCCGACGATGATGTAGTCG
>NZ_JBVMAE010000080.1:0-792 GCF_055597485.1 Crenobacter sp. CS_VA4
TGCTCGGCCTGGATCAGGTGCTGGAGCCAGCTATCCAGCGTTTCCAGACCCGCACTGGAGGTGGATTGCCGCATCTCTGCATAAGTGGCCGCCATGCCATGCAACTTCAGCGCTTTCAGTTCGGTGTGGAGGTCGAGTTTCATCTCAGGCCCCCACACTGCGATGCAATTGATCGTAGCGACTGCTGTCCGCCAGCGGCGGCTCGGCAACCTGTAACGGCGTGTCCAGGGCTTCCGGCTTCGGCGGAGCCTGGAGCCTCGCCAAGACATTGAGCACATGTTCCGCATTGATGGCCCCCGATTCCAGCGCCACGTCGATGGCGAGCCGCACTGCATCCAGTCCGTGTGACGGGATATAGCCCAGCACTTTAGCCATGACTCGGTCACCGCCACTACGACGTAGCAGCGCTTGCTGCAACTGGCGCAAGGGGGCAGGCATTTCATCGAATGGCGCCCCATTGCGCAACACGCCGGGCTTCTGCTCCACCAAGGGCAGGTAGTGCAACCAGTCGTAGAAGGTGCGGCTGCGATCAAATGACCGAACGTGACTGGCGACGGCTTCCTGTTCGGCATAGATCACGAGGCGTTCCGGGTAGAGCCGCAGGCTGACCATCTGGTTGGCCAGATGGCAGGGCACCGAATAGCGGTTGCGCTGGAAGGTGACCAAGCAAGTGCTGGAGACCCGTGCCAGGACTTCGATATAGCCGTCAAAGGCACCGGGGAACGGCATCATCTGCAACTGCTCGTCCTGCAGCAATTCAGCCAGCGTCAGTTCCGGGTAATCGGGATGGAC
>NZ_JBVMAE010000081.1:0-623 GCF_055597485.1 Crenobacter sp. CS_VA4
GCTGTTTTGCTCAAGTTGTACATCTACGGCTACCTCAACCGGATTCAATCAAGTCGTCGTCTGGAACGAGAAACGCAGCGCAACATCGAGCTGATGT
Source organism: Crenobacter sp. CS_VA4 (assembly GCF_055597485.1). NCBI lineage: Bacteria > Pseudomonadati > Pseudomonadota > Betaproteobacteria > Neisseriales > Neisseriaceae > Crenobacter > Crenobacter sp. CS_VA4. The sequence continues at coordinate 98 of NZ_JBVMAE010000081.1, forward strand.
GGCTGCTTGGACGGCTCTCTCCCGACTTCAAGACGATTGCCGACTTTCGGCGCGACAACGGTACTGGCATACGCAATGTCTGCCGGCAGTTTGTCGTACTGTGTCGGGAGCTGAATCTGTTCACTCAGGCCGTCGTCGCGATTGATGGCAGCAAGTTCAAGGCAGTGAACTCCCATGACCGCAACTTCACGCGTGGCAAACTGGAGAAGCGTATCCAGGAGATTGATCACTGCATCGAACGCTACCTTACCGCGATGGAAACGGCGGACCGTCAACCGGCCGAGATTGCAGAAGCCAGAACAACTCGGCTCAAACAAAAAATGGCCACGCTGCAAGCCCGGCTCGAAAAGCTCAAGCATATCCAGAGACAGCTGGAACAAGAGCCTGCAGGGCAAATTTCACTGACAGACCCGGATGCCCGAGCGATGGCCACCAGCACCAGTCGTGGACTGGTCGGGTACAACGTTCAGACTGCCGTCGATACTCGACATCACCTCATCGTCGCCCACGAAGTGACCAACCATGG
>NZ_JBVMAE010000082.1:0-607 GCF_055597485.1 Crenobacter sp. CS_VA4
CCGATTTGTTTCCCACTAAGACGCATAGTCTGTTCCTTACCTTGTGATTTGCACGAGCCACCCGGAGTGGGGGGCATGGAGTCATGCTATTCGGTGCTCGCTTAAGTGCAGCTTAGGTGCAGCAATGGCCGGTGCTCTTAAGTCAGGCTTAAGCGGGACCCCGATAAAGTGCCATAGCAGCGATGTGTCGGATTCCGCTGGCCGGCCTTTCGCCTCCGTCGATACTTCACCTTTGAACGAGATAGCCCATGGAAGAACTGAATCGCTCGCTGTTCTTGATGATCAATGCCAGCGCACACCCCTCGTCTGGGATGCTCTTCATGGCGACGGTCCTGGCGGAGTGGCTTATCTATGGTGTACCACTGTTGCTGGCCGGGCTGTGGCTATGGGGTGGGCGCGGGAACAGAGCGGCGGCATTGGCTGCCGCCCTGAGTGTTGCGTTCGCACTGGGCTGCAACCAGCTGGCCAGCATGCACTGGCCACACCCGAGGCCATTCATGATTGGGTTGGGACACACCTTCCTGGCACACAAACCGGAGGCCTCCTTCCCTAGTGATCACGCCACGGTATTCTTTACCTTGGGGCTGGCCTTGATGTGGGCCTCACT
>NZ_JBVMAE010000083.1:0-598 GCF_055597485.1 Crenobacter sp. CS_VA4
CGAAGACCACGACCTCGAGTGCGAAAGCGGACGGACGCTTTGACAGGGCGGACTTCATTTATGACGCGGAGAAGAACGAGTATGGCTGCCCTGCGGGCGAACGTCTGATCTGGCGTTTCGCGACCGTCGAAAACGGGCTGAAGTTACACCGCTACTGGAGTTCGCGTTGCCCGCAATGCCCGATCAAGAATAAGTGCACGCCCAGCGACTATCGGCGCGTCAGCCGCTGGGAGCATGAGGCGGTCCTGGAAGCCATGCAGGCCCGAATGGATCAGGCGCCCGACAGCATGCGCATCCGGCGGCAGACGGTGGAGCATCCCTTTGGAACCCTCAAGTCATGGATGGGCGCTACGCACTTCCTGACCCGCACCCTGGATCGAGTCAGGACGGAGATGAGTCTGCATGTCCTCGCGTATAACTTGAAGCGGGTAATGAGCTTGATGGGAAGTGCGGCACTGGCGGCGGCAATAAAGACCTGAAGGTGACTTTTTGCGCCCCTTGAATTCCGGTTTTGAAGCTTTGACTTCGTTGCCCTCAAGATCGGCACCCTGCAACGGTCCGTGCCAACCGGGTCGGGCTTCGTTTTTACACAGCCTGG
>NZ_JBVMAE010000084.1:0-581 GCF_055597485.1 Crenobacter sp. CS_VA4
CTGCAGGTGCTGCTCTTCTCGATCCTGTTCGGCTGCGCGCTGAACCTGATGCGCGACTCGGCCGGCGGGGTGATCCGGCTGATCCACGAGGCCGGCCACGTGTTCTTCAAGCTGATCGGGCTGATCGTAAAGCTGGCACCGATCGGCGTGTTCGGCTCGATCGCGTTCACCACGTCCAAGTACGGCGTCTCCTCGCTGCAGCACCTGGGCGGCCTGGTGCTGATGTTCTACGCGACCTGCGCGGTGTTCGTGCTGGGCGTGCTCGGCACCATCTTGAAGCTCGCCGGCCTCAACATCGTGCAGTTCCTGAGCTACCTGCGCGACGAGCTGTCGATCGTGATCGGCACCGCCTCGTCCGACGCGGTGCTGCCGCAGGTGATGCGCAAGCTCGAACACCTGGGCATCAAGGACTCGACCGTCGGCCTGGTGATCCCGACCGGCTACTCGTTCAACCTGGACGGCTTCTCGATCTACCTGACGCTGGCCGCGGTGTTCATCGCCCACGCCACCAACACCCCGCTGTCGCTGGGCAACCTGCTGACCATCCTGGCGGTGTCGCTGGTCACCTCGAAGGGCGCGCA
>NZ_JBVMAE010000085.1:0-506 GCF_055597485.1 Crenobacter sp. CS_VA4
CTAGAGCGTGTTCACAGTAACCAGATATAAGCACAGACTAGGCTGAGAAATGCGCCAAACCGGCTGGTCAGCTTGTCGTAGCGCGTGGCAAGACGTCGAAACTGCTTGAGTCGATTGAAGAACCGCTCGACCAAATTGCGGGCTTTGTAACGATGCCAATCCACTGGACGAGACGTCTTGCGATGACTGCGCGGCGGAATCACTACCTTGGCACCCGTTTGCGCGATGTTGATGGCCAACGCATCGCTGTCGTAACCCTTGTCGGCGATCACTGCCTCTGTTGGGATATCTTTGATCAGGGCTTCCGCCTGGGAAATATCGGCCACCTGCCCGCCGGTAAGAAGCAGACGCAAGGGATTGCCCAGCGCATCGACACAGGCGTGAATCTTGGTGGTCAGGCCGCCTCGCGAGCGGCCGATCGCCTGATCGCCAGCGTTTTTTGAGCCCCTGCCGCGTGTTGATGAGCACGAACAATGGTCGAGTCGATGAAGAGCTCTTCTAGGTCC
>NZ_JBVMAE010000086.1:0-449 GCF_055597485.1 Crenobacter sp. CS_VA4
CCAGATGGCAGGGCACCGAATAGCGGTTGCGCTGGAAGGTGACCAAGCAAGTGCTGGAGACCCGTGCCAGGACTTCGGTATAGCCGTCAAAGGCACCGGGGAACGGCATCATCTGCAACTGCTCGTCCTGCAGCAACTCAGCCAGCGTCAGTTCCGGGTAATCGGGATGGACCATCACCTGCCAAGCCGCACGACACCGCTGTTCCAGCCAGTCGTTCAGTTCCCCAAAGCTGGCGAACGGCTGCCTCTTGGCTTCTTGCCAGAGTTGCCGGCGCCGATCCTGCACATTCTTCTCAACGACACCTTTCTCCCAGCCTGAGGCGACATTGCAGAAGTCGGGTTCAAACAGGTAATGCGCGGTCATGGCATGAAAGCGGGCGTTGACGACACGCCCCTTGCCCGGCAGCACCTTGTCCACGGCGGTCTTCATGTTGTCGTAGATGCCGCGA
>NZ_JBVMAE010000087.1:0-445 GCF_055597485.1 Crenobacter sp. CS_VA4
CGAAGACCGCCTGCTCTTCGATCATCAGGTCAAGGTCGCCGAGCTGTACGGCTATGCCGACCAGAGCTCCAACCTCGCGGTCGAGCAGTTCATGCAGCTGTACTACCGCACCATCAAGATGCTGTCGGTACTGAACGACATCTTCATTCAGCTGTTCCAGGAGCAGATTACCGACGAACCGGCACAACCCATCGATATCGATGACCACTTCGTGCTGGTCGGTGGTTATCTCAGCACCCGTCACGACGATGTCTTCCGCAAGGAGCCGTTGCAGCTGCTGCGCGTCTTCAAGGTGTGGACCCGCTGCGAAAACAAGCTCGATCACGCGGTCGAAGGGCTGTCCGCCGAAACCCTGCGATTGCTCCGCCGCGACCGCAATCTGATCGATGCCGGCTTCCGCAACCGTCAGGACGCCCGCGCCTTGTTCATGGACATCATCCGTTCT
>NZ_JBVMAE010000088.1:0-425 GCF_055597485.1 Crenobacter sp. CS_VA4
ATGTCGCCGCTGGCTAACGCGCCGAACACCGTGCTCGGGATCAGGTTCATCAGGAACGACACGCCGCCCGCATGCTGCAGTTTGTGGGCGCTGTCGGTGTACGCGGCCATGGCGCTGGCGTCGAGCGCCTTCGGGTCGACGTTCATGCCGGTGCCGATGCCGCTATTGAATGCCAGGAACAGGCCGAGCACCAGCGCCAGCGTGGTGACGATCTCGAAGTAGACGACCGCCTTGACGCCGACGCGACCGACCTTCTTCAGGTCGCCGGCGCCGGTGATGCCGCTGACCACCACGCAGAATACGATCGGCGCGATCAGCATCTTGATCAGCTTGATGAAGCCGTCGCCGAGCGGCTTGAGGCTGGCCGCCTGGTCGGGCAACAGGACGCCGACGGCGATGCCGAGCACGAGGCCGATCATCACCTG
>NZ_JBVMAE010000089.1:0-397 GCF_055597485.1 Crenobacter sp. CS_VA4
AGCGGGCGTTGACGACACGCCCCTTGCCCGGCAGCACCTTGTCCACGGCGGTCTTCATGTTGTCGTAGATGCCGCGATTGGGAACGCCACCCAGCATCTGGAACGCTCTCGTGTGGGCATCAAACAGCATCTCGTGACTCTGGCCGGGATAGGCCGCCAGGGCGAAGGCACGACTGGCGCAGAGCTTGAGATGGGCCAGCATGATCTTGCGATGGATACCGCCGATCAACAGCGACTCTTCACTCCAGTCAAACTGAAAGGCTTCGCCGAGTGCGAACTTGAGTGGGACGAAGGCCGACTTGGCCGACGGACTGGCCGTGTCCGCTCGCCATTTCCGAATGAAAGCGGTCACGCGGGAATAGGCCCCGGTGAAACCGGCTTGTTGAAGTTCCTGAAA
>NZ_JBVMAE010000090.1:0-397 GCF_055597485.1 Crenobacter sp. CS_VA4
TTTCAGGAACTTCAACAAGCCGGTTTCACCGGGGCCTATTCCCGCGTGACCGCTTTCATTCGGAAATGGCGAGCGGAAACGGCCAGCCCGTCGACCAAGTCGGCCTTCGTCCCACTCAAGTTCGCACTCGGCGAAGCCTTTCAGTTTGACTGGAGCGAAGAATCGCTGTTGATCGGTGGTATCCATCGCAAGATCATGCTGGCCCACCTCAAGCTCTGCGCTAGTCGTGCCATTGCCCTGGCGGCCTATCCCGGCCAGAGTCATGAGATGCTGTTTGATGCCCACACGCGAGCGTTCCAGATGCTGGGTGGCGTTCCCACTCGCGGCATCTACGACAACATGAAGACCGCCGTGGACAAGGTGCTGCCGGGCAAGGGGCGTGTCGTCAACGCCCGCT
>NZ_JBVMAE010000091.1:0-397 GCF_055597485.1 Crenobacter sp. CS_VA4
ATCGTCGCCAACGGGCACCTGGATATCCCGGTCGGCAGCGAGGGCGAGACCAAGCGTATTCGGATTCTGCGCGCACACCTGGAAGAAGATGCCGGCAAGTCGGTACATGACGCCATTCCCGGAGCGACCGGAGTGGACCTCAACCGTGCCGGCACGCCACTGATCGAAGTGGTCACCGAGCCGGACATGCGCAGCGCCGCCGAGGCCGTTTCCTACCTGAAGATGCTGCATGAGCTGGTCCGTTGCATCGGTGTTTGCGACGGCAACGTGCAGGAAGGCTCCTTCCGCTGTGACGCCAACGTGTCGGTGCGCCCGGCCGGCAGCACAAAGCTCGGTACCCGCACCGAAACCAAGAACCTGAACTCCTTCCGGTTTGTGGAGAAAGCCATCAACTTTC
>NZ_JBVMAE010000092.1:0-383 GCF_055597485.1 Crenobacter sp. CS_VA4
GCGAGGGCCCCGTCGCGGTGCCGACCTGCGCTACAACCTGTCCATCCGGCTCGAAGATGCCGTGCATGGCACCGAGGTGGAAATTCGTATTCCCCGACACGAGTCCTGCGATACCTGCGATGGCTCCGGCGCCAAAAAAGGCACTCAGCCGACGACCTGCCCCACCTGTAAGGGCGCAGGACAGGTGCGCATCAACCAGGGCTTCCTGGCCGTCAGCCAGACCTGTCCGCAGTGCCGGGGCCGCGGGACCGTCATCGCCGACCCCTGCCGCGACTGCGGCGGCAGTGGTGAGCAGACCCGCCAGAAAACCCTCAAGGTCACAATCCCGGCCGGTGTCGATACCGGAGACCGGATCCGCCTCAGTGGTGAGGGCGAGCAGGGTG
>NZ_JBVMAE010000093.1:0-378 GCF_055597485.1 Crenobacter sp. CS_VA4
TGCTGCCCCAATACACCGATTCGCAAGATTGCCCGCAGTATCCATGAGGCCGTCCGGGAGGTAGCCCGACGCCTCGCCCACACGCCGGAGTACCTCCGCTCACGCTGCGAACGCAAAAAGGTCGAGATGCTGTTCGCCCACCTCAAACGAATCCTGAAAATGGATCGCCTGCGACTACGTGGACTAACCGGCGCGACCGACGAATTCACGCTCGCTGCGGCGGTACAGAATCTGCGCCGGATGGCCAAATTGGTACCCCACGGGCCGCCGGCCATGGGATAGGTGCGCCTGCTTGAGGCAGAAATCTTTGGATTAACCCAAAAAGCTGAGCCTGAACACTCAGCGGAACGCCGAAAGGCCACTGGAAGTGGCGAGCCG
>NZ_JBVMAE010000094.1:0-377 GCF_055597485.1 Crenobacter sp. CS_VA4
CGAGGCGTGGCGGGTTGGGAAGTTGGGCGAACGCCCGACCTACACCTGGGACCAAGCAGCCTATCAATGGCTGATGGAGACCGGACACAAGCGAACGCACAACGAAGACAAGGTCAAACTGCGCTGGTTGCAGCAGCATCTGGGCGGCAAACCACTGGAGGCGATTTCGCGTGATCTGATTAAGCAGATTGCCAACCAGAAAGCGCAGGAGGCCAGTCCGGCAACGGCCAATCGCTATTTGGCACTCATCCGGGCCATTTTGCGCAAGGCTTCGTTGGAGTGGGAGTGGCTGGACCGTGTGCCCAAGGTGACGCTCTTTAAAGAAGCTAAACGCAGGGTCCGCTGGCTGACACCCGAACAAGCCCGGAAGCTGTTGG
>NZ_JBVMAE010000095.1:0-375 GCF_055597485.1 Crenobacter sp. CS_VA4
TGCTCGGCCTGGATCAGGTGCTGGAGCCAGCTATCCAGCGTTTCCAGACCCGCACTGGAGGTGGATTGCCGCATCTCGGCATAAGTGGCCGCCATGCCATGCAACTTCAGCGCTTTCAGTTCGGTGTGGAGGTCGAGTTTCATCTCAGGCTCCCACACTGCGATGCAATTGGTCGTAGCGACTGCTGTCCGCCAGCGGCGGCTCGGCAATCTGTAGCGGCGTGTCCAGGGCTTCCGGCTTCGGCGGCGCCTGGAGCCGGGCCAAGACATTGAGCACATGTTCCGCATTGATGGCCCCCGATTCCAGCGCCACGTCGATGGCGAGCCGCACTGCATCCAGTCCGTGTGACGGGATATAGCCCAGCACTTTAGCCAT
>NZ_JBVMAE010000096.1:0-375 GCF_055597485.1 Crenobacter sp. CS_VA4
TACCTGTTCGGCCAGACGCTGCAATGGCTGTTTGCCGATATCAAGCGCTATGAGGAAGCCGCGCTACTGCTGATTATCGGTGTGGCACTCGTGCTCGGTCTGCTCCGTCGTCTGCGCCGACATCCTTGATCACCCCGGTGCTCAAGAAGCGATACGTGCGATCGCCGGGCAGGATTTCAAATGATAGTGAAAAGGAACCAATGTGGAATACATAGCAGGACTGCTCCACTTTATCCTGCACCTTGACGTGCAGCTACAGGCACTGTGTCTACAGTACGGAGCGTGGGTCTATGGCCTGTTGTTCCTAGTGGTCTTCTGCGAGACAGGGTTAGTGGTGGCCCCGTTTCTGCCTGGCGATTCATTGCTGTTCGCCGG
>NZ_JBVMAE010000097.1:0-370 GCF_055597485.1 Crenobacter sp. CS_VA4
CGAAGTCCTGGCACGGGTCTCCAGCACTTGCTTGGTCACCTTCCAGCGCAACCGCTATTCGGTGCCCTGCCATCTGGCCAACCAGATGGTCAGCCTGCGGCTCTACCCGGAACGCCTCGTGATCTATGCCGAACAGGAAGCCGTCGCCAGTCACGTTCGATCATTTGATCGCAGCCGCACCTTCTACAACTGGTTGCACTACCTGCCCTTGGTGGAGCAGAAGCCCGGCGTGTTGCGCAACGGTGCGCCATTCGATGAAATGCCGACCCCCTTGCGCCAGTTGCAGCAAGCGCTGCTACGTCGTAGTGGCGGTGACCGAGTCATGGCTAAAGTGCTGGGCTATATCCCGTCACACGGACTGGATGCAGTG
>NZ_JBVMAE010000098.1:0-365 GCF_055597485.1 Crenobacter sp. CS_VA4
TCCGCTCGCCATTTCCGAATGAAAGCGGTCACGCGGGAATAGGCCCCGGTGAAACCGGCTTGTTGAAGTTCCTGAAACAGCACCTGTGCCGTGCGCCGATCACGCTTGGGGCGGTGTGCGTCGGTTTGGAGTGCTTTGAGTAACGACGGCTCGAACGGCGTGAGCTTGGTGTCGGCGGGCTTGCGTGCGTAATGGGGTTCGACGCCCGACGGTGCTTTGAGCCACTTCTTGATGGTATTGCGGGTGAGGCTGGTGCGGCGTGCAATCTCGCTGATCGACAACCGGTCGCGGAAGTACATCCGCCTGACTTTGGCAAACGTGGCCATGGTGATCACCTTAGGTTTCCCTGCTCGTTGAAGACGCTG
>NZ_JBVMAE010000099.1:0-355 GCF_055597485.1 Crenobacter sp. CS_VA4
ATTGTTCCAGCAGTGCTGGGTAGTCAAAGGTAGCCCCGCAGAGCGTCGAGACGACTCTGCAGAGCTTTGATCCTTTCTTTTACCTGTCCGTTTTCCATCGGTGCGCTTTCTCTTTTCAGAATGCGAATAACTCCCGGCATTGCCGTAAAAAACGGCCGGTCAGCCGATGCAATGGCGGGGCGTGGGCGCGTATAGTAGGTGAACTGCAGCACCGGCGTGCTGCGCATCCAGGAGCCGGGGCTCCATGGTTTGTGTTCGATTTCGGGGAGCAATCACTTCAATGTACCGCCTAGCCGCACTGACATTCGGCATCTTTGCCTTGTTTGGACAAAATGCTTTCGCGCAGGACTCAGAC
>NZ_JBVMAE010000100.1:0-341 GCF_055597485.1 Crenobacter sp. CS_VA4
AAACGCCAGATCAACCGGCTGCCTGCCGGGCAAACGTATTCGCCCGCAGCCGGATCAAACACAAAGTCTTCTTTGTCGAAACGACCCTCCGCCTTGGCTGCGGAGGTCATCGGTTTCGACACCAACGGCACAATGCCGGCTTCAGCACAGGCCCAGATTTCTTCTCCATGGAAGTAACCTCGGTCTGCAATGGCTTGAAGATTGGTGGCCTGCATCACGTCTTTGGCCTGCTTGGCCATCTTCGCCAACTGGCGGCGATCACTGCCATGGTTGGTCACTTCGTGGGCGACGATGAGGTGATGTCGAGTATCGACGGCAGTCTGAACGTTGTACCCGACCAG
>NZ_JBVMAE010000101.1:0-339 GCF_055597485.1 Crenobacter sp. CS_VA4
CCACGCGAACTCGTCGCTGCTGCGGATGAAGCCGCCGGCCTCGAAGTGGTTGCTGGCGCCGATGCCGGTGCCGTTCAGGTACCACTCGATGCCGATCGCCGGCTTGTTCCACCACTTCAGCGATGGGTACAGCGACACCGGCTTGGTGCACTCGTACTGCAAATACATCTCGAGGTGGTCCTGCAGGTTCTCGCCGACGCCCTTGAGATCGATCACCGGATTGATGCCCAATGCGCGCAGCTCGTCGGCGTTGCCGACGCCCGAGCGCAGCAGCAGCTGCGGCGACGCGATCGCGCCGTTGGACACGATCACCTCGCGGCTGGCGCGCGCCTCGCGCGG
>NZ_JBVMAE010000102.1:0-328 GCF_055597485.1 Crenobacter sp. CS_VA4
CACTACGGCCTGCTGCTCGGCTACGCGCACGCCAAGGGCGACGTCAGCGGCTTTGCGCTCGGCTTCCAGGATCGGGGGGTCGGTACGCTGGCGATCGACGCCTACAGCCTGGGCGGTTACTGGACGCATATCGGCCCGAGCGGCGGCTACACCGACGCGGTGCTGCTGGGCAGCGCGCTGTCGGTCGACCCGCGCTCGTCGCGCGGGGTCGGCAGCACCACCCACGGCAAGGCGTTCGCCGCCTCGCTGGAGGGCGGCTACTCGATCGCGCTGCGCCCCAACCTGACCTTCGAGCCGCAGGCGCAGCTGATCTGGCAGCGGGTGGCGG
>NZ_JBVMAE010000103.1:0-315 GCF_055597485.1 Crenobacter sp. CS_VA4
GGCCGAGAACCGGCCACTTGGGGGAGTTTGTAATGTCGCCTTCGATCCGGCGGTCACTGGAGGTGTGAACACTCCTGACTCTCACGTCGAGGCCCGCTTAAGGTTACGGGTAGGCCCGTCTACTTAGAATTACCTGAGGTGGCTGGAAGCCCCGTCCTGTTTGGGTCTGACAGACTATGTTCCCCATCAATATGACTATCCTGCAATTTTGCTCTTGCATGACAGACGTAAATTGGCGGCTTGGGTTTGCATAAAGCCATTATTTATCAGTGCATTGCTGCTACTCGTCATAACAGACTTTATTTTTTCCGATCA
>NZ_JBVMAE010000104.1:0-314 GCF_055597485.1 Crenobacter sp. CS_VA4
CCAGGACAAGATCACCGCCCTGAGGGCGCGGATGAAGGAGCTTGAGGCCATCGAAGTCCAACTCAACAACACGCCCGACAAACAGATCTCCCTCACCGACCCCGATGCCCGGTCCATGAAGACGCGGGGCACAGGCGTCGTGGGCTACAACGTCCAGACAGCTGTTGATGCAAAGAACCACCTGATCGTCGCCCATGAGGTCATCAATGCCGGCATTGACCGGGACCAGTTGAGTACGATGGCCAAGCAGGCGCGAGAAGCCATGGGGACGCAGGATCTGACTGCGATTGCTGATCGAGGCTATTTCAAGAGCG
>NZ_JBVMAE010000105.1:0-314 GCF_055597485.1 Crenobacter sp. CS_VA4
GGGGGCGTTTCGGGGGGGCTATGGTGTCCGGCGAGCAAGGCCCCGAGTTCAGGCTCCCCGCCGATGAAGCGTTCGCCGTCGAAGATCATGGGCAGTCGCTTCCAGTCATGCTGCTCGGCCAGCTGCTGAAAATGGCGCCGCGCTGCGCTACTCGCCATCGACTGCCGCTTGATGCGGAACCCAACATCATGTCGCTCCAGCAATTGCTCGATGCTACGGGTATCGGTGATTTCGGAGGCCAGAACCGTGATGTGCATGTTGGGCGTCCTGATTCGCATGGACTACCTGTTACGCGCTGCGCGTGGCACTGGATG
>NZ_JBVMAE010000106.1:0-306 GCF_055597485.1 Crenobacter sp. CS_VA4
CGCCAGACCGGCGAGCGAGGTTTCCTTGTAGGTGTGCTTCATGTCCTTGCCGGTCTGGAACATCGTCGCGATCACCGTGTCGAGCGACACCTTGTGCTGGCCGTCTTCCAGCAGCGCCAGCTGGGCGACCTTGATCGCCTGCTCGGCGGCGACGCCGTTACGCTCGATGCACGGGATCTGCACCAGGCCGCCGACCGGGTCGCAGGTCATGCCCAGGTGGTGCTCCATGCCGATTTCGGCGGCGTTCTCGACCTGTTCCAGCGTGCCGCCGATCACCGCGGCGTAGGCGCCGGCGGCCATCGAGCA
>NZ_JBVMAE010000107.1:0-301 GCF_055597485.1 Crenobacter sp. CS_VA4
TGCGTTTCTCGTTCCAGACGACGACTTGATTGAATCCGGTTGAGGTAGCCGTAGATGTACAACTTGAGCAAAACAGCAGGGTGGTAAGCCGGACGCCCCGTTGCCTCAGGATCAACCCCGATGAAGCCCAGCCCGCGCAGATCGAGCTGATCGACAAAAGCATCAACAATCCGAACCGGGTTGTCTTCGCCGACATAGTCATCGAGCAGAGCAGGCAAAAGTGCGGCCTGTGACCGGTTATCCCCCTGAACAAACCGTGTCATTGCTCAGTCCTCGGCATGGCATTACGGAAATCATAGCC
>NZ_JBVMAE010000108.1:0-299 GCF_055597485.1 Crenobacter sp. CS_VA4
GCCACTGGCCGGCCCGCCTATCACCCATCGGTGCTCCTGAAGCTCTACATCTACGGCTATCTCAACCGTATCCAGTCTAGCCGGCGTCTGGAGCGGGAGGCGCAACGCAACGTGGAATTGATGTGGCTGTCCGGACGCCTGACGCCCGACTTCAAGACCATCGCCAACTTTCGCAAGGACAACAGCAAAGGGATTCGCGGCGTCTGCCGGCAGTTCGTGGTGCTGTGCCGGGAACAGGGGTTGTTCGCTGAAGCCGTGGTTGCCATCGACGGCAGCAAGTTCAAGGCGGTTAACAACCG
>NZ_JBVMAE010000109.1:0-296 GCF_055597485.1 Crenobacter sp. CS_VA4
CCAGCGCGGCCCACTGAAAGGCATAGCCATAGTGCCGCGCAGGCGCTGACCATTCTGATCCTGTTTTTGAAATTCAATCGTGTCCCAGAAAAGGACGAGAACCCATGAGCAATGCTCCTGCCGCGAACCGCGGGCGAAAGAAACTGTTGATGATTGCCGCGATCTTTTTTGTGCCGATGGCGCTGGCCTGGATCATCTACTTCGGTCCCGCCAGTTGGCACCCGGCCAACACGACCAACAAGGGTGAATTGATCACCCCGGCGCAGGCGCTGGAATTGGGGGAGATCGAGTTACTG
>NZ_JBVMAE010000110.1:0-293 GCF_055597485.1 Crenobacter sp. CS_VA4
GCGCGCATCGCGCGTCCCAGCTTGGTGCGTTCGACCATCACCAACAGGCCGGCCATGATCACCAGACACAGCACGATGATGATGACCTGCAACTGGGTGATGGTGGCGCCGAGGATGGTGATCGTGTCGTGCGACAGGATCGCCGGGAACGGAATGTAGTTACGGCCCCAGATCAGGATGGCGACCTGCTGTAGCACGATCGACAGGCCGATCGCGGTGATCAGCGGTGCCAGCCGCGGTGCGTTGCGCAAGGGGCGGTAGGCGACCCGCTCGATGACGAAGCCCAGCAACAT
>NZ_JBVMAE010000111.1:0-289 GCF_055597485.1 Crenobacter sp. CS_VA4
CTGTGCCGGGAACAGGGGTTGTTCGCTGAAGCCGTGGTTGCCATCGACGGCAGCAAGTTCAAGGCGGTTAACAACCGTGACCGGAATTTCACCAGCGCCAAGCTGCAGCGACGTATGGAGGAAATCGAATCCAGTATCGACCGCTACCTGGCCGTCATGGACACCGCTGATCGACAAGAGCCTGCCGTGGCCAAAGCCAGGAAGGAACGGCTCCAGGACAAGATCACCGCCCTGAGGGCGCGGATGAAGGAGCTTGAGGCCATCGAAGTCCAACTCAACAACACGCCCG
>NZ_JBVMAE010000112.1:0-287 GCF_055597485.1 Crenobacter sp. CS_VA4
GTAGATTGATTGTATCTAACGGCGCGTTTCTTGAAGGGGAAACGCGACGTGTCGCACAAACACTCTTGTCATGAAGCGCCGTGAGGTAGCTGAAATGATAGGGTCAAGCGACTAAGTGCATCTGGTGGATGCCTTGGCGATCACAGGCGATGAAGGACGTGTAAGCCTGCGAAAAGCGTGGGGGAGCTGGCAATAGAGCTTTGATCCCACGATATCCGAATGGGGAAACCCGGCCCTTAGGGGTCACCGCTGCCTGAACACATAGGGCAGAGGGAGCGAACGCGGTG
>NZ_JBVMAE010000113.1:0-286 GCF_055597485.1 Crenobacter sp. CS_VA4
CGAACCCGCCGTCCAGGTAGACGCCGGGCTTGAGCTCCGGCTCCTTCTTCGCGCGGCTGAACAGACCGCCGCGCTTCGCAGGCGTTCCGCGCCCGGCGAAGCGCATCAGCGTCTCCTTCGCCTCCTCCTGCGAGGGATAGGCCGGATCAGCGCGGTAGCTGTCGAACGTCGCGGAGTCGAACTGGGGCTGCGGCACCAGGCTCGCCAGCATCTCGGGTCCGCTGACAGTCGGCTGACGCTCGGTGAGGTGCACGATTCCCGTGCGGCTGGTCTGGTCGGTCATCAC
>NZ_JBVMAE010000114.1:0-281 GCF_055597485.1 Crenobacter sp. CS_VA4
GCGCGTGCCTTGTCTCCGGCGATGCGGTAGAAGTCACCACGACGGCCGAAAGCCTTGGTCACCGCCGCCACGGCGGACGCGAACAGGATACGCGGGGTGCCGCACTCCCGCAGCGCCATCTCCATCGTCTCGGGCATGCCGAGCCCGATGCCGTACGGCGTGCGGGTGACGTACTTCGAGAGGAAGAGCGCGAGCTTGCGCGGCTTGATCTCGTCGAGACGGTAGGACCGCCCCTGGGTGATCGCCACGATCTTCTCGGTCACGAACAGCAGGTCGCCCGG
>NZ_JBVMAE010000115.1:0-281 GCF_055597485.1 Crenobacter sp. CS_VA4
GGGCGAAGTTCGTATCGCGCTGACCGGTGCGGCGCCCTTGCCGCCAGCGATCATCCAGTGGTATCGCGATCTCGGCCTGGAGTTGCTCGAAGCCTTTGGTATGAGTGAAAACATGGCCTACTCACACTTCACCCGGCCCGGCCAGGCTCGTGTGGGCTACGTCGGGCATGCCAACAGCGGTGTGGAATGCAAGATCGATCCGGACTCGGGTGAGGTGCTGGTCAAGAGCCCGGCGCAGATGCTGGGTTATTACAAGCAGCCCGAGGTGACCGCCGAGTGCT
>NZ_JBVMAE010000116.1:0-280 GCF_055597485.1 Crenobacter sp. CS_VA4
ATTACTTCAACGCCAGCCTTGCTAAGCACCCGGACAAGCCTCGCGAACAACTGTTGCAGTTCTTCAGCGACCTTGCCGGCCGTGCCGCACGACCAGGGTATCGAGGTTGCCCATTCGTGAATATCGCGGTGGAATTTCCTGACCCAGCCCACCCCGCTCGCCGGATGGTGGCGCAAAACAAGACGCAACTGATGTCGCGCTTGTTGGAATTGGCGAAGCAGGTCGGGGCCCGCGACGCGCAAGCCTTGGCCAATGGCCTGGCTTTGCTGATTGAAGGCGC
>NZ_JBVMAE010000117.1:0-279 GCF_055597485.1 Crenobacter sp. CS_VA4
TGGTGAACTGCTTGTCTTTCAAGGCATCGCGCACCTTGACGACCTCGGCCTCGAGCTCGGCGTCGGAGGTATAGGCATGAATGAATGGCTGCAAGCTTTCCTCGGCATGCACGCCAAAGCTCAGCAAACCGCCCAGCAACAGGGCGGCTGCGGTTTTTACTATCGACATTGCTTGTGTCTCCCCTGTAATCGAATGTCCGGAATCAGTATCGCCAGGCCACGCCAATCGTGAACTCGAACTGCTTCATCGTCAGCGTAATGTCCTGGTCATTTTCATCC
>NZ_JBVMAE010000118.1:0-278 GCF_055597485.1 Crenobacter sp. CS_VA4
GGGCAACCTGGGGCAGGTCGCGCAGGTTGCCCTGGTACAGGCCCGTCTGCACGACCGCAACGGCCAATTTCAGGACGCATTAGACAGCTTGCCTGCGCAGGGCATCCACGACCCTGACCTGGCCGTGGAGATCATGTTCCTGCGGGCGCGACTGCTGGACAAGCTGGGTCGCTACGAAGACGCTTTTGCGGCAGCCACCACGGCAAATACGGGTGCCCGTCAGCTGCGCGCGGGTGCCGGCAAGACCCTCGACACCTTGCTCGGCCAGACACTCGATG
>NZ_JBVMAE010000119.1:0-278 GCF_055597485.1 Crenobacter sp. CS_VA4
TGATCGGCGGATCGCCTACCGGCCCCTGGATGGTGGTGGGCTCGCCGCGCTCGGCACGAACCTGATCCATGGTCATGCCCCGACTTTGAGCATATGCCGTCGTTCCCAGGGTGAGCAGAACCAGGCTGATGGCAGTGCGGAACCAAAACGAGCGTGACATAGGGTCCAGTCCGGGATGATGGTCGATGGCATGAGTATACTGCGCCGGCAATGCAACTCCCTCTGTCCCTGCGAATCGGCCTGCGCTACACCCGCGCCAAGCGCCGCAACCACTTCAT
>NZ_JBVMAE010000120.1:0-277 GCF_055597485.1 Crenobacter sp. CS_VA4
TACTCCCTGGCCAGGTACTTCATGAGGGCGAAGATGTTCACGCGGGTCACCGTCCACAGCAGCACCCCGAGGATCACGACGATGAACAGGATGCAGGTGATGTAGAACGCGATCATCAGCGTGCCCAGGCTCCAGATCGCCGCGACGCCGGTCTTGCCCACGACGGCCGCGATCGCGCCGAACGCTCCGAGCGGCGCGAGCCACAGGATCATTCCGAGGATGCGGAAGACCAGCTTCTGGAGCTGCTTGACCGCCTCCATGATCGGGGCGCCGCGAT
>NZ_JBVMAE010000121.1:0-276 GCF_055597485.1 Crenobacter sp. CS_VA4
TGGGGGTCCCCGATGAATGTCGCGATTACCGTCTCCCGCACCGGCGCGAACCCACCGCGCACCGCCGAATTAGGGTGACCGAAGATTCCTCACCCCCGCGTCAATGTCTGCGAGACTGGCATCATGAAGGGGAACTTCCACTCGACCTATGACCAAGGATTTGCGCGAGTCGCCGCCTGCACCACGACGGTGCATATCGGTGACCCCGCCTCGAACGTGGCGGGGATTCTCGACACCTGTCGGGAACTCAGCTCCCGAAGCGTCGCGATCGCCGTG
>NZ_JBVMAE010000122.1:0-275 GCF_055597485.1 Crenobacter sp. CS_VA4
ATACCACCGGGGTCCGGCTTGCGCGTCGGGTAGGTATCGCCGTAAATGTGAACATCAAACAGCGGGGTCAGCCCATGCGCATCGATGACCCGTTGCGCACAAATCTGCTCCTTGTTTGTGATCAGCACACATTTGACGCCTTGCTCCCGCAAACGCTGCAGGTTCTCCCGGGCTGCCGGGTACAGCGTGCTCATTTGTCCGCTGGTGTCGCGGTAGTGCCCGGAAAATTCTGCTTGCAATTCGGCCAGGGGCGGCAAGGCACATCCACCGGCCAG
>NZ_JBVMAE010000123.1:0-274 GCF_055597485.1 Crenobacter sp. CS_VA4
ATGCGGGAATAGCTCAGTTGGTAGAGCGCAACCTTGCCAAGGTTGAGGTCGCGAGTTCGAGCCTCGTTTCCCGCTCCAACGATACCGTGCAGCATGCGACGCGGGAATAGCTCAGTTGGTAGAGCGCAACCTTGCCAAGGTTGAGGTCGCGAGTTCGAGCCTCGTTTCCCGCTCCATACAATGTATAGTTGCACCCATGCGGGAATAGCTCAGTTGGTAGAGCGCAACCTTGCCAAGGTTGAGGTCGCGAGTTCGAGCCTCGTTTCCCGCTCCA
>NZ_JBVMAE010000124.1:0-274 GCF_055597485.1 Crenobacter sp. CS_VA4
GCTTCATCGGCACCGCGCTGCTGTTCGGCCTGATCCAGGAGGGGGTGGCCGCCCTCACCCGCTATCGCTCCTGGGGACCGTGGCGCTTCTTCCTCTCGGCGGCGATCATCGGCGTCTTCGTCGCGGTCGTGGTGTTCTTCGCCGCTCACCTCTCGGTGATGCCGCTGTGGGCGCAGCTGCTGTACCTCGCGATCTCCGTGCTCGGACCCATCGCGTGGACCGCTGTCGGCCTCGCGATCGGCTCGGCGCTCAGTCGCGCCGGCGTCGCCCGCCG
>NZ_JBVMAE010000125.1:0-273 GCF_055597485.1 Crenobacter sp. CS_VA4
GTCGGCGATGCGCTGTTCGCCGACGGCGAACTTGGTGACCTCGGACCCGACCGCCACCACAACGCCGGCAACTTCCGAGCCCAGAATCTGCTGCCGCGGCCCGGACACCCCGAAAGCCAGTCGCGAGAGCAAGCGGAAACCGGCCGGCACCTGCATGCTGCGTAGCCGCCAGTCTCCGGTGGTCACGGTCGTCGCGTGCACCTCGAGCAGAATCTGCCTGGACCGAGGCACCGGACGCGCCCGCTCCGAAAAACCGAGCACCTCGGGGCCACC
>NZ_JBVMAE010000126.1:0-272 GCF_055597485.1 Crenobacter sp. CS_VA4
TGGACTTCGATGGCCTCAAGCTCCTTCATCCGCGCCCTCAGGGCGGTGATCTTGTCCTGGAGCCGTTCCTTCCTGGCGTTAGCCACGGCAGGCTCTTGTCGATCAGCGGTGTCCATGGCGGCCAGGTAGCGGTCGATACTGGATTCGATTTCCTCCATACGTCGCTGCAGCTTGGCGCTGGTGAAATTCCGGTCGCGGTTGTTAACCGCCTTGAACTTGCTGCCGTCGATGGCAACCACGGCTTCAGCGAACAACCCCTGTTCCCGGCACAG
>NZ_JBVMAE010000127.1:0-272 GCF_055597485.1 Crenobacter sp. CS_VA4
CCAGCCCTACCTGCAATAAAAGACAGCGGTGTGGCTCTTTTGTATTTAAGTACTTCGTATACCTTCAGAAAAAAATGTCAACGACCAACCCACTAGAACAGTCCGTACGTGAACGCCTCGAACGCTACTTCGCCGATCTGGGCGAATCCGAGCCACGCGATCTGTTGTCGATGGTCATCTCCTGCGTGGAACGGCCTGTCCTGCAAGTTGCCCTGGAGAAATCCGCAGGCAACCAATCCAAGGCCGCAGAAATGCTGGGTATCACGCGCAGT
>NZ_JBVMAE010000128.1:0-272 GCF_055597485.1 Crenobacter sp. CS_VA4
CGGAGCTTTTCCGGAACATCCTCAAGCTGGGGCGCCTGATCGTCCTCCTGTGAGAGTCCGGCAACCTGTGCCGTCCCGGTCTTTCCTGCAACCTTGAAGGGCAGGCCGGTCGCAACCTGCTTCGCGGTGCCGTGCCGGCCATGGACCACGGCGAGCATGGAGTCGTGAATGGTGTTCCAGTGGTGCCGGTTGCGCAGGGAAATTGGTGGCAGCGGCCGCGCCGGCTCTTCAATGACCACATCTTCGCGGCTGCGCGTTTTGATCAGCTTGGG
>NZ_JBVMAE010000129.1:0-270 GCF_055597485.1 Crenobacter sp. CS_VA4
TGCGCTGAATCCGGAATTTGCGTCCGGGCGTGTTGGTGCAAACCGTGCCTGATACGCCCTGCGCTTGAACGGTCTTGAAAGCCGGTCGGCAATTTGCGACCGGCTTTTTTGTGCGCGCTGTGATCACGGCAGCCGGGGCGGGTGGTACGGGCTGGGTGTGCCAGGCGGATCGTGTCGGGCCGATCATGCGCCGCGTAGCCGGATCAGTAGCAAGAGCCACTTTGCGGCGGTGCTGGTCCACTGGTAGGATAAGTGAACATGTTTGCGGCG
>NZ_JBVMAE010000130.1:0-269 GCF_055597485.1 Crenobacter sp. CS_VA4
GCAGCCACCGCAGCCACCGCAGCCACCGCAGCCACCGCAGCCACCGCAGCCACCGCAGCCACCGCAGCCACCGCAGCCACCGCAGCGAGTGCGTTGCTTGGTGCTACGGGTTCGGCAGCGAGGCAGGGTGTCGCCATCGTCGCCGATCGCGCCGCGCTTGCCACGCCAGAACCGGCAGTGATCGAATCGTTGCCGCAACCGCAACCGCAACCGCAACCGCAACCGCAACCGCAACCGCAACCGCAACCGCAACCGCAACCGCAACCGCA
>NZ_JBVMAE010000131.1:0-269 GCF_055597485.1 Crenobacter sp. CS_VA4
GCAGCTTGCTGGCGGTATACGGCGCGCTCGCGCTTGTCGTCGTTCTCGGGCACCAAATCACCATCCAGTCGCGCTGGTCACGCATTGCCGGTCACGGCTTTGCCGGAGCGTTACTGTTCTTTTTGCTCTCCAATTTCGCAGTCTGGCTGAGCAGCGGTCTGTACGCCCCCACCTGGGAAGGCCTGCTGAGCTGCTACACACTGGCCTTGCCCTTCTTTGGCAATTCCTTGGCCGGCACAGCCCTGTTTGGCTTCGCGCTCTTCGGCCTG
>NZ_JBVMAE010000132.1:0-268 GCF_055597485.1 Crenobacter sp. CS_VA4
GCGTCTGCTACGGCGGATCGCGCGGGAGCGCTACTCTCCCCGTCAGGCCGCACTCGGCGATGAAGCCTTTGCGCTGTTTCTGATGGAAAACACGCGCGCCGGACTCGAGCCGGAGCTTGCGCGTGCGCTGGCCAGCTGTGCGCATCGGCCGCATTGCTCGCTGGACTCCGAGCACATCGATGCCGCCTATCGCTGGGTGCGCCAATGTTGAGCGATCTCAGCTTTGTCTGGCCCTGGATGGCGCTGTTCTGGCCACTTCCGCTTCTTG
>NZ_JBVMAE010000133.1:0-267 GCF_055597485.1 Crenobacter sp. CS_VA4
GTGGCGTCCCCACGGGGATTCGAACCCCGGTCGCCGCCGTGAAAGGGCAGTGTCCTAGGCCTCTAGACGATGGGGACTAAAGGACTTTGTACTACGTAGAGGGTGGTGGAGCTAAGCGGGATCGAACCGCTGACCTCTTGCATGCCATGCAAGCGCTCTCCCAGCTGAGCTATAGCCCCACAGTAAAACTGTGGCGTCCCCACGGGGATTCGAACCCCGGTCGCCGCCGTGAAAGGGCAGTGTCCTAGGCCTCTAGACGATGGGGAC
>NZ_JBVMAE010000134.1:0-266 GCF_055597485.1 Crenobacter sp. CS_VA4
CCACCGGACGCCGGGGACCGTTCTGCGCAACCTCCACTGCCGCAGCGACCGGCCCGGGCTGCAGCAGCATCCCCGCCCCGCCGCCATAGGGCGTGTCATCAGGCCGGCGGCTTCGCCCAGCGTGCTCGCGCAGGTCATGCGCACGCAAGCTCAGCTTGCCGCGCCGGCACGCATCCCCGGTCACGCCCAGACGCCCGAACTCCGCAATCACCCCCGGAAAGAGCGTGATCAGGTCAAAGCGCATCTTCCGCCGTCCAGGTGAGATG
>NZ_JBVMAE010000135.1:0-264 GCF_055597485.1 Crenobacter sp. CS_VA4
TGTCGCTATGTGGACATAGCCATCCCCAAGGAGCTGGACGACGGCCAGAAGAAGCAGATCGTCCTCGATTACTGCCAAGAAAATTTCGTGGATTATGGAATGATTGCAGACATAGCATTTCATGATCTTGATAGTCATAACCCTCATGCTCATGTAATGCTAACTTTAAGAACTGTTAGCCCAAATGGATTTGGGAACAAACAAAGAGAATGGAATAATAGAGAAAATATTGAAGCCTGGCGAGTTAACTGGGAAATAATAGCA
>NZ_JBVMAE010000136.1:0-263 GCF_055597485.1 Crenobacter sp. CS_VA4
GTTCCTCGTCGCGGAACAAAGTCGCGGTGTGGCCCTCCACGAGGAGGCGGCCGTCCCGCGGGTTGGCCGGGACCGTGCCGGCGGTGCGCACCCCGGCGTGGGTGACCGCGTCGTCCCCGTCGGCGTTCCAGGCCACGGTGATCCCGCGCCCCTCGACCCGCAGCGACAGGTTGGCCGGGGGCGGGGGCGGCAGCCTTCGCAGGCGCTCGTGCAGGTCAGCGTCGCGCGGGTCGGTGTCCAGGGCCTCGCGCAGGGCGGCCGCG
>NZ_JBVMAE010000137.1:0-263 GCF_055597485.1 Crenobacter sp. CS_VA4
GCTGTTCTGCAGGGGCATCCAGGCCGAGGATCACCACCCCGCGGCAGTGCGGGTCACGGCGTTCGATAATCTCGCTCAGTGCCGTCCAGCCCTCGGCGGAAAGCGGCGGCAGCTTCCACCAGTCCGGGTAAATGCCGAGGTTGTAGAAGCGGGAGATGGCGCGCAGGTAGAGCTCGTCGCTGCGCGGCATGGTCGCAGGCAGGATCACCTCCAGCAGCAGCTCGTGCCCGGACTGGCAGCAGGCGTGGTACACCTCAGCGATT
>NZ_JBVMAE010000138.1:0-260 GCF_055597485.1 Crenobacter sp. CS_VA4
CAGACTGTGTAAAAACGCCAGACCAGGTAGGATATCGGCATCGTCCCAGCCTGGTTGGGTGCTATGAAACGATTCATCGAAGGTCAGAGCCGTACTCAGGGAACATTGCTGCCCGAGAGCGTGGACGACTTCGTTTCTGAGACCAACCCGGTGCGGGTGGTGGATGTCTTTGTTGATGAACTGGACCTTGGCAAATTGGGTTTCGCAGGCGTCGATCCTGCCGCCACTGGCCGGCCCGCCTATCACCCATCGGTGCTCCT
>NZ_JBVMAE010000139.1:0-259 GCF_055597485.1 Crenobacter sp. CS_VA4
TGCCTGTTACGCCTCAAAAAACAGCGGGCGCGGCATGGTGACGGTGTATGAACCCCAGAAGGAGCGGGATCACCACACGCGCAGCATGATGTCGCTTGATGAACAGTGGCACATGATTAAAGACAATCATCTGATGATGATTGCCCGCAGCGTCGCCTCCCCGCGCATCCCGGAGAGCAGTAATTTCTGGCTGCTGTCGTTACGCCTGTGGACCAGCCAGGGCGAAGTTCAGGAAGAGCATGCCTTCCGCTCGGGTCTG
>NZ_JBVMAE010000140.1:0-259 GCF_055597485.1 Crenobacter sp. CS_VA4
CGGTTGAGCAATGGACCGAAGCGCTGGGCCGTTTGGCCCAGTCGCTGGATGCTGGCGATGTGCGTGAGTTGATTTCCGCTCCGCAGGTAACCGATGAACAACTCGTCGAGTTGTTCATGGGGATTGCTGCGGTGGAAAACACAAACCTACGGAACTTCCTGAGTCTGCTGGCTGAGTATCGTCGTTTGCCCTTGTTGCCCCAGATTGCTGAACAGTTTGCCGAGCTTCGTGCCGCAGCCGATCAGCGCCTGGACGCAAC
>NZ_JBVMAE010000141.1:0-258 GCF_055597485.1 Crenobacter sp. CS_VA4
GGCACGGCAGGCTCAGTTGTGGGCCTTCGAGCGTACCGAACAGGCGCCGATCACCCCGGCGCAGTTTCTGGCCGCTTTGCGGCTGGCCTTTCCCGGCCAGAAAGACACCGAACGCTTTCGCAGCTACGCGGCAATCTACCCCGGCAAACCCGAGGCCGTGCGCCTGTGGGCCACCCGGGATGGCAGCGCCCATGTCCCGCGTGATTCATTCAATCTGCTGCTGATACGCGCCGGCCTGCACCGTGAATTCTGTCGAAG
>NZ_JBVMAE010000142.1:0-258 GCF_055597485.1 Crenobacter sp. CS_VA4
CGATCCGCGCGGCGGAACGTCAGGCCGCCGAGCGAGCGGACGGGGTTCGCGGCTGAGCCACCGCCCGGCGGGTTCGAGCCGGGCAAGCTGTCCTCAGGTCAAGAACGCAGGCAGAAAGCCTGCGTTCTTGTCATGTCCAAAGCTTGTCAATAAATGTCACACCGAGGTTGCGAATGCCCAGCTGTGGCAGATGAGGTGAACAAGAAAACCCAGTGTTCTCGCAAATTTCAGCCTCTCCCTGTCGGTGAACTGAGAAAT
>NZ_JBVMAE010000143.1:0-257 GCF_055597485.1 Crenobacter sp. CS_VA4
GCCGCGGTAAAGGCCTTCAGACCGATCAGGAAGCCCATGTAGTAGTGCGCCTGGTCGTAGTTGGTCGCGACCATCACTCCGGCTATCGCACCGAGCGCCGAGCCCATCACGAAGGTCGCCGAGATCACCTTGTTGACGCTGACGCCCATCAGGCCGGCCACCGCCGGGTTCTGACTGGTAGCGCGCATCGCGCGTCCCAGCTTGGTGCGTTCGACCATCACCAACAGGCCGGCCATGATCACCAGACACAGCACGAT
>NZ_JBVMAE010000144.1:0-257 GCF_055597485.1 Crenobacter sp. CS_VA4
GCCGCGGTAAAGGCCTTCAGACCGATCAGGAAGCCCATGTAGTAGTGCGCCTGGTCGTAGTTGGTCGCGACCATCACGCCGGCTATCGCGCCGAGCGCCGAGCCCATCACGAAGGTCGCCGAAATCACCTTGTTGACGCTGACGCCCATCAGGCCGGCCACCGCCGGGTTCTGACTGGTGGCGCGCATCGCGCGTCCCAGCTTGGTGCGTTCGACCATCACCAACAGGCCGGCCATGATCACCAGACACAGCACGAT
>NZ_JBVMAE010000145.1:0-257 GCF_055597485.1 Crenobacter sp. CS_VA4
CTGCACTACGCCGGCCATGGCGATGTGCACATCCGTCCGTCAATCGTTAATTGTGAAGGCTCCACCGTGCACTTCAGTGACGGCAGCGCTGCAGATTACGACTTGATCGTGCAGGCGACCGGATATCTGCTGCATTACCCCTTCATTGAGCGCAACGAACTGAACTGGCAGGGCGATGCCCCGCAGCTGTACCTGAATGCCTTCCACCCGCAATACGACAACCTGTTCCTGATGGGCATGGTCGAAGCTTCCGGGCT
>NZ_JBVMAE010000146.1:0-257 GCF_055597485.1 Crenobacter sp. CS_VA4
GGGTGATGACGATTGCCGGGCTCGGTGGTTTGCTCGGAGTGCTGTTCACAATTCCCTTGCGGCGTTCGCTGATTGTCGAGCAGAAGCTGGCTTACCCCGAAGGCGCGGCAACCGCCGAAGTGTTACGGGTGGGAGCCAGCGGGGGTTCCGGGGTGAAATTTCTGGGCTGGTCGGCGCTGATTGGCGCGGCGGTCAAGTTTTCGGAAACCGGGCTGCGTTTGTGGCCGGGGTCGGTCGGCGCCGGAACCTGGCTGGGT
>NZ_JBVMAE010000147.1:0-256 GCF_055597485.1 Crenobacter sp. CS_VA4
CGGGTTGGTGCTTTCGCTGCCGTTTCCGATGGCAAGTTCCTGGTCTGGCAGACCGATACCCAGCGTCTGGCCGAGCTGGAGCGTCAGCCGCCGGGCCGTTATGGCTCGATGGCTTCGGACCTCGAAGAAGCTGATAGTGGCGTTTCCAAGATCGCGCTGGACCCGACCCGTGGTGCATTGCTGTCGGTTCTGGTGCGTGCGCCGAGCCTGGGCGAGCGTATCCAGCAAGGTGGTCTGGTCGGTTACGTCATTCTGG
>NZ_JBVMAE010000148.1:0-256 GCF_055597485.1 Crenobacter sp. CS_VA4
GCTTTGCTTCTTCCAGACCGATTAACTCACTCATTGAAAATGCCTCCCTTGCACAGCAGCTCAAGCCGGGTGTGATCCACATCAGGAATGACGGCCACGATGCCGTAAACCTGCCCCCGGACGTTTGGCGAGCGATACAGAATGCGGTTTGCGGTGGTGATATCGTCGCGGTAGCGCGTCCAGATTCGCACAGTGGCTTCGGAGTAAAGCGCCCCGGAAGACATGCGCTCACGCCCACTGATAGCACGAATTTCAG
>NZ_JBVMAE010000149.1:0-256 GCF_055597485.1 Crenobacter sp. CS_VA4
TGTTATGCACAGATCTTGACCGCACTTTGCTGCCCAATGGTTTTGAGCCCGAGTCCGCCGGTGCACGCGCTCTTTTTCAGGCGGTTGCGCAGCACCCGGAGCTGCGTCTGGCCTATGTCACCGGTCGCGATCAAGCGCTGATTCGACAGGCGATTGATCAATATGCGCTGCCATTGCCGGATTACGCGATTGGCGATGTTGGGACGACGATCTACCGCCTGACAGGGGGCGACTGGCAACCCTGGGACGCATGGTG
>NZ_JBVMAE010000150.1:0-256 GCF_055597485.1 Crenobacter sp. CS_VA4
AGCCGCTGGCCAGAAGTCATAAGGTGAAAAAGCCAGCGTTCCGCTGGCTCCAAACAACAGCGCCAGCAACAGACGTACGCGCTGGCGTTCAAGAAGAGAGGCAAATACCATTTAGGTTAATCGTCCCGTTAATTAACGCCTGCTGCTACAGGCTATTCTTTTTGCCAGCCGGACGCGGGGCACCTACAACCGTGTATGACTCGCGGTCTCCCGGCTGGCCATTTCAGCGCTACCGCTTACTCTTCCAGCTTCGGCT
>NZ_JBVMAE010000151.1:0-256 GCF_055597485.1 Crenobacter sp. CS_VA4
CTCGGTTCGCCACCTTGCGGTGTGCTCGGCGCTGTCGCCCGATGAAGTGCAGGCGCTGGAACAGGTCACCGTTTCGCAGCAGGTCAGCATGGGCAGCACGCTGGCCCGCACGGGTGAAGAACGCGACCATGTCTATACATTGACTGCCTGCGCACTGCGCCTGGTACGCACCCTGGCCGACGGCCGCCGCCAGATCAACGGCTTCGTGCTGCCCGGCGACTACCTGGGCCTGAGCGGCAGCGACCATCACCGCTAC
>NZ_JBVMAE010000152.1:0-255 GCF_055597485.1 Crenobacter sp. CS_VA4
TTTGAAACATGATGGCGTGCGCTTCCGAGGTGCGCCAAAACTCATCATGCTCATCGTAGATGTCCTGCATCAGCACCAGCCATGAGTCTTCGTCCAGGTAAAAGCGGCGGCGTTTGTAGATATGTGAATAGCCTTCGCGCACCTCGGTATCGATGATCCAGACCCGGTGTTTCTCGTAACGCGTCAGCTTCTGGTTGATGTGTCCCTTGGTGGCAATGTCCGGGTAGCTGTGTTCCGGGCTGTACAGCGTGTAGC
>NZ_JBVMAE010000153.1:0-255 GCF_055597485.1 Crenobacter sp. CS_VA4
TTTTTGTCCTGGTGCTGGCCACGGTGATTGCCCACGGATTCACGATTGGGCCGATCTCGCGCCGCCTCGGGCTGACCGTGCCCGCCAACACGGTGCTGGTGGTGGGGGCGTCGCCGTGGACGACCGATCTGTGCCGCATGCTGTCCAAGGAAATGGAGGTGCCGGTTCTGCTGGTGGACAACTCCTGGCATCGCCTGCGTGATGCGCGGCTGGACGGCATCCCGGTGCTGTACGGCGAAATATTGTCCGAGGGGG
>NZ_JBVMAE010000154.1:0-255 GCF_055597485.1 Crenobacter sp. CS_VA4
TTGTGCTTCTGTGGCGCAACCACCAGCGTCTGCGGACCCAGCAGAGCGACATTCAACCCTTGCTTGAGATTGCGCCGCCGCCTCCGCACGAGGTTTCCGACCTGCTAGGAACGGTACAACCCCGCCTGATCAGTATCGAAATCCACAACCCGCTGCAACTGGCGGCGCGGCATCAGGCTGTCGCGGGGGTTCTGGGCAACCTGGCTCCGGGTATGATCCGGCGCGAAGTCTATCGCCAGGCCGCGCAAATGCTGC
>NZ_JBVMAE010000155.1:0-254 GCF_055597485.1 Crenobacter sp. CS_VA4
CCTATGTGAACTCGGCTGTCTGCGGACCGTCACGCGCCTCGTACTACACCGGCCGCTACCCCTTGTCGCATCGGGTCACCTGGAACCGCGTCCCTCACCCCATCGACGAGCTGTATCTGGGCGATTATCTGGCCCAGTCGGGAAGGGACTGCCATCTGTTGGGCAAGACGCACCATGTACCGGACCCAGCTGGCGCCCATGCTCGACGTTTCCAGGTTCAGCCCGAGGCTGCCGAGCGTTTCTGGCAAGGTGGT
>NZ_JBVMAE010000156.1:0-254 GCF_055597485.1 Crenobacter sp. CS_VA4
GACGGAGAAACCGGCCACCAGACCGTCTTCCGTGCGGTCTTCCGGCACGAAGCCGACTCCGGCGTCGAGGATCGCGCGCACGCTCTTGCCGACCAGCTCGTTGCCGTCGAGCTCGATGCTGCCTTCGACGCGGGCGGCGAGGCCGACGATGGCCTCCACGAGCTCGGTCTGGCCGTTGCCCTGGACACCCGCGATCGCGAGCACCTCTCCCGGTCGGACGGCGAAGTCGACACCATCGACGACGATGGCCCCGG
>NZ_JBVMAE010000157.1:0-254 GCF_055597485.1 Crenobacter sp. CS_VA4
GATGGGTGATGCGGTGTGCAACGCGTTACGAAACGCTTAGAAATAACGACAGGAAGTCTGAAAAGTGAGTAAGAAAGTAGATGTAGCCGTTCTGGGTGCAACCGGTGCCGTGGGCCAGACCATGCTCAAGGTTCTGCAGGAACGCAATTTCCCGGTCGGGCGCATACACGCGCTGGCCAGCCGGCGGTCTGCGGGGCAAACCGTCAGTTTCGGCAGTGAGTCACTGACGGTGGAAGCGGTCGATGACTTCGATT
>NZ_JBVMAE010000158.1:0-253 GCF_055597485.1 Crenobacter sp. CS_VA4
GGACGACACGGCTCAAAGCATGGCCGAACCCAATTTTGGTTCGCCATTCGATGACCGCTACTGGGTGGGTGTCGCCGGGGGTGTCGCGTTTTCCGATGCCGAAGACTATGACAACGGTCCGGCGGCCATCCTGCACTTTGGCAAGATGCTGTATTCCAACATCCTGTTGCAGGGCGAAGCACAGTTCGAGCGGCTAACGGTTGCTGATGTCGGTAACACGACACAGTCAGCGGACTACGAGCGGGTAGGTGCG
>NZ_JBVMAE010000159.1:0-253 GCF_055597485.1 Crenobacter sp. CS_VA4
GCCCTCTCCACAGAACGCCTCAAACGGTTTGTCGCTGCCAGCGCTGAGCGGCTCCACGCCATTGTCGGACAGCTGCAGGACCAGGCTCTGATCCCGGACGCGCGCGCTGACGCAAATCTGTGTGCGCTCACCTTCCGGAGGGCGGGCGTGCTGGATGGCGTTGTCCATCAAGTTGTTCAGGATTTCGCACAGGTGCTCCGGGTCCATGGTGGCGTCAGGAAGGTCGTCTTCCAGGTCCACCGTGAGACTAAAG
>NZ_JBVMAE010000160.1:0-253 GCF_055597485.1 Crenobacter sp. CS_VA4
CCGACCATGATGTTGCCGAAGAGGGTGGCGTAATAGGGGTTCAGGCGATCGACATGGATAAAGTAACCGTGCAGGTCAGAGAACAGGGACACCAGTCCGACCGCGCAGAAGGTTTTCAGCGTGAAGGCGGCGCCCATCCGCCGGACAGAGAGCCAGTAGAATGGCAGGTTAATGACGAAGAAGACCACGCCAAACGGCAGGTGGGTGGCATAGTGGATCAGAAAGGCCATACCTGCCGTTCCGCCGGTCAGGG
>NZ_JBVMAE010000161.1:0-252 GCF_055597485.1 Crenobacter sp. CS_VA4
GTCGTGATGCCCTCTGGCACGTCCTCTTCGACCGAGGCCAGCCAGATCATCGCATCCGCCTGCGGCCGTCCCTCAGCGGTGGAGCCGACCCCCACCCGGAAGCCGCCTCGATGCCCACGCCGCGTATGCGGGAGACTCTCGAACCCGTAGGCGGAGAGGGCGGCACCGCCCGGATCTGCGCCGACCAGGGACAGTTGTGCGGCGCTGAAGCGCAGACACAGCTGCACGATCAGGGCCCTCGCCGCCGCCTGG
>NZ_JBVMAE010000162.1:0-252 GCF_055597485.1 Crenobacter sp. CS_VA4
CTCGAGATGATCGCCTCGGAGAACTTCGTGCTCGTCTCGATCCTGCAGTCGCAGGGCTCGGTGCTCACGAACAAGTACGCCGAGGGCTACCCCGGACGCCGGTACTACGGCGGTTGCGAAGAGGTCGACGTCGCGGAGTCCCTCGCGATCGAGCGGGCGAAAACTCTCTTCGGCGCCGAGTTCGCGAACGTGCAGCCGCACTCCGGTGCGTCGGCGAACGCGGCGGTCCTGCATGCGATCGCGCGCCCCGGC
>NZ_JBVMAE010000163.1:0-251 GCF_055597485.1 Crenobacter sp. CS_VA4
CAGCAGGTCGCGCTCATCAATGCCCTGGTCCGGATCGATGACCGGGTAGGGGTTGTAAATATGATCCGGGCTCGGGGAATGGCCATAGCGCTCGAAGAGTTCTTCGTCGTAGTTTGCCGGGCGCGCGGACAGGCCCCACAGCCGCCACAGATTGTTCCACTCGAAAGCCGTGAACTCGGTGACGTGGTCGCCCTCGTGGGGTTGCGATGCCGGAGTCATGGCCACCCAGTCGTGCCCCACCTGGACCGCCT
>NZ_JBVMAE010000164.1:0-251 GCF_055597485.1 Crenobacter sp. CS_VA4
GTTTGCTGCTGTGGCTGCGACACATGCTGGACGCGGAAAGGCATAGCCGCAGCATGCCGCGCAGCGTCATCGCATTCCCGGAATTGCTCAGCGACTGGCGTGCGCAAATGACCCGCGCAGAGCAACAGCTGCAGATCCACTGGCCTCGCCCGCCCGATTCGGTCGCCGCCGAGGTCGATAGCTTCCTTGATGCGGGTAATCGGCATCACCAGCATGACCCGGCCAAGCTTGCGGCCGACCCTGATGTTTTT
>NZ_JBVMAE010000165.1:0-250 GCF_055597485.1 Crenobacter sp. CS_VA4
CTGCTGGAGAGCGCCACCTTCGACGGCATCTTCATCGCCGACGTGCTCGGCACCTATGACGTGTACGGCGGCACGAACGAGGCCGCTATCCGCAACGGCGCGCAGGTGCCGGTGAACGACCCGATCCTGCTGGTGAGCGCGATGGCCGCGGTCACCGAGAACCTGGGCTTCGGCATCACGGCCGGCACCGCGTTCGAGCACCCCTACCCGTTCGCGCGCCGGTTGAGCACCCTCGACCACCTCACGCAGG
>NZ_JBVMAE010000166.1:0-249 GCF_055597485.1 Crenobacter sp. CS_VA4
TTGCTGGCCCAGGCCGGGGAGTCGATTCCGGGCAGCGAGCCGATCCTCGAGATCAATCCGAAGCATGCCCTGCTGATGCGCCTGAAGGGGGCTGAGGACGACAGTTTTGCTGACCTCGCCACGCTGGTTTACGAGCAGGCCGTACTCGCCGAAGGCGGGCAGCTCGAAGAACCGGCGGCCTTTGTGGCGCGCGTCAACCGCCTCGCTTTCGCGTCGTAACTTTAGCGCCCCCGCACCGTCAGGGGTGCG
>NZ_JBVMAE010000167.1:0-249 GCF_055597485.1 Crenobacter sp. CS_VA4
CGCCGACACCGGCCTCGACGGCGTCGTGGTGAAGGTGCAGCGTCCGGGCATCGATGAGATCGTCGCGGTCGACCTGGCGGCGCTTCGACGCGTCGCGCGGTGGCTGACCCGTGTGCGCCTGGTCGCCGACCGCGTCGACGCCCCGGCGCTCGTGGAGGAGTTCGCCGAGACCAGTCTGGAAGAGATCGACTACCTTCATGAGGCTGCCAGCGCCGAACGGTTCCGCGAGAACTTCGCCGGCGAGCCTCG
>NZ_JBVMAE010000168.1:0-248 GCF_055597485.1 Crenobacter sp. CS_VA4
AACGACTTTCACTGGGATGAAACGGCTGGAGAGTACCGTTGCCCTGCAGGACGCCCCCTGCGAAGCGAGTGGCGGGCATTCAAGAACCAGTGCTCGCACATCACGCAGGCCAATACCGTCATCTACCGTTCCAGTCAGGCGGACTGCACAAGCTGTCCGATGAAAGTACGTTGCTGCCCCAATACACCGATTCGCAAGATTGCCCGCAGTATCCATGAGGCCGTCCGGGAGGTAGCCCGACGCCTCGC
>NZ_JBVMAE010000169.1:0-248 GCF_055597485.1 Crenobacter sp. CS_VA4
GCGGGGGCAATCGCGGTTACAACACTCATGGCATCTTCTCCTTGTCTGTGATACCACTACTTTAATTAACCGCCTGCGCGACATCTGCCGAGAACCATGACTGAAAACGCTGAAATCATGACAATTCCATCCGTGACGTTGTCACATCATCGGGTTGTTGCTCTGGCCTACGATGGCCTGTGTACCTTTGAATTTGGCGTCGCCGTCGAGATCTTTGGCCTGCCGCGCCCTGAGATGGGTGAGCGCTG
>NZ_JBVMAE010000170.1:0-248 GCF_055597485.1 Crenobacter sp. CS_VA4
CTGCAGTCTAGAGAAAAACGCCCAACAGTGCCGATGTCCGCCTCAACCGCGCTTTTTCGTATATCTCCCCATGCGTGTCTTTTCTGGGTTAAACACAATGCGCACCCTGCTCTTGCTTCTGTGTCTGGTCTGCGGCCTGTCCAATGCCAATATTTCCCACGCCGAGCCGGTCAACATCAATACCGCAACGGTGATGGAACTGCAGCAGGGCCTGCGCGGAATCGGCGAAAACCGCGCCCGCCGCATCG
>NZ_JBVMAE010000171.1:0-248 GCF_055597485.1 Crenobacter sp. CS_VA4
TTGTGGGGCAAAGAAGCCCTGGGTGGGGTTGTCAACCACGGAAAGGAAGAAGAGGAAACGCCACGATTTCAGTGGGTTCATCCCCGCTTGGGCGAGGACCCCCCCCACTCCCCCACCAAGCACGGGCCGCCCGGCTCTCCTAAGGCCCCCTCCCCCCCCTGGTCACCAACTACAAAGCCCGGCCCCTGTTCCGCCCCCAAGCCCCGCGCACCCTGCGGCGCGGAAACCGGAAGAGCGTCGTGTTGGGA
>NZ_JBVMAE010000172.1:0-246 GCF_055597485.1 Crenobacter sp. CS_VA4
CCGATTACGACTTCAGCGAGAACCTGACCGGTTATTACCTGTTCGGGCTGGCCAAGCACACCTCTTACACCGATGGCGGCGCCAGTGACGAAGACCCGCTGGCGGGGCGGAGTCTGGCGACCAATGCCTTGATCACCTCGGTAGACAACCAGAACCCCGCCGGCTACTCCTTTGGTAATACGGCCAGTTCGCGTCCGAACACGGAGCTGGAATCCTTCTCCCACGAATTGCGCTTTGACTGGCAGT
>NZ_JBVMAE010000173.1:0-246 GCF_055597485.1 Crenobacter sp. CS_VA4
GTGGTGTGGTGGAAACTTCGGCTTCGGGGTCGTTGTATGCCCCTTCCGAACAGCCCGCAGCAGCCATCAGCGCAGCGATGCCACCGGTGAGCGCCAAGGTCCGCAGAATTCCCGTCCACATCATCTAGCGACCCTCCCCAAAATCATAGGAGACCGCAACGGTATAGACCATGAAGTCGACCAGTCCGGGGCTGGCTTGGCTGACCGCGCGCAACGCGTAGTCGGCATCGCTGCGGTAAGTCTCGG
>NZ_JBVMAE010000174.1:0-246 GCF_055597485.1 Crenobacter sp. CS_VA4
TCACGATCCCGCCCTCTTTCTCGATCGCGTCGAGCGCGGAGTCGAGATGGGGGCCGCACTCGCATTTCAGCGAGCCGAACGCCTCGCCGGTCAGGCACTCCGAGTGCACGCGCACCAGTGCGGTCTCACTGAGCTCGCCCGAGACGACCGCGATGTGGTCGGTGCCGGTGACGCGGTCCTTGTAGGCCAGGAAGCGGAAGGTGCCGTGCGTGGTGGGCACCGTGGCGTCGGCACGCAGACTCACCC
>NZ_JBVMAE010000175.1:0-246 GCF_055597485.1 Crenobacter sp. CS_VA4
CTTTCCACCGATTCCCAATCGAACCGGCTTCTCGCCTCCGTGTAATCGCCCAGGTTAGATTCGGACACAACCGTTTGCAGCATCTCACCATGTGCTTGACTCATGCTTGCCAGCCTCCTTCAACTCGACATTTCGATTCCCGTTAGGGGTCAATCCTCATTGCCTTTGTGTTGACTGAACTTCCAGTTAGCGCTTACATTAGTAGAGAGAACTTCTCATCATGTACTTGCTCGGCCAAACAGATGT
>NZ_JBVMAE010000176.1:0-246 GCF_055597485.1 Crenobacter sp. CS_VA4
GCCACGGTCGCGGCGATCGCCAGCGACAGTGCAAAGGGTCGGATTCGGCTCAGCAACATGACGGAAAGGCTCTTAGGGGAAGGAATCTCAAATCGCGCTGATACAGGCCGAAAGCGCCAGCAGGCAACGCTCACCAGCGGGGAGTGGAAGCCGGACCGGCCTGCCACGCACACGATGGGAATGATGGGAGCGAAATATACATACATGATTGTTTGTTTGTAAACCGGTACAATTCAGCCACGTTTC
>NZ_JBVMAE010000177.1:0-245 GCF_055597485.1 Crenobacter sp. CS_VA4
TCGCCCCTCCCCCCTCCTTTGGAGTGGGGTGTGAAACGTTGGGCTTTAATCTTGTATTGCAGCGCCTTGTTCTCCTGCGATTCTCTGCCGATCTCCGGCGCGCGCGGTTCTGCTACGACCACCTGGCCGGCTCGCTCGGTGCGGCACTGGCCGATCGGAAGATCAAACGTCTGACTCCCAGCGACACGATGCTCGAATTCGTCCCGACCACCGTCATTTAAAAACGGTTCGGTGAGTTGGACCTG
>NZ_JBVMAE010000178.1:0-245 GCF_055597485.1 Crenobacter sp. CS_VA4
TTCCAGACCTTGCGATAAATCCGATTCATCGGTACGGCTCCTGATTGGACTGGTTTTGGGCAAAGCAACGCCACCGCCGGGCCTTCTGGCCCAACGTCCCCTGGGGGCGTTTTTTCGCGTGATTTACTGCGGGGTATTGCCGAACGGCGCGCAGCGACAGAAAACCGAGCGCGTACGCCGAGCGGTTACTGCGGAATGAATGGTTCTGAAACGGGGTTCAAGTGTTAACGGCAACTTTGCAGATC
>NZ_JBVMAE010000179.1:0-245 GCF_055597485.1 Crenobacter sp. CS_VA4
CCCCCCCCCCCCCCTTTTTTTTAGTGCGTCGCGTCCCGCTGATCTCGGTCTTTTTCCTCCCCCCTTCTTCCCCCTCCCGCCTCTCTTCCGGTCCTCGATGCCGACATCGCCGACGAGGATGCTCTGCGCCGCGAGCAGGATGGCCTGCAGGGAATCGGGCTCGGGCGAGTGTGGGATACAGTTTTGTGATTCGTCGTGGGGCGTGAGGCTCGTTTTCTGTTAGGGTATGGCGGGGAGCGGATGGG
>NZ_JBVMAE010000180.1:0-244 GCF_055597485.1 Crenobacter sp. CS_VA4
GGAACATCACCTGCGTCCGAGCGACGCAGGTTCCGGGCACGCTGGGCGCCGATCCGGCCGACGGCATCAAGGCCAAGGGCGTGATTCACTGGGTCTGCGCCAAAGAGGCGCGTCCGGCAACCGTGCGCCTGTACGATCGCCTGTTCAGCTGCCCGCAGCCCGGCGCGGAAAGCGATGATTTCATCGACGACCTGAACCCCGATTCGCTGCAAACCATTCAGGCCTGGGTCGAACCCTCGCTGGC
>NZ_JBVMAE010000181.1:0-243 GCF_055597485.1 Crenobacter sp. CS_VA4
GAAGTCAGCGGATAACTGGAGTTAATACTTTGGTTCGTCCGATCGCGGCCAATGTGGTTCGGGTGGCCGCGGGGACGGCGTGCCCGTCTGTGCCCCGCCGGCGCGGGGGGTGCGCCGGATGGGGGTACGGGAGCTAGGCCCGCGTGCGGGCTGTAGCACCACCCGCTAGCGGACAGTCCTCTGGTTCGCCGAAGAGCGGCACACCGAATGCGGGCAGTGCGGCCCAACGGGCCGGCGTTTTTG
>NZ_JBVMAE010000182.1:0-243 GCF_055597485.1 Crenobacter sp. CS_VA4
TTTCACCACCGATTCAAGATCGTTTACCCCACCTTTATCCATACCACGTGACGGGCAACTGCCCACGCCAATGATATTGACCATACCGTCGGGCAGAACTTCCCCTACTAAAGCGGCAACCTTCGCGGTGCCAATCTCCAGTCCAACTACCAGTTTTCTGTCCGTCGCCTTGATCATTGTTGTTCTGCCTGTACCTGTGCCTGATTCTGTTGCTGATTAGGTTCCTCGACCGGAGCCGGTACC
>NZ_JBVMAE010000183.1:0-243 GCF_055597485.1 Crenobacter sp. CS_VA4
CGCGCCCATCGGACGCCTGGAGCGTCGCGAGCTCCCAGGGGACATCCGCGACGGGGAACGCCTGCACGCCCATATTCGCCGTGTACGGGGTTGCCCAGACGATGTGCTCACCGACCGTACCGACCGGCACCTTGCCGTCCGTCTCGGTGACGGTCTCTCCAGACGGGGTGATCGCAACGTGCTCGACGCCGTTGCTGGTGATCTCGAAAGCGAGACCGGTCGTGCGCTTGGTGCGCACGGGAT
>NZ_JBVMAE010000184.1:0-243 GCF_055597485.1 Crenobacter sp. CS_VA4
CTCCGCCCCAGCGGCCTCGGCGATCTTTGTCGCCTCCTGCACCGAGCCTTGCAGCCAGCCATCGACGTTGTGGGGGTTCAGTATGACCGGCATCCGGTGATGCAAACGGGCCAGGTTTGTGGATGGCGCATTGGTCAGCATCGTGCACGACAGCACGGACTCACCGCTTTCTCGATCACACCAATGCTCCCAAAGCCCGGCAAAGACCAGTGGCCCGTCGTCGGCACGGTGCACAAAGTAGGG
>NZ_JBVMAE010000185.1:0-242 GCF_055597485.1 Crenobacter sp. CS_VA4
CCGAGGTCCTCGGCGTTCCTGTCACCGCTCTGCTCCCCGGCGCGGTGCCCGACGACTCCTGACGCCGTCGGCGCCGGAGGGTAGCGTTGTGCGCATGAAGACAGTGTCGTTCGGATCAGCCACCGCCCCCGCCGTCATCGCCGGAATGATGCGCATCGACGACAAGGACGACGCTCACATCCGCACGCTGTACGAAACCGCCCGCACCGCCGGTATCGACTTCTTCGACCACGCCGACATCT
>NZ_JBVMAE010000186.1:0-242 GCF_055597485.1 Crenobacter sp. CS_VA4
CACAGGGCGAGGTGCCAGGTAATACCTGGGGGGCGTGAGCCTACGGAAAGTGCAGCAGAGAGTAGACCGCCTAAGGGCCGCAAGGTCCCGGCAAGGGTGAAAGGGTGCGGTAAGAGCGCACCGCGCGACCGGTAACGGGAGCGGCATGGTAAACCCCACCTGGAGCAAGACCAAATAGGGGAACGATGTTGTGGCCCGCAATGTTCCCGGGTTGGTTGCTAGAGGGCGACGGTGACGTCGCT
>NZ_JBVMAE010000187.1:0-242 GCF_055597485.1 Crenobacter sp. CS_VA4
AGGGTGAGAGCAACTCATGTTAGACAACTCATTTGTGGCTTTTCTGAAATCATCCTTATCAATCAGGGTATTACTTTCTTTACTGATTATTATTGATGGTGCAATGATTTTAAAACCTGTTTTAAGCGCTTATACAGACTACATTGATTGGCGTGAATCAGGGCTAACACAGTGGTTAAAATCATTAGGCTTTATGAAATTACTGGATATCCCGCGTTTCCTATTGGGGATTTCATTGATTT
>NZ_JBVMAE010000188.1:0-242 GCF_055597485.1 Crenobacter sp. CS_VA4
GTCGCCGGCAGACCGCGCATCAGGTCCATCAGCTCGGGGGCGTTCTCCTTGAGCGGACCCACGGTGTCCATCCAGACCAGTGAAAACTCCCCGATATGGAATTGGTAAAACAGACTGCCGCCTTCATCCCCCGCCAGCCCCGCCTGCGTGTCATACGGTGGCGGCCCCGTAGGGTGAAGCATGTATGCCCCCGGGTCGGGCAGGAACAACGGAACATTGGGCGGAATGCGGTCGGGGTCCGG
>NZ_JBVMAE010000189.1:0-241 GCF_055597485.1 Crenobacter sp. CS_VA4
GGGCTCGAGGCCAGCTGGCAGCGTCATGCGACAAACGCGAAAAAGCTGTGGGCCGGTCTGGAAGCGCTGGGCATCGAGCCCTTCTTCCTGCAACAGGCGCAGGCCTTCATGCATTCCATAGACGGCGGTGACCTGCGCGGTGTGGTGATAGGCACGCTTGCCCTCGCCGGCCCAGTAGCCTCCCAGCAGGGAGAAATCCATGAACCAGCTCTGCGGCGGCGTCTGGCGGGCGGCAATCGCT
>NZ_JBVMAE010000190.1:0-240 GCF_055597485.1 Crenobacter sp. CS_VA4
CCCCCCCCCCCTTTTTTGAGGGACACGGCAACCACCGAGGTCGACATTTGTCCCCCACCCCTCTTCCCCCCCACGACGCTCTCCGATCTTGAGCGTTCGGCCAACCTTGTCGCACCAGCAAATCGGGCCCCGGTATCTGCCGGGGCCCGATCGATCGGAAGAGCAAACATCTGAACTCCCATCCCCCGATGATCTTTCTGGGGGGGTGTCGTCCTTGTTGGGCGGGGGGGGGGGGGGGGG
>NZ_JBVMAE010000191.1:0-240 GCF_055597485.1 Crenobacter sp. CS_VA4
TGATTCTGGACATGTGACTGAATTTTTTTGGTCAGTGTTTGGGGTTAGTGTATTGGATTCTTCGTGGTGTCACTGTTGCCTGTGTGCGTGTTGTGTGCGCGTGTGTGGGTGGGTGATATTTTTCATTGGAGAGTTTGATCCTGGCTCAGGACGAACGCTGGCGGCGTGCTTAACACATGCAAGTCGAACGGAAAGGCCCTGCTTTTGTGGGGTGCTCGAGTGGCGAACGGGTGAGTAACG
>NZ_JBVMAE010000192.1:0-240 GCF_055597485.1 Crenobacter sp. CS_VA4
CGGCCTTCCGCCAGCGCCTGGCCGAAGCCGGTGATGAAGGCAATGTACGTGAGCTGCTGGAGGGCAGCATCGCAAGCTTCGTGAACCAAGCAGAAAGCAGCAGCCAGCCAGCACTGCGCGGCGAGTTCAATGCCTTGCTGAAAGAGCTGAACGGTTTCGACTTTGCCCTGAGCCGGCCTTATTTCGGCCTGCCTGAGAAAAAACAGACCGGGGCGGGCGGCCTGCTCAGCATCACCGTCA
>NZ_JBVMAE010000193.1:0-239 GCF_055597485.1 Crenobacter sp. CS_VA4
CGGTGATGGTAATGGCCAGCTTGCCCCGGGTTGTATCGCCACCGAGCAAATCCAGATCGAAATTGCGCAAAGTGAAGGCGCGCACGGTCACGGCTTTGCCCGCTACTGGCTGCATAACGGTTTTGTCCAGGTGGGCAGCGAAAAGATGTCCAAGTCCCTGGGCAATTTCCGCACCATTCGTGACCTGCTTGAACACTACGACGGAGAAGTCATTCGTTACTTCATCCTGTCGACCCATT
>NZ_JBVMAE010000194.1:0-239 GCF_055597485.1 Crenobacter sp. CS_VA4
GCAACAGGCTGACATCGCCGGGGTGCTTCGCCAGAACGCTCTCCACGGCGACCTTGAACACGGTAAAGGCTGCGGGCTGCCGGAGGTGCTGCTGCATCCACGCTTCCAGCGTCATCGCATCCCAGGCGTGGGCCTTGGGGGTGGTCCAAGGGGCGTTCTTGTCGACACGCAGGGCCATATATTCGAAGCGGAGCGTCGCTGTCAGCAGGTTCACCAAGGCCCGCCAGGGAAGCGTTGTC
>NZ_JBVMAE010000195.1:0-239 GCF_055597485.1 Crenobacter sp. CS_VA4
GTAATCATCACCGTGGTGGCCAAAACCCATCCCGGCGCTGACCGCCACCTTGGCATCGGTCAGCAGCTTCTTGGAAAACTCCAGCGAGCCCATCTGCGCAAAGGGCTCCGGAATTCGCGCCCAGACAAACATCGTCGCCTTGGGTTTCTCAACCGGCCA
Source organism: Crenobacter sp. CS_VA4 (assembly GCF_055597485.1). Taxonomy (NCBI): domain Bacteria; kingdom Pseudomonadati; phylum Pseudomonadota; class Betaproteobacteria; order Neisseriales; family Neisseriaceae; genus Crenobacter; species Crenobacter sp. CS_VA4. The sequence continues at coordinate 160 of NZ_JBVMAE010000195.1, forward strand.
GGCGATCGCGTTCAGGCCGTCGCAAAGCACATCGCGGCGGCTGCGGTACATGTCACGAATGTCATCCACACAGTCCTGCG
>NZ_JBVMAE010000196.1:0-239 GCF_055597485.1 Crenobacter sp. CS_VA4
GGAGGGGAGGAGAGAGAGAAAAGGGAGAGGGGGGGGGGGGAAAGTCTTTTTTCCGAGAAGGGTGTTTGGGGGGGGGGGGGGGGGGGGGGGGGGGGGGGGGGGGGGGGGGGAAAGGGGAAGAGAGGGGGGGGGGGGGGGGGGGGGAAGAAAAAAAAAAAACCCCCCCCGAGAAGGAAAAACCAAAAACCCGCCCCCCCCCAATGCTGCTGGCTAAAACCGCCCGCTTCTCCGCCCTCTCT
>NZ_JBVMAE010000197.1:0-238 GCF_055597485.1 Crenobacter sp. CS_VA4
GTCGTCAACCTGAATCAGCGTGTCAATCGTGGCCTGGGCCGCACGCAATTGCTTTGCCTCATGCTCGGAAAGGATCGCTGCGGTTTCGGCAGCGTCGATCAGAGCGGCGGGCGGTGCTTCATTCAGGCGTCCGTCGCGCACCGCTTTGGCGATGCGATGGCGCAGCGGGGCCGATTCCAGCTGCGCCGCGAGGGCGGCATCAAATACTGCAACCGGCGACTTGGCCGGTGGTGTCCAG
>NZ_JBVMAE010000198.1:0-234 GCF_055597485.1 Crenobacter sp. CS_VA4
CCCCCCCCCCCTCTAAAAAAAAAACCCCCCCCCCCAGAGAGATCATCAGGTGATGGGAGTTCAGACGTGTGCTCTTCCGGTTTTGTTTTGAGCCGAGGGAAAAGCGGCCGGCTCGGCCAGCGACAGTCGCGACCGAAGCGCGGCTGTACCGCCGCGCTTCAGATCGGAAGAGGGTCGTGGGGGGGAAGAATGTTTGGGGCCCCGTGTCCACTTCCGTTTTTTCCTCCTCCCTTC
>NZ_JBVMAE010000199.1:0-237 GCF_055597485.1 Crenobacter sp. CS_VA4
GGGGGGGGGGTGTGGTGGCGGCTCCAGCCAAACGGACGGTTTTGCGCCCGAACCCACGCCAACCCACCCCCCCCCCCCCCCCCTCCCACCCCCCCCCCCCCCCCCCCCCCCCCACACCCCCCCCCTCCCTCCCCCCCCCCCCCCCCCCCCCCCCCCCCCCTTCTCTCCTAACAAGCACAGGAAAACCACCTTCTCCCGCCCCCACTTCTCCTTTAAACCCCCCAAAAAAACCCCCTC
>NZ_JBVMAE010000200.1:0-236 GCF_055597485.1 Crenobacter sp. CS_VA4
TTTGCCTTCATTATGGCCGGTGGCGTAGATGGCATTGTGATAGGTTACATAGGCCTGCGCTCCTTTCTTTTGCCAGACCGTCAGCCCCTGCTGCGCTGCCTGAAGTGAGGCTTCCCAGCGACCACCAAAAATTGGCCACTCCTTAAAGAGGTAGCGGACGTCCGGCTGCGCTTTCATAACTTTCTCCAGTTCCGGCGCAAAGCGACTGCAGAACACGCACTGGTAATCAAAGAATT
>NZ_JBVMAE010000201.1:0-236 GCF_055597485.1 Crenobacter sp. CS_VA4
CCCCCCTTTTTTGAGGGAGACGGCAACCACGGAGATCGACATTTGTACTCCAACCCTTTTCCCCCCCACGACGCTCTTCCGATCTGTCGGGGTGTAGCCGCCGCCGGTGGCGCAGCCGGCCAGCAGGGTCGCGGCCGGTCTGGCCGCGACCAAATCGGAAGAGAAACGCCTGAACTCCAATCACCCGATGATCTCTCTGGTGTGGGGGCCTTTTTTTGGCGAAGAGGGGGGGGGGG
>NZ_JBVMAE010000202.1:0-236 GCF_055597485.1 Crenobacter sp. CS_VA4
GACACGGCCAGGCGTCCGACATCGAGATCCAGGCGGCGGAGATCCTCCGCATGCGTACCTGGCTCGAAGAGACGATGGCTCGCCACACCGGCAAGTCCGTCGAGCAGGTCAACCGCGACATCGATCGCGACAAGATCCTGTCCGCCGCCGAGGCGCTGGACTACGGCATCGTCGACCAGGTGCTCACTTCGCGCAAGCGCATGTAGGCATCCGGCATGGAGAAGGACGTCGATGCG
>NZ_JBVMAE010000203.1:0-236 GCF_055597485.1 Crenobacter sp. CS_VA4
GGCTGATCCTGCTGGTGGGCTGCCAGATGGCGTTCTACGCACAGAACCCGGAATATCTGCGTGCGCAACGCCGGCCCCGGGCGCAGACACCGGTGGAGCGGGAAACCCTGGTCATGGATTTGCTGGTCGCCATCGGCAGACGCTTCAATGCTGCCGAACCGGCCATCGCCGCTGATAACCTGGCCCGTGTGATGCAGGCCCCTCCCGAACACCTGCACCCCGTGGTTGAAGACCTG
>NZ_JBVMAE010000204.1:0-236 GCF_055597485.1 Crenobacter sp. CS_VA4
GGGGAGGGAGGGGGGGTTTTTGGGGGCGTGGCACGGACATGGGGACCACAAGGGAGGGGCGAAGTTTGGGAAAGGGAAAGGGGGGGGGGGGGGGGGGTTGGGGGGGGGGGGGGGGGGGGGGGGGGTTGGGGGGGGGGGGGGGGTGGGGGTGGGGGGGGGGGGAGGGGGGGGGGGGAGGGGGGGGGGGAGGGAGGGGGGGGGGGGGCGGGGGCGGGGTGGTGTTGGGGGGGGGGTTC
>NZ_JBVMAE010000205.1:0-236 GCF_055597485.1 Crenobacter sp. CS_VA4
TTCGAAGTTGGCCGAATGGCTGGAAAAGCATCCGAAGGTAGAAAGGGTGGGCTGGCTGGGGTTGAGGAGCGGTCTATGATACTATCTCGACGGCCACGGCCGGGTGCTCGGCGGCGCGGTGTTGTCCTTCGTGGTGAAGGGCGACCAGGCACAACCGCAAGCGCGTCGCGTCGGGCAGAAGTTCTTGCAGCCCAACGTCGATCTTCTGTTTTCCCGTCTTACTACGCTGGTCGTAG
>NZ_JBVMAE010000206.1:0-235 GCF_055597485.1 Crenobacter sp. CS_VA4
GGGTGTCCAGACGCTTTTGCATCTCCTCCAGCACGGCTTCATGCTCCCAGCGTGTCACTCGACGATATGAGCTGGGCGTACATTGACCCTTGAGCCCGCAACGGGGGCAATCTGAACTCCAGTACTTATGGATCAGTGCGCCACGTTCCGTCGTTGAGAAACGCCAGATCAACCGGCTGCCTGCCGGGCAAACGTATTCGCCCGCAGCCGGATCAAACACAAAGTCTTCTTTGTC
>NZ_JBVMAE010000207.1:0-235 GCF_055597485.1 Crenobacter sp. CS_VA4
GTGGTTCCGGCTGTTCCTCCCGATCGGGGGTGATGCGGGCCTGGAGCGGGTGCCGGCGAAGGCGAACAAGGTGTTCGGGTATCTGAAGTTCCTGCGCATCCCCGACGGCGAGCGTCCGGTGATGCGCAACTACAGCGTGCGGGCATTCCGCCCGGCGACCGCGGATGCCGGCGCCGAGATCGACGTGGACTTCGTGCTGCACGGATCGGCGGCCGACGGTACCGCCGGACCGGCC
>NZ_JBVMAE010000208.1:0-235 GCF_055597485.1 Crenobacter sp. CS_VA4
CGGAGTAATTCACATCAACGTGAATCAGCGAAACTTTCGCGTTGTAGGGACGTGCCATGGATACCGCTTTATCAACCAGCACTTTGCTCTCCGGGGAGAGGTCTACCGCGATGAGAATGTGTTTGTAAGCCATAGTGTTACTCCTTCCTTAAGTTATCGATGACTAAATGGGAAAGCCGTCGTCTGATGCTTTCATTACGGCCCAGTTAAACATATTTTTCAAGCTTTGGTGTTG
>NZ_JBVMAE010000209.1:0-235 GCF_055597485.1 Crenobacter sp. CS_VA4
CGACAATTGGTGCCGCCCGTGCTTAAATGGGCGAATGGATATGGAAAGCCTCTCCCGCTACCTGCCGCAGCATGTCATCAAGCGCCGGATTCGCAAGGCCGCCGTGCGTCGCGTGCGCAAGGATCTGATCCTGCACGGCAAACGGGAGGAGGACATGTCGGCCGATGATCTCGAATATCTTCTGGCCGATGCCGAAAAAGAGGTCATCGCCGACATCAAGCAAACCGGCTTGCTG
>NZ_JBVMAE010000210.1:0-235 GCF_055597485.1 Crenobacter sp. CS_VA4
CCTCCTCTTCTGGTTGCGCTCGCGCCCACAGAGATCGACACTTTCACCCCCACCCTTTTCCCCTACACCACCCTCTTCCGATTTCTGGGGGGGGTCGGCGTCGCGCAGCTGATGCTGGCGGTCGGGCTGTCGATGGTGGCGACGCCGCTGCCGATCGGCAGAGCACACGTCTGAACTCCATCCACCTAATGATTTATATGGGACGTCGAGTCGTTCACGGGGATGCTGGGAGGGG
>NZ_JBVMAE010000211.1:0-234 GCF_055597485.1 Crenobacter sp. CS_VA4
GCACAGCGGTTATTCCGATGGCGCGATAGGCACCACACCAGCTGATTACTTTGCCGCCGGTATCGATTTGGGCCTGGACTTCGTTGGTAGCTCCGAGCATTCGGACAATGCTCGTGCGCCCGTCACCGCCGATACCGAATGCGCATCACCGGAGTTGCCGCAATGCACCCAGCTCACGCCTGAGGGCCTGCTTAAATGGGAAAGCACACTCGACATGGCCCTAGCCGCCAGCAG
>NZ_JBVMAE010000212.1:0-234 GCF_055597485.1 Crenobacter sp. CS_VA4
CGTGCGTAAAGCCGGCATCCTGCATGCGCCGGAACCCGAACGCCAGCGCCTCACCCTTGCCGCGATTCTCGGCCAGCCTTTCCAGGTGGACCCCGTGGTAGCGTGTCACCAGCTGTTCCAGTACCTGACGGCACGCATCATCGCTGCCGTCATCGATCAGCCAGCAGGGCAGACCGGTGGATTGGAGCGCTGCCACCACCGAGCCCACGGCATGCGCGTGGTTGTAGACCGGAA
>NZ_JBVMAE010000213.1:0-234 GCF_055597485.1 Crenobacter sp. CS_VA4
TTGTGTTTGTGGGTTTTGTGCCTCTCTTGTTTTTGGGGTGGGGGGGGGGGAGGGAGGTGTGGGTTGGTGGTGGTCTTTTTTTTTTGGGGGGGGGGGGGGGGGGGTTGGGGGGTTTTTTTGGGTGGGTTGAGACAGGGGGGCGAGGTTGGCCTCCCACCCCACGAAGGGGGGGGTGGGTTCTTCTTCCCCCCCCCCACACACGCCGTTTCCCCTCTCCCCCCACCCCGAACCACA
>NZ_JBVMAE010000214.1:0-233 GCF_055597485.1 Crenobacter sp. CS_VA4
CAGGCGTTTGCGAGCGATGTCACGGGTCGCGCCGTAGCCAATGATCTTGGCCACCATCGGGTCGTAGAAGGGGCTGACCTCGTAGCCGCTGGCAATGCCGTCATCCACGCGAACACCCGCGCCCGTTGCGGGCAGCCAGCAGTCAACGGCTCCGGTGGCGGGCAGGAAGTCGTCCGTCGGGTCTTCGCAATACAAGCGCGCTTCAATCGCATGCCCGTTGAGCGCGATGTCGT
>NZ_JBVMAE010000215.1:0-233 GCF_055597485.1 Crenobacter sp. CS_VA4
TGCCGTGCTCCTCGACCAGCACGGCCATGAATTTGCTTGAGCTGTCAAAAGGAATATCCGCGAGCCGCCGCACGCCGTCCACGATCAGGTCCGCCTTGGCCCCGGCAACCCGCAACGCGATTTCGGTCGGGTCACCGGTAGCACGCCCGGAGCCGGCCAGAGATGCGTTGTTGCAATAGAAACCGGTGTGCAGGTTGCGCACCAATGCCGGCTCCTGATCGGGGCGAACCGTC
>NZ_JBVMAE010000216.1:0-232 GCF_055597485.1 Crenobacter sp. CS_VA4
GTCGAAGTCGTCGGTGACCTGTTTCAGGTCCAGCGTCGACGAGCTGGCCGAGTACGGGTAGCAGTCGCAGCCGACTTCGACATCTTCATCACCTGGTCGGACCCGCACCCCGAGATGGCCGGCCAGACGCTGGCGGCGACCGCCGCGGCGTGGAACGAGTCCTTGCTCGACGCGGCGCAGCGGCTGCAGCCGGCCGGCGCGGTTTCCCCCCGCCCAAACGACACCGACGTCA
>NZ_JBVMAE010000217.1:0-232 GCF_055597485.1 Crenobacter sp. CS_VA4
GAAATTGACGCGCTGGGCGGTCTGATGGCGCAGGCCGCCGATGCCGCCGGCATCCAGTGGCGGCGGTTGAATGCCAGTAAGGGGCCCGCTGTGCGCGCCACGCGCTGTCAGGCCGACCGCAGCCTGTACCGCAGCTTTGTTCGCCACGCGCTGGAAAATGCGCCCGGGCTGGAAATTTTCCAGCAAGCTGTGGATGACCTGATAGTCGAGAACGGTGCCGTGCAGGGCGTGG
>NZ_JBVMAE010000218.1:0-232 GCF_055597485.1 Crenobacter sp. CS_VA4
GAGGAGGCTCCAGGTCTGCACGAACCCGCCGATGCCCAACCGTGCGTACTGCAGCAGGTCTTCGGCCGTCGTCGCCGACGTCTCGCCGATGTAGAGATGGATGACGATCGGATAGCCGCCGACGTACTCCGTGCGCCAGAAACGCTCGTGCGCGCCCCCGGGGATCGGGGTCGGTGCCGCCTGCAGCGCCAACGCCTGCTCGGTCAGCAGCTCGGCGGTGGACTCCGCCCCG
>NZ_JBVMAE010000219.1:0-232 GCF_055597485.1 Crenobacter sp. CS_VA4
ACAAAAAAACGTGCGAAGGTGGGGGAAGGGGTGTGCGGGGGGGTTGTTGTGTCTTTTCTTTTTTTGGCAAATTTCTGTGCCCCCCCCCCCCCCCCCCCCCCCCCTCTTCCCCCCCCCCCCCCCCCCCCCCCCCCCCCCCCCCCCCTCTTTTTCCCCCCCCCCCCCCCCCCCCCCCCCCCCCCCCGCCCCCCCCCCCCCCCCCCCCCAGCACAAAACACCACCCCCCCCCCCC
>NZ_JBVMAE010000220.1:0-231 GCF_055597485.1 Crenobacter sp. CS_VA4
TCGGCCTACCGCGAACAGCTTCAGAGCCAGCAGGCGGAGCTGAACCGGCACAGCCGTCGGCTGCTGATGCAGGGGCGGGGACTGATCCTCGTATTCGAAGGCTGGGACGCGGCGGGCAAGGGCGGTGCGATCCGCCGACTATTGCAGGTGCTGGATGTGCGCTATCTCACCGTGCACCGCATTGCGGCCCCCGACTCCCGGGAACTGGCCCACCACTATCTGTGGCGTTTT
>NZ_JBVMAE010000221.1:0-231 GCF_055597485.1 Crenobacter sp. CS_VA4
CCTTCTTCAAGAACACGGCAACCACCGAGATCTACACTTGTACTCCAACCCTCCCCCCCCCCACGACGCTCTTCCGATCTGGCCATCCTGCGTCCGGCGCTGACCGTGCTGATCGCGCTGACGCTGGTGACCGAGTGGCGGGTGTTTTGGCAAATCGGAAAAACACACATCTGAACTCCAGCCACCTGATGCTCTATCCGGACAGGCCTTCCCTCCCTTCACAAGGAAGGG
>NZ_JBVMAE010000222.1:0-231 GCF_055597485.1 Crenobacter sp. CS_VA4
CATCGTCACCGGTTTGCTGGTTTTGGCTGGAGGGAAATGAGGGTTTGCGAACCAGCAAGCAGACCGTTGGCTTGCGCGCACCGATCAGAGTTCTCAGACGCTACCACGCGGCCTACGCCTGTAATGGTAATCAATCTTCCACCGGCGTATTTGCACCGCCATCCCTATAGTGGATGACTTGCACTCTCTCTAATGTCACGATGCCGCCGCCCATCATGCCCTCGAGAACTG
>NZ_JBVMAE010000223.1:0-230 GCF_055597485.1 Crenobacter sp. CS_VA4
GGAGAAAAGGAAAAGAAAACACCACGGAAGGTTTTTTAGCCGCACAAAAACTCACCCCCCCCTTTTTTTTCTCAATCCCCCCACCCCCCCCCCCCCCTCCCCCCCCCCCCCCCCCTCCCAACCCCCCCCCCCCCCCCCCCCCCTCTTCCTCCTTCCCCCCCCCCCAACCCGGCCCACGCCCCCCTCCCCCCCCCAACCCCCCCCCCTCCTTGGGGGTTTTCTCTCTCCCC
>NZ_JBVMAE010000224.1:0-230 GCF_055597485.1 Crenobacter sp. CS_VA4
GCGTTTTTTTTATGCGCAGGGGGTGAGCGCCGAACTGCTGCTGTTCCGCCTTGGTGCGGGGCCGGGTTCAGGGCGCCTCAGCAGGTTGCACCGCATAAAACAGGCAGTCGCTCTGGGCGATTTCGGCGACGGTCGTCATCATGATCGGAATCATCGCTTGCCGCGTGCGGATTTCCCCCTGCTCATTGCTGAACATCTGCGTTGTGATGTCATCGCCCTGCGTGTTCTTC
>NZ_JBVMAE010000225.1:0-230 GCF_055597485.1 Crenobacter sp. CS_VA4
GGCTCAATCAGACCGAAAGGCGGAGCTTGAACGTAAAAGAGCCGAAGGAATTCGAACATCTCTGAGTGAAGCCTTTCTTTTCGGCGTCGGCGGCAGTGGGCGGTCTGAGGATGCGGAATGGTGCGGGCAAGCAGCCAGTGATGCATTTTTCAGCTGGACTGAACATGTCTTCATTCATGTCGGAATTCTTCAAGGCCGGGTTGGAACGGGTGAAGATGTCGCGTCTTTGG
>NZ_JBVMAE010000226.1:0-230 GCF_055597485.1 Crenobacter sp. CS_VA4
GGCAGCTTTTCGTAATGGGAGTCGTAATCGAAGACCTCATGCATGAGGAACTTCATATCGCGCAGGGGCGCTTTGTATTGGTGCATGGTGACTTTCCTATGAAAATAAATCGGTAGCGCCACCTGGGGGGCAAGACGCCGCGATTGGCTGCCGGAAACAACAGCACTTCAAAAACCGTGAGGTTAGATGTTCCCGACTCTAAACCAAATAGTGCGCCGCAGCAAAGCCGG
>NZ_JBVMAE010000227.1:0-230 GCF_055597485.1 Crenobacter sp. CS_VA4
CCTCCTCCCCCCCCCCCCCCCCTTTCCTCCTCTCCCCCCCTTCTTCCCCCCCCCCCCTTTTTTTTTTTTTTTTTTTTGTTGGGTTGGACAGGACAACCCCCCCCCCCCCCCCCCCTCCCCCCACTCCCCCCCCCCCCCCCCCCCCCCCCCCACCCCCCCCCCCCCCCCCCCCCCTCCCAACCCCCCCCCCCACCACCCACACAAAACTTCCCGACTCCCCCCCCGACTAC
>NZ_JBVMAE010000228.1:0-229 GCF_055597485.1 Crenobacter sp. CS_VA4
GCTGCCCTTGCCGATGTCCTTGGTGGTGAAGAAGGGCTCGGTGGCCCGTTCGGCGATATCGGCCGCCATGCCGTGGCCCTCGTCGCAGACGCTGAGGGTGACATAACGGCGCTGCAGCGTGGTGTCCGCATCCGGATAAGGCGGTGCTCCAGCGCGGTGCCGATCAGCACGCGCCCGCCATCGATGGTGGCTTCGACCGCATTGGCGACCAGGTTGGCCAGCGCAGTCT
>NZ_JBVMAE010000229.1:0-229 GCF_055597485.1 Crenobacter sp. CS_VA4
GCTGCCCAGCAGGGCACGGGGGCGGTCCTCGAAATAGAACCGCAAACGCGCGATCGGCGACGACTTGGCCTGTCCTTCACGCGTTTTGATTACGATCTTCTTGAATGCCATCAGTGAGTTTTCATGTCTGAGCCGAAATCCAGCGTTCGCCCCGCGTCGGCACCGAAACCGGCGCTGGATGCGGTAATGGCGGACAAAAGCGGGAACCCGCTGCGGCGTGCCTTGTGGC
>NZ_JBVMAE010000231.1:0-227 GCF_055597485.1 Crenobacter sp. CS_VA4
CGCTGGGAGCATGAAGCCGTGCTGGAGGAGATGCAAAAGCGTCTGGACACCCAACCAGGCATGATGAAGCTACGGCGCCAGACGGTGGAGCACCCATTTGGCACGCTGAAGGAATGGATGGGGGCAACCCATTTCCTGACGCGAACCTTGGCGCACGTCAGCACAGAGATGAGCTTGCATGTGCTCGCCTACAACATGAAGCGAGTCATAAAGATCATCGGATTTGC
>NZ_JBVMAE010000232.1:0-214 GCF_055597485.1 Crenobacter sp. CS_VA4
GCCTGTGATGCGAGAGACAACGAGAGTTGAGTCCCATGGATGAGGGACAAACAACTTTGACTCTCATAAGGCCTGTGATGCGAGAGACAACGGGAGTGGAGTCCCATGGATGAGGGACAAACAACTTTGACTCTCATAAGGCCTGTGATGCGAGAGACAACGAGAGTTGAGTCTCATGGATGAGGGACAAACAACTTTGACTCTCACAAGGCCT
>NZ_JBVMAE010000233.1:0-212 GCF_055597485.1 Crenobacter sp. CS_VA4
CCTTGTCAGGCATCGCGGCGTTGAATTTGCCCAGTGCCTCGCGGACGTTCTGCGCGCCGATGTGGGTGCTGTCGGCCGCTCGATGAAGCACGCTTTCCGCGAGCAGAACACCCCGAACGCCGACCCCGAAAAGCTGGCCGACAACACCCACATCGGCGCGCAGAACGTCCGCGAGGCACTGGGCAAATTCAACGCCGCGATGCCTGACAAGG
>NZ_JBVMAE010000234.1:0-212 GCF_055597485.1 Crenobacter sp. CS_VA4
TGCGGGTTCGCAAATAGCTTACGACCTGCCAATCGTCCCACCCAGTAGTTGGCGTTGTCGCCGAGGAAGGCTGCGGCAATTAGCGTTAACACGATGAGATGCGGATTGAGAGCACCGCTAGCCGCTAGCGCCCCCCCGGCGAACAGCAATGAATCGCCAGGCAGAAACGGGGCCACCACTAACCCTGTCTCGCAGAAGACCACTAGGAACAA
>NZ_JBVMAE010000235.1:0-205 GCF_055597485.1 Crenobacter sp. CS_VA4
CCGGGGAACGGCATCATCTGCAACTGCTCGTCCTGCAGCAATTCAGCCAGCGTCAGTTCCGGGTAATCGGGATGGACCATCACTTGCCAAGCCGCACGACACCGCTGTTCCAGCCAATCGTTCAGTTACCCAAAGCTGGCGAACGGCTGCCTCTTGGCTTCTTGCCAGAGTTGCCGGCGCCGATCCTGCACATTCTTCTCAACGA
>NZ_JBVMAE010000236.1:0-204 GCF_055597485.1 Crenobacter sp. CS_VA4
CGTTCAGGGTCGGGCCGCGCTGAACGGCAGCTTCTCGATTTGGCGAACGCAAACATCGTTCCGCAGACGGCCGATTGACGGAATGATTGAGTCGTCATTCAAGTGAGCCAAAGCCACTGGCAGCAAAGGCCGGAGGCTGTGTGAAAACGTCCCCAAGGCTATGATTTCCGTAATGCCATGCCGAGGACTGAGCAATGACACGGT
>NZ_JBVMAE010000237.1:0-203 GCF_055597485.1 Crenobacter sp. CS_VA4
ACTCTCGTTGTCTCTCGCATCACAGGCCTTGTGAGAGTCAAAGTTGCTTGTCCCTCATCCATGGGACTCCACTCTCGTTGTCTCTCGCATCACAGGCCTTGTGAGAGTCAAAGTTGCTTGTCCCTCATCCATGGGACTCCACTCTCGTTGTCTCTCGCATCACAGGCCTTGTGAGAGTCAAAGTTGCTTGTCCCTCATCCATG
>NZ_JBVMAE010000238.1:0-202 GCF_055597485.1 Crenobacter sp. CS_VA4
CGGAATTGGTAGACGCACTAGGTTCAGGTCCTAGCGGTGGCAACACTGTGGAAGTTCGAGTCTTCTCCTGGGCACCACTCTATAAATAGAGTAGTCAAGCTGGCAGCAACACAGAAAATTTGGTCGTGCCCAGGTGGCGGAATTGGTAGACGCACTAGGTTCAGGTCCTAGCGGTGGCAACACTGTGGAAGTTCGAGTCTTC